>CAILDA010000056.1 GCA_903832875.1 uncultured Micrococcales bacterium | reverse complement strand
TCAGTTCCACCAGCCTTCTTCGCCTTGGCATCAGCTTTAGCTCTGGTCTTCTGTTCAAGCATTAGAGCGGTGAAAGAGTCTCTGTCTACTGAAAGACCATTCTCTTCTGCAATCTCAAGCGTCAAATCAATTGGGAATCCATAAGTGTCGTGGAGCAAGAAGCTTGTTTCACCGGAGAGATCTTTCGCTCCAGCACTCTTGGCATCAGAGATAGCAGTCTCTAAAACAGTTGTGCCAGATACCAGAGTTCTAAGAAACGCCTCTTCTTCAGCCTTTACAGTAGATGCAATCCTGGTGTATTCATTTTCAAGCTCAGGGTAAGCATCAACCATCGCATTTTTGGAAGCTAGGAAAAGCTGAGTGAATACGGGTTCGTTTACTCCCAGTAGACGCATGGCACGAACTGTTCTCCGCAATAGTCTTCGAAGCACATAGCCACGACCATCATTACCAGGACTTACTCCATCACCGATAAGCATCAAAGCACTTCTGACGTGATCTGCAACAACACGAAGTCGAACATCATCAGTTTCATCTGCACCGTAGGTTTTACCAGCCAGATCTGCAGCTAAATCTAGTACTGGCCGTACTTGGTCAATCTCGTAGAGGTTCTCAACACCTTGCAGCAGAAAAGCAACTCGCTCTAATCCCATGCCAGTATCAATGTTCTTCTTAGGTAGTTCCCCAAGAATCTCAAAGTCTTCTTTGCCGCCGCCAACTCCTCGTTCATATTGCATGAACACAAGATTCCAAATCTCGATGTAACGATCTTCGTCGGCTTCAGGACCGCCTTCAATACCGTAAGCAGGACCTCTATCGAAATAGATTTCTGAACAAGGTCCAGCAGGACCTGGTTGACCAGTAGACCAGTAGTTATCCTTCATGCCACGCTTTTGAATTCGAGCTAGCGGAATGTCCGCTTCTTCACGCCAGATAGCAATTGATTCTTCATCGTCTTTGTATACGGTTACCCAAAGTAACTCTTTATCAAATCCCAACCCTCCATCGGCAACATCCTTGGTCAAGAATTCCCATGCGTAAGAGATTGCCTCACGCTTGAAGTAATCACCGAACGAGAAGTTTCCATTCATCTGGAAAAAGGTGCCGTGACGAGTGGTTTTACCAACTTCTTCGATGTCTAGTGTTCGAACACACTTCTGAACGCTGGTTGCTCTGGCGTATGGAGCTGGGATTAGACCAGTCATATATGGAATAAAGGGAACCATGCCCGCAACTGTGAAAAGTAATGAAGGGTCTTCACTAATAAGCGAAGCACTAGGAACTATGACGTGATCTTTGCTTTCAAAGAACTTCAGCCAACGATTGCTTATTTCGGCTGTCTTCATTGCTAACTCTTACGTTTCGTAGCAGCCGGCTTAGCTGACTGAGCTTCTTGCTCTCGGTAGCCATCTGAGACAGCGTTAGCGAAAGTCTTTATCTTCTCGCCAGCTTGATCTAAGGCCTTCTTGGCTTCAGGATTAGCTTCAATTTGTCTTGCTAGATAAACGCCTATTGCGATACCCGCAATCAATACAGCGGTTTTACGCATGGCTATTTCTTCTTCTTACCTAGAAGCCCAGTAACACCTTTGACTATTTCGCCAACACGTAGCAGTGGTCCACCAATAGTAGTTGTGAAAGAGTTGATCAACGATGCCAAGTTCGAGGTAGCGTCAACCACGTTATCGGTAATGACATCAATCTTCTCAAGCTGCTTGTTGGTCGACTTAGTAGTCTCAGTTAGCTCATCCAATAATGGAATCAATGAATCGCCGGTGTCACGAATAGTTGCAGAAGCAGCGTCAATTAGCCTTGCAAGCTTCAACAAGACAAGCACGAGTGCTATTACTAAAACAGCAAAAGCGCCTGCACTTATGATTGCCGCTAAATCTGCACCATTCATGATTTGAGCCTAAACCTTAGCGAGCAGCGTAGTACTCAACCACAAGCTGAACTTCACAAGTGACTGGAACTTCAGCACGCTTAGGGCGACGAACTAGAACAGCCTGAAGCTTGTCAAGTTCAACAGATAGGTAACCAGGAACTGGAGGTAGCACATCAACGTGTCCACCAGCAGCTGCAACCTGGAAAGGCTCGGTAACTTCACTCTTAGGTGAAACGTGGATCATCTGACCAACCTTGACACGAGCTGAAGGGCGGTCAACACGAAGACCATCAATCAAAATGTGACGGTGCACAACCATCTGACGAGCTTGGGCCATGGTGCGAGCAAAGCCTGCGCGATGCACAAGTGCGTCAAGACGCATTTCCAAAAGCTCCACTAGGTTTTCACCAGTTAGACCTTCGGTACGCTTTGCATCGTTAAAGGTCTTGCGAAGCTGTGCTTCACGAATACCGTACTGTGCGCGAAGACGCTGCTTCTCACGAAGACGAACTGCGAAGTCGCTATCGGTCTTACGCTTGGTGCGACCGTGCTGACCTGGAGCGTATGGACGCTTTTCCATGTACTTTGCTGCTTTTGGGGTTAGGGCAATGCCCAATGCGCGAGACAAACGAGTCTTGCTTCTTGTGCGTGTGGTTTTAGACACGTATTCCTTTCAAAGAATGCTTACAAATAAAATTTTTGCGCCTGGTGCATCTTGGCTAAATAAGATTCACACACCGTTTAGTACGCTCGCAGCCAGGAGCATCACTTGGTCGGCAACCTGTCAATCTTAGCAGTGAGAGGGCATCAGATGCCACTACCTATTGCTAGGACTTACCTAGAAGATGAAGCAATTTGGCTAACCGTTCAAGCAAAGTGTTCTCATAACCTGAAGCTTTCGGCTTGTAGTAACTCTTAGCTGAGCTATCTTCTGGTAGGTAATGCTGACTGGAGACACCGGAAGGCAGGTCGTGTGGATACTCATAGCCAATTCGGTCATCTTCGATGTTGGAGGATCTGAGATGAGCCGGAACAGTTGGGGTAAATCCCGCTCTGACCTCAGTAAGTGCCAAATCAATGGCTTTGTATGCGGAGTTGGATTTAGGCGCTAAGGCAAGGTAAATAGTGGTTGAAGCAAGTGGAATTCGACCTTCTGGCATGCCTATTTGAGCGACAACATTCATGGTGGCGTTAGCTAGACCAAGCGCTGATGGGTCTGCTAAACCAATGTCCTCTGCCGCCAAGATAACAAGCCTTCTGGCGATAAAGCGGGGGTCTTCTCCACCTTCAATCATTCTGGCTAACCAATGCAAAGCAGCATCAGGGTCCGATCCACGGACCGATTTGATAAAAGCGCTGATGATGTCGTAATGCTGATCCCCTGTGGCGTCATACCTAGCTAGCGCAGTTGGCATGCTGACTCTTACTGCCTCAAGGGTTAGCTCAGTTAGGCTCTCTCGGTTTACATTCACCGTGATGGTTTCGAGTATGGTGAGGGCTTTTCTAGCGTCACCACCAGCAAGACGCGCAATCTCGGCTAGTACTCCAGAAGAGGCCTGGTATTTCGCGTTTAGCCCACGTTCATCAACAAGAGCTCTATCCAAGATAGCTACCAAATCTGCATCATCTAGTTCCACCAGCCTAAACAGAGCAACCCTAGACATAATTGCGGAAGTCAATGCAAACAACGGGTTCTCTGTTGTTGCACCGATTAGAACTATTTGCCCAGTCTCGACAGCCTGGAGCACAGCTTCCTGCTGGACTTTAGAGAAACGATGAATCTCATCGATGAAAACAATCGAGGCTTGACCACCTCTATCAATCGTGGCTATGGACAGGTCGATTGCCGAGCGAAGATCTTTCACGGTTGAATTGATAGCACTAACTTCGATTAGCCGTCTTCTGCTCATATTGGAAAGAATTCTTGCCAAAGTGGTCTTTCCTGTTCCAGGAGGGCCGTAAAGCAGAATTGAAGGCAGTGCACTATTGCCTAACTCGGACGAATAAGCAGCTAAAGGTCCTTGATCGGCGATTATGTGCGCCTGCCCATGGAACTGAGCCAAAGAGGTTGGCCTCATGCGTGCAGCAAGTGGCATCCCCACCGGGTAGTCAAAAAGTCCTTCAGTATTCACTCTCTAAGGTTAAACCCTCTTGGAACTACTCTAAAATCAATCTGTACCCTAAATGGAGGCTGAATTGGCTAAGAAAAAGAACAACAACTTAGAAGCTGCGGCAAAGAAGAGCTTGAAGAGCTTTGAGGCAAAGCAGAACGTAGCAGACCATCGCATAGCAGTGCGGGCTAAAGACAATAGGTTGGCCATTATTGTCACCTCAGCGGTCTTTGTTTTCGCGCTTGTCTCCCAACTTGTTTACTTCAATTTCGGTCCTGGTATCTCACCAACAGCTTGTATTACTCAAACAACTCCGCCTGTGGTGGGTGGAAGACCTACTGGGGCAACAGTTCCAGATGCGTCGTTGTCTGAATGTCGTGACTGGAATGGCTCAATGACTATCAACAACAAAAAACTTGACATCACACTTCACGGAAAGCTAGCACCGCAGGCTGTTGCAAACTTCGTTGACCTTTCAAATATCGGTTTCTACAAGCTAAACAACTGTCATCGCCTAACCACATCTGGCATTTTCGTGCTGCAGTGTGGCGATCCAAATGGTGATGGAACTGGCGGCCCAGGTTACTCATGGGGTCCGATAGAGAACGCTCCTAAGGCAGCAGAAGGCAAGACCCCTACATACAAAAAGGGTTGGCTTGCTATGGCAAGACAATCTAACAATGGTGTTTCTATGGGAAGCCAATTCTTTATCGTTTACGCAGACTCAAACATTCCAGACGATGTCGTTGGCGGCTACACAGTATTCGGTGAAGTTACAAATGGTCTGAGCTCTTTGGATTCAATTATTAATGATGGCGTTGCCGGTGGAAAATCCGATGGCAAACCAAAGACTAAGACCACCATTCAGAGCATTACTGTTAAATAAGAAATAGATCAGGGAGATATAAAAGTGTCACTAGTTGAAACCGGTTTCGGACGAGTCGATGATAATGGCAACATCTATGTCGTCGATTCTGGCGTAGAACGCTTGATCGGTTCACAACCAGAACTATCTCCAGAGAACGCATTAGCTCTATACGTGAAAAAATATGACGACCTAGCAGCATCAGTTCGACTACTTGAGCAACGAGTCAAAGCTAAGGCTGATGCTAAATCCATCAACAAGTCAGCAGAGAAGATAATTGCAGATCTGAAAGAACCGATGGCTATCGGTGACTTAGCGTCATTACGAGAGAGAGTCACTGCAGTTCAAGAAGGCATTGCTTCACTGTTGGCAGAATCAGTTGAGAAGCACGCTGAAGAGGTTAAAGCAGCGCTAATAGCGCGTGAAGAGATAGTGCTTCAAGCTGAAAAGATAGCAGCTCAAGATCCACAGAAGACTAACTACAAAGTAGCCTCAGCCAAGATGTTAGAGCTATTCACCTCCTGGCAAGCTCTCCAAAAGAGCTCGGCAAAGGTTTCAAAGAAAGTCGCTGATGACCTTTGGCATCGTTTCTCTAAGGCTAGGAACACCTTCGATTCACATAAGCGTTCCTATTTTTCAAGCCAAGACGCGCTTGTTAAGGCAAGCAAGAATGCTAAATCTGACCTAGTCGCTAAAGCTGAAGCTCTGGTTGTAAAAGGTGGTGACGCAGCGGTTGCCTATCGTGACCTGCTTGCAGCATGGAAGACCCTGCCTAAAACTAAAACAAAGGCTGATGACTCGCTATGGGCTAAGTTCAAAGCTGCCGGCGACGCTATCTATGCTGCTAAAACAGCAAAGGTCGAATCAGACAACATCGCTTTTGCAGCAAACCTCAAGATCAAGCTAGAACTTCTTGATGAAGCCGAAAAGATTGATGTATCGAACTTGGACTCTGCCAAGACAGCAATGAAGAACATCCAAGCTCGATGGGAAAAAGCTGGAAAGGTTCCTCGCGACTCAATTAGAAAAGTTGACGACCGGCTCAAAGCTGTTGAACAAAAAATCAAGGGTATTGAGCAGGAAAACTGGCGTAAGACTGATCCTGCGACCATTGACCGCACCAATTCGGTTAGGTCTCAATTGGAATCTTCAATTGCGAAATTGGAAACTGAATTAGCTCAAGCTCAACAATCGAATGACGCAGGAAAGATTGCTAAGGCAACTGAAGCGTTAGAAACCAAGAAAGCTTGGCTCGCCGTAGTTATCGCGAACGGCTAACCATTCTTCACTCGATAAACGTCATAGACGTTATCTATCTGCCGCACTGAGTTCAATAGTCCTTCGAGTGCTGAGGGGTTGCTCATCTCAAATACAAATCTGCTGAGAGCTACCCTGTCAGCTCGCGTAGATACTGAGGCGGAGAGAATATTTACATGGTGCTCGCTAAGCACTCTAGTGACATCGCTTAGCAAGCCACCGCGGTCTAATGCTTCTATTTGAATTTGAACTAAGAACAAGCTCTTACTGTTCGGTACCCAACTAACTTCAATCAACCGCTCAGGTTGCGAACGTAAATCATCAGCGTTGCGGCAGTCACTTCTGTGCACGGAGACACCGGTGGCACGAGTTATGAAACCAAGAATCTCATCTCCAGGAACTGGCGTGCAGCATCGGGCCAATTTCACCATCACATCCGCGTCTCCCCTAACGAGCACGCCTGAATCGCTGTGTCGGATTCTATGGATTGATTGAGTGTGAGTAGGTAACTCGAACACGGCTTCTTCAGAATCCTCGTCAGCAGATAACGCAGCCGACATCTTTTCAACGACTGACTGAGCAGACAAGTGACTATCACCAATCGCTGCGTAAAGATCTGCTGCTTCTGCGTATCTCAAATCACTGGTTATCTTTAGGAGACTGTCAGCAGCCAAAGCACGTTGAATTGGAACGTTTTGCTTCCTAAGTGCTTTAGCTAATAGGTCTTTGCCTCGCTCGATTGAATCATCTTTACGCTCTGCTGTAAACCAAGCTCTGATCTTCGACTTGGCGCGCTGTGAGGCTACAAACTGCAGCCAGTCTTGGCTAGGGCCAGCTTCTTGTGACTTTGAAGTGAGAATTTCAACCACGTCACCGGACTGCAAAATAGTCTCAAGTGGAACCAGACGACCGTTGACTTTAGCTCCCATAGTGCGATGCCCAATCTCGGTGTGAACGGCATAGGAGAAGTCGACTGGCGTGGAGCCTTTAGTAAGACCAATGACTCGACCCTTTGGAGTGAAAGCGTAAACTTCCTTAGCTCCGATTTCAAAACGAAGAGCATCGAGGAACTCAGATGGGTCAGCAGTTTCGTGCTGCCAGTCAGACAAGTGTTTGAGCCATACCAAGTCATCTTCTGAGCTAAGCCTGCTATCAGTTCCGGATTCCTTGTATTTCCAATGTGCAGCAACACCGTATTCAGCTCTGTTGTGCATCTCCTGAGTACGGATCTGGATCTCAACCGGTCGGCCGTTTGGTCCGATAACCGTTGTGTGCAATGACTGATAGAGATTGAACTTAGGCATGGCGATGTAGTCCTTGAAACGCCCTGGCACTGGATTCCATCTTGCGTGTATTGAACCCAAAATGGCGTAACAATCTCTCACATCAGGAACGATTACACGGATACCTACCAAGTCATAAATGTCATCGAATTCTCTACCTCTGATAACCATCTTTTGATAGATCGAATAGTACTGTTTAGGTCTTCCTGCGACTTTACCTTTGACTTTGTTTTCCTTGAGATCATCATCAATTGCAGAGATAACTAATTGGATGAACTCTTCTCGTTTCGGTGAGCGTTGTCTAACCAGATTCACAATCTCGTCGTAAACCTTTGGGTACAAAACGGAGAATGAAATATCTTCTAGCTCCCATTTGATAGTGCTAATTCCTAGGCGGTGAGCTAGAGGCGCATATATCTCTAAAGTCTCTTGAGCCTTCGATCTAGCCTTTTCCTCTGGTACGAAACCCCATGTTCTAGCATTGTGTAACCGGTCGGCAAGCTTTATAACCAGGACTCGAATGTCCTTGGACATCGCAACAACCATTTTGCGAACGGTCTCCGCTTGCGCTGTATCACCAAACTTAACTTTGTCCAATTTGGTGACACCATCAACAAGCATTGCAACTTCCTCGCCGAAATCGGTGCGAAGTTGTTCTAAGGAGTACTCAGTATCTTCTACTGTGTCGTGCAGTAAGGCAGCCGCTAACCCAGCTGTGCCAATGCCAAGATCTGCGAGTATTTGAGCAACCGCGACCGGGTGGGTGATGTATGGGTCTCCACTTTTACGCGTCTGACCCTGGTGAGCCCTTTCAGCGGCTTGATACGCCTTTTCAACTATTGAGAAATCGCTCTTAGGATGGCTCAGTTTTGCTGATTTGATTACTTCAGCGATGTTGCTATCAGGGCTTGGTCTTGTAAAGATTCTAGGCAGACGGTTTCTAAGAGCCGCTAAAGCTCCACCACCAGAGATGTCTGTCATTTGTTCCTCTTTACAACAGGTGCATAAAGACTACCCTGACGGCTCTAGATTAAGCGCGCTTAGCCAGAACCTTAGTTGCAGCATTTGCATACTTCTCTTCACCTTCACGGAGCTGAGAATAGAAAGGAGCCGCGATGAAGATGGTTGAGTATGTTCCAACGATGATTCCGATGAATAGCGCTAGCGAAATGTCTCGCAAGGTTCCAGCACCAAGCACAAACGCACCAATAAACAAAATGGCCGCAACTGGAAGCACAGCAACAACAGAGGTGTTGATGGATCTAACTAGTGTCTGGTTAATGGCAAGGTTGACGCGCTCTTTGAATGTGGATGTCTCACTGAACTCAACTTCCAATGTATTCTCGCGAATCTTATCGAAGACAACGACGGTGTCGTATAGCGAATAGCCAAGAATTGTAAGGAAACCAATTACGGCTGCTGGTGTAACTTCAAAACCAAGAGCACCATAAATACCCGCGGTGATAACAAGGTCATGAGCTAATGCCAACATAGCGGCCACACTCATCTTCAAGGTTCTAAAGTAAAGAGCCATGAGGATGGCGGCTAGGACGATGAACGTTACCAAACCGGAAACAGCTTTGGAAGTGATGTCGGCTCCCCAGTTAGGTCCGATGAATGAACTGGTTACGTTGCTATCGGCAACTTTATATGCCGCTGCAAGTGACAAGCGAACCTTCTCAGACTGAGTATCGCTAAGTTGTGGAGTTTGCACTCGAATGGTGTCAGTACCAATACGGGTGGTGTTCACCTGGATGGTATCTATAACTTTGTGAACTGCGCCTTCAGCAACAATCGTTGAGTCAACTTTGCTGGCTGAGATACGGTACTCAGATCCACCCTTAAATTCAATTCCAAAGTTGAACCCTCCACGGCTCAACGGAACTAGGACCGCAAGAGCTAGCATGGCCAAAGCCACGACATAGAAGTACTTGCGTCGACCTACGAAATCGATTGAACGTTCACCGCTGTATAGCTGGTTACCAAAATCGCTAAAACGTGACATTAGTTACCTTCCTCTTGACTATTGACAACTGTGTTCTCGCCCGCAGCCTTACGCTCGGCTATGGTTTGACGACGTTGTGCTTCCTTGGAAGATTTAGCGGCTTTACCACTGGAGACCTCGGCGGCAACTCTGAACTGACCACGTCCCGCGTAACCAAAGGATGAAGCTTCTTTAAGTTCAAGCCCAGTCCACTTTGATCCTGAGGCAAAGAATTTGGTTTGCGCCATCAACCTGAATGCAGGGTATGTGAACAACCAAACTATTGCCAAGTCGATAAGGGTTGTCAGACCTAGTGTGAACGCAAAGCCCTTAACGTTTCCAACGGTTAGGAAGAACAGCGTTGCGGCTGCTAGGAGGCTTACGGCATCTGATACAAGAATGGTTCGCTTGGCTCTATTCCAGCCTGATTCAACGGCAACAGCTAAGGTCTTGCCCTCACGCAGTTCATCTCTAACACGCTCAAAGTAAACGATGAAAGAGTCCGCAGTAATACCGATAGCAACGATCAATCCAGCGATACCAGAAAGAGAAAGTCTGTAATCTTGGCGCCAGGTTAGCAATGCGATCATGATGTAGGTAAAGATAGCCGCAATTGACAGCGAGCCAATTGTAAGAACTGCTAGACCTTTGTACTGGAACACAGAGTAACCAACGACTAGTAACAGACCAATAAGTCCTGCTAGGAGACCAGCTTGTAGTTGCTCAGAACCAAGAGTCGCTGATATGTTCTCCTGTGACTGGACGGTGAACGAGATTGGCAGGGAACCGTACTTCAGTTGGTCAGCCAGAACTGTTGAGCTCTTCTGGTCGAAGCTTCCAGTTATCTGAGCGGTTCCACCTGTGATTACGGACTGGGTACGTGGTGCAGTAATTACGTAACCATCGATTGTTACTGAGAATCTGTTTTGTGGCTCTTTGAGAGCGAACAAGCGCTGGGTAATTTTTCCAAACTTGTCGCCACCGGCTGCATTGAAAGTAAGATTTACAGCCCACTCGTTTGTGCTAACGCCATTAGCGCCAGTAACAGTGCCAGCTTGAGCGTCTGAAAGGTCAGAACCAGTTAGTTCAACTGGGCCAAGAATATATTTCTCGCCTAGTCCCCTATCACATGTAACAAGTGGCTTATTTGCAGGATCGACTTGTCCTGGCTTGCGGAAAGTTTTTGTGCAATCAAGCTGCTCGTATTTTTTCTGCAATGCAGGTGAGATGTAGTTCAAATCGCTAGCTGTAGAAGGTTTAGCATTTGAAGTCTTTAGCGGCTTTGAGCCCTCTTTACCGACAACAGTCTTGGTGCCTGCAGAGGCAGCTAGAACAGGACGGAACTCAAGTTTCGCTGAGCTTTTAATCAAAGCCAAAGTGTTCTTATCTGGCACACCTGGAATTGAAACAACGATGTTATTGCCAGAAGTGTTGATTTGCGATTCACTCACACCAGTTGAGTCAACACGCTGTCTAATAATTGAAACGGCTTGGGCTACTTGTTCTGGAAGAACTTCCTGCCCCTTGGCAACGATTGGTGTCAGGATGATCTGGGTTCCACCGGAAAGATCAAGTGCAAGGTTCGGAACGAAGGTTGCTTTTTTCTCTCCAGCAGCCATGTTGCCTGCAATGATTCCGACAATAGAGAACATCAGTACTAGCAACCAGGTCAATGACCTAAGTGCTGTTCTAGTTATTGTGTTCTTTTCAGACATGGTTGTGCCTAACTCTGCTTAAAGTATTTAGTTACTTGGCTTTTTTCTTAGTTGCTGTGGTTGATGACTTTGTTGTCTTGGAAGCTGTCGCCTTCGAAGCTACGGCTTTCTTAACTGCAGGAGCTTTATCAAGACTTGGAGCGGTGACAGAGCGGATAGCTGCTTTTACGAACTCAATCTTGGTTCCTGGAGTTGTCTCTACAACTACTGAAGAGTCGCTGATTGAAACGATCTTGCCTGTAATACCACCAAGCATGACCACGTTTGCACCTACTTTTACCGAGTTGGTTAGCTGAGTAGCCGCTACTTTACGGCGACGATTGCTGAAGAATAGGAAGGCTACGAACGCTATAAGAAGAGCAAAGGGTAAGTAGTCATTTGGGTTTACAGGCATTTTGGACCAATCCGCTAGAAATTTGCGATAACTAGATGATTATAAGCGACGAACTACTCGAATAAGCCCTGGAAGCCCGAAGGAGGCTTAATGCCAAGATGTTTATAGGCTGCAGCGGTAGCCTGCCTACCCCTTGAAGTGCGTGCTATCAGACCAGTTCTAAGTAGGTACGGTTCCACAACCGTTTCAATAGTGTCTGCTTCTTCACCGATGGCTACGCTCAATGTGTTGAGCCCTACAGGTTTACCCTCGAACTTTATGATAAGAGTCTCTAGCACCGCCCTATCGAGTCGATCAAGGCCTAATTCGTCAACCTCATAGAGCTCAAGTGCTGACTGCACTGTAGTTTCCGATACGGCTCCCCCAGAATGCACCAATGCAAAATCGCGCACTCTGCGGAGCAACCTATTAGCAATTCGTGGAGTACCTCTTGATCTTGAGGCAATAAGTTGCACTGAATCCTGAGCTATCTTTAGCGTCATGAGATTTGCGGCTCTTGATACAACCTGTGCAAGTTCACTTTCAGAATAGAAATCAAGATTTGCCGTAAAACCAAACCTGTCCCGTAATGGGTTAGGTAACAGGCCGCTTCTGGTCGTAGCTCCAACTAGCGTGAATGGATCTAGGTCTAAGGAAATGCTTGTGGCACCCGCGCCTTTACCCACCATGACATCGACTCTGAAATCTTCCATAGCCAAATAGAGCATCTCTTCGGCAGATCGAGACATTCGGTGAATCTCATCAATAAACAAAACCTCACCGGCAGAAAGAGATGAGAGGACAGCCGCCAAATCTCCAGCATGTTGAATCGCAGGACCGCTTGTCATGCGAAGTGTTCGCTTTGACTCCTGAGCCACAATCATTGCCAGTGTTGTCTTGCCTAAGCCTGGAGGCCCCGCTAACAGAATGTGGTCTGCAGTTCTCTGCTGCAAAGCAGCTGCGTCAATCAGGAGTTGTATTTGTTCTCGAACCTTGGTTTGTCCGATGAACTCGCTCAGTGACTGAGGTCTAATGGCAGATTCAAAGACTAGGTCTGATGCTTCTGCATTGGACGCGTAAAGTTCATCACTCATCGTTGGTCACTTTACGAGATAGTGACAGAGCAGCCAGGGAACATTTCAAAAGCTCTTGTTCAGCGAGACCTGATTCCTGTTTTGTTACTGAATCAACAGCTGATTTAGCTTGACGTTCTGGATAACCAAGACCAATCAAAGCACTAATGACAGTTTGGTTATGAGTAGACGCATTAGCGTTCCCGCCACTAACTAGTTTACCAGTTAATGAAAGCACTATGAGCTTTGCCGTTTTTGGACCAATGCCTGAAACTGATCTAAACATTTCATCATTAGTGGTACTAACGGCTTCTTCGACACCTGAGACTCCAAGCTGACCCAGAACAGCAAGAGCTGATTTAGGTCCAACCCCGTTTACTGAGCAAAGGAGTTGGAAAGCTTCAAGCTCTTCGAACGTGACAAAGCCAAACAGGGTTTCAGACTCTTCTTTGATGACATGAGAAATGTTCAGAAAGATTTCTTTCCCGATTACCAGCTCAGAGCTGGTTTGCAGTGTGAGGTTAACTAGATAGCCAACACCATTGACCTCGAGTACGATTTGGCCGATCGAGCTTCTAGTTACTGTTCCTTTAAGAGAGGCAATCACAGGTAAAGACTAACTGGCGAGGTTCAAAGTTTCTTGGATGCTGAGATAGCTGTTCGCCATTTTTGTTGCGCTGCGGTTTCGACTTTGCTAGAAATTGAATCCATTGATTGATTACCTCCACGCCAAGCTGCCGTTATGGCTATAGCCAAAGCATCAGCGGCGTCAGCGGGCTTTGGGATGGATTTCAATTTCAAGATGCTCATCACCATGTTTGTTACCTGGGTCTTGTTGGCACGTCCACTGCCGGTAACAGCCGCCTTAACTTCTGTTGGAGTATAAAAAGTTACTGGTATTCCCCTCTCCTGGCAAAGATAAACAACAACGCCAGAAATCTGAGCAACACCCATGACAGTGTGCAAATTCTGCGATGCGAAAACTCTCTCAATAGCAACTTCATTGGGTTTAGCCTCATCGAGCAACTTCGCAATAGCTGAACCAATCACGCCGATACGTGAACTCAGTTCCATTTCTGATGATGATTGAATAACTCCGACATCTACAAAGCTCACTTGTCTGGAAGATCGTTTCGAAATAAGACCAAACCCGCAGCGCGTTAGTCCTGGGTCTATTCCTAAAACTATTTGATTCAAATCATTCAGCTTCTATAAGTGCTGCGACTTCAGGAGCCATGTCAAAGTTTGAATAAACATTTTGCACTTCATCAGAGTCCTCTAGCGCATCGATGAGCGCTATAACTTTGCGTGCAGTGACAACATCCACCTGCACTGGCATTGAAGAGATGAACTCAACATCAGCGGATTCGTAGTCAATACCTGCAGACTGCAAAGCTGAGCGAACAGCAACCATCTCAGAAGGATCTGTTGTGATGATTACTTGCTCTGGACGATCTTGAATATCATCGACACCGAACTCCAACACAGCTTCAAGAATTGAGTCCTCATTTGTAGTGTCGGTCTTTTCTACGACGATTACACCCTTACGACTGAACTGGTAAGACACTGAACCCGGATCTGCCATGGTGCCACCATTGCTCTTAACCGCAAGACGAACATCAGCTGCGGCTCTGTTCTTGTTATCGGTTAGACACTCAATCAGCAATGCAACACCGTTAGGTCCATAACCTTCATACATGATGGTCAAATACTCGACTGCACCACCATCAAGACCAGCGCCGCGTTTGATAGCTCTGTCGATGTTGTCGTTAGGTAAAGAAGACTTGCGACCTTTTTGAACGGCGTCATAAAGCGTAGGGTTGCCATCCATGTCCGCTCCACCCATTCGGGCCGCCACTTCAATGTTCTTGATGAGCTTTGCAAAGAGCTTTGCTCTCCGGCCGTCAATGACAGCTTTCTTGTGTTTGGTGGTAGCCCATTTGGAATGGCCGGACATGATGCTCCTAGTAAGTTATTTCAAACCAAGTTTAGTTAGTCGAGGTGAAATTCGCAGTTTTACACATCTCAACAAAGTAAGCATGAACTGCATTCTCATCGCATACCTCCGGGTGGAAGCTGATACCTAGGATGTTGCCCGATCTCACAGCAACTATTTCACCATTTGGAAGGCTAGCTAATGCTTCGACGTTAGGTCCTAGGTTTAGCACAATTGGCGCTCGAATAAAGGCAGCCGACACTGGTTCAGCAATGCCTGTGAAAACAAGTGTCGTTTCAAAAGAGTTTGCCTGAGAACCGAAGGCATTACGTTGAACAACAACATCTAATCCCCCAAAGGTTTCTTGAGTTGGTGTCGCGTCTTCAAGTTTGTTTGCCAACATGATCAGACCTGCACAGGTTCCAAAGACCGGCATCCCCTTGGCTATGAGCTCTTTGATTGGCTCCGCTAGGTTATATATTTTGCTGAGTTTATCGATTACTGTGCTTTCGCCACCAGGAATGATAAGTCCTGAGATACCTTCGAGGTCACTTGGTTTACGAACTTTTACTGCAGCGAAAGAGAGAGCTTCTAGTGTTGCTAGATGCTCTCTGAAATCTCCTTGTAGAGATAGGACACCAATTGGTCCCAATTACTACCAGCCGCGGTCAGCTAGACGATGAGGAGCAGGAATGTCTGAAACGTTAATTCCAACCATTGCTTCTCCTAAACCACGTGAAGCAGCAGCGACAACATCCGGATCATCGAATGATGTAGTTGCCTTCACAATTGCAGCGGCTCTTGCTGCTGGGTTACCTGACTTGAAAATTCCAGAACCTACGAATACACCATCGGCACCAAGCTGCATCATTAGAGCGGCATCTGCTGGAGTTGCAACACCACCTGCAGTAAAGAGAACAACTGGGAGCTTCTTAGTTCTAGCAACCTCTTTAACAAGTTCGTAAGGAGCCTGCAACTCTTTAGCAGCAACATAGAGTTCATCATCACTCTTGGCCCCTAGCGCACGGATCTCTCCAAGAATGGTTCTGATGTGCTTGGTAGCTTCGCTAACGTCTCCTGTGCCGGCTTCACCCTTTGAGCGAATCATTGCAGCACCTTCAGTAATTCTTCTAAGCGCTTCACCTAGATTGGTTGCACCACACACAAATGGAACATCGAACTTCCACTTATCAATGTGGTTCACATAGTCAGCAGGAGACAGAACCTCGGACTCATCGATGTAATCCACTTTTAGTGAGGCAAGAATCTGAGCTTCAACAAAATGTCCAATACGTGCTTTCGCCATCACTGGTATTGAAACAGATGCGATGATCTGATCAATTAGGTCTGGATCACTCATACGAGCAACTCCACCTTGAGCACGAATGTCAGCTGGAACTCTCTCCAAAGCCATAACAGCAACTGCGCCTGCATCTTCAGCTATCTTTGCTTGATCAGCTGTGACAACGTCCATGATGACACCGCCTTTAAGCATCTCTGCTAGGCCGCGCTTGACAAGGGGAGTTGAGTTATTTTTATTTGTGGTTTCTGACATGGGATAAGTCTAAACCGCTACCGCTAGTCAGTTGCTAAGAGTTACGAAAATTGACTCCAGGCCGCTGAAATCTCAGTTCTAACGTCGCCAAGAAGTCTAGGTAGTGCTTTAGTTTGAGCAATAATCGGGAAGAAATTGGCGTCATTACGCCATCTCGGTACGATGTGCTGATGTAGATGCCCTGCGATACCGGCTCCAGCAACTGCTCCCTGGTTCATGCCGATATTGAATCCGTGTGCTCCGCCAGCCCCTGTTAGAACCTGCATTGCCTTTTGGGTGAGAAGTCCATATTCAGCAACTTCTGCTGCAGTGGCATCTGTGTAATTAGGGATGTGGCGATAAGGAACCACTAAGAGATGTCCTGAATTGTATGGGTAAAGATTGAGTAATACGTAGCAGGTTTCTCCCCTGTGGACAATCAAAGCCTGTTCATCGGTCAAGGTAGGAGCGATACAAAAGGGACATTCATCGTCGGATGGCTGAGTGCCAGTCTGAATATAGACAAGACGATGCGGTGTCCAAAGCCTCTGGAAAGCGTCAGGAACGCCCTGTAATAGAGCAGCATCTTCGAACTCCGATGGAACCTGGTCCATTAGACCTGCACTTTTTCAGCAATGTCTTTCAAGATACGAGCTATTGCTTCTTGTCTTGGAACACCATTGATCTGTGAACCGTCTCTAAATCTGAAAGATACAGCTCCTGATGCTTGATCTTCAGCTCCTGCAATCAACATGTATGGGACTTTTTGCATGGTGTGATTACGAATCTTCTTCTGCATTCGCTCATCACTATCGTCAATCTGAATTCGAACACCCGCTGAACGCAGTTCAGTAGCAATTCCATGAAGGTATGGGGAGAACTCATCGGCAACTGGCACACCGACAACTTGAACTGGGGCTAACCAAGGTGGGAAGTGTCCTGCATAGTGCTCAGTAAGTACACCAAAGAATCGTTCGATGGAACCAAACAATGCACGGTGAATCATTACTGGTCGTTGCTTAGAGCCATCGGGCGCTGTGTATTCCAAATCAAATCTTTCAGGAAGATTGAAATCGAGTTGAATGGTAGACATTTGCCAAGTACGACCGATTGCATCTTTAGCCTGAACTGAAACCTTCGGTCCGTAGAAAGCTGCTCCACCTGGATCTGGCACCAGTTTCAGACCAGAGTCAGCAGCCACTCTTTCAAGAGTTGCTGTCGCTTCTGTCCAGATTTCATCTGAACCAACAAATTTAGGATTACCTTCTTCTTTGGTTGAAAGTTCCAGATAGAAATCGGTCAATCCATAATCACGCAATAGATCCAAAACAAAGGTAAGCACATTTGTTAGTTCAACTTCTATACTCTCTCTCGCTACATAAAGATGGGCGTCATCTTGAGTGAAACCACGCGCACGAGTAATGCCGTGCAACACTCCTGATTTTTCGTAACGGTATACAGTTCCGAATTCAAACATTCTTAGCGGAAGATCTCTGTATGAACGTGCTTGGGATTT
>CAILDA010000055.1 GCA_903832875.1 uncultured Micrococcales bacterium | reverse complement strand
TTCCACAACCCAAGTCCAGCACTTTGCCTTTGACCCAGGGAGAGAGAATCTTGAATAGATCTACATCTTCTTCTTGGAAAGCTTTTGAGGCGTAATGTTCATCGTAGGTCTTAGCGAACTCATCATAGATGGCTTGAACTCTGTCTTGTTCTGAGCCAGTCATAATTAAATCTTATCTAAGGCTTGAGTGATATCCGCAAGGATGTCACTGATGTGTTCAACACCAACAGAAAGACGAACAATATCTCCTGGCACTTCAATAGGAGTTCCATTAGCTGAAGCATGAGTCATCTCAGCTGGGTAGTTCACCAAAGACTCAACACCGCCCAAGGATTCAGCAAGAGTAAACAATCTGGTGTTCTCACAGAACTTCTTAGCAGCTGCAATGCCACCAACAAGTTTGAAGGAAATCATTCCACCAAAACCATCCATCTGCTTCAGAGCAATATCATGACCTGGATGTGATTCCAAACCTGGATAGTAAACAGCGCTAACAGTTCCTGTTTGAGTTTCAAGATAGTTAGCAACAGATTGGGCATTGAAACAATGTCTATCCATACGAAGTGCAAGAGTCTTGATTGATCTGTGGGTTAGCCATGCATCAAAAGGAGAAGAAACAGCTCCAACAGCAAACTGAATAAACTCAATCTTCTTCGCTAGCTCACCATCGTTGAGAACAACAGCACCCCCAAGAACATCAGAGTGACCGCCTAAATACTTAGTGGTTGAGTGAATAACAATATCTGCACCAAGTTCAAGTGGTCGCTGTAGGTAAGGAGTTGCAAAAGTATTATCAACAACTGCAACAGCGCCATGCTTATGAGCAACAGCAGAAACCTTAGCAATATCAAAGATGGTCATCATTGGATTAGATGGAGTCTCAATCCAAACCATCTTGGTCTTGCCTGCAACAAAAGCAGCTTCAAGTTCCGCTTCATTGTTCAAATCAACGATGGTGAAGGTAATTCCCCAAGGCACATATACTCGAGCAAACAGTCGGTAAGAACCGCCATACATGTCATTAGCCAAGATGACGTGATCGCCTGGAACCAGAACTCCTCGAATAACAGCATCTTCAGCAGCTAAACCTGAGCTAAAGCTAAGCCCAAACCTGCCACCTTCTAAAGCAGCCAAAGCTTCTTGCAGAGCCTGACGGGTTGGGTTACCAGCACGGTTGTATTCAAAGCCTTCACGCAAATTGCCAACACCATCTTGCTTGTGTGTGGTGGTCATGTGAATAGGTGGAATAACCCCACCAGTTCTACCATCTGGGTCTTGGGCTACGTGAATTGCTCTAGTTTCAAACTTAGTCATAATACTTCCTTCACTTCAAGACTAAGCCAGATGCTTGCTAGTCAAAAGCCCTATTACTTCACCCTCACGCAAGACCAGAGCACAGTCATGATTAGCTATTACTTCTCTAGCTGTTGCAATAGTGTCTGTGTATCCAACAGGAACAGGCCTTGCTTCCATATGCATAGAGACAAGGTCTGTTTCCTTGTAGGCACCAGAAGCTAGACCTGCCTTTAGATGCTCTAAACGAAGAACACCTGCAATCTCGCCGGCACGAACAGGTGGTTGATTATCAAAGACCAAAACATAGTCACTGTTCTTTTGCAAAGCATCGGCAATGGTGTCAGTTGACTTCACGCTAATAACATCTGGGTTTACTTGAGTTCCCTTAACGATGTCTTCAACTGCATCATCAAGTCTTGGCATGAATCCATAAGATCTCATCCAGGTGTCATTGAATACCTTAGCCAGATAACCTCTACCGCCATCAGGCAAAATAACAACCACAACTGCATCTGCAGGAAGATCTTTAGCAACCTTGAGAGCAGCAACAACAGCCATCCCACATGAAGGACCAACTAATAGTCCCTCTTCTTTGGCTAGTCTTCTAGTCATCATGAAAGAGTCAAGGTCAGATACTGGAATAAAATCATCAACAACAGAACCATCGAAGGCTTCAGGCAGGAAGTCATCGCCTCGACCAACACCTTCAACTAGATAAGGTCTGCCATTGCCATTGGAATAAACAGAACCAGCAGGATCACAGCCAACAATCTTTACGCTCCACTGGCTTACCTCTTTGAGATACTTACCGGTACCTGAAACAGTTCCACCAGTTCCAACACCAATCACAACATGAGAGACCTGACCATCGGTATCTCTCCAAATCTCAGGACCAGTTGTTTCATAGTGAGATGCAGGACCGTTGAGGTTGCTGTATTGGTCAGGTTTGAAGGCTCCTGGAGTTTCTCTAGCAATACGATCTGAAACTGAGTAATAACTTCTAGGGTCTTCGTGAGCAACATTCGTTGGGCAAACAACAACCTCAGCCCCATAAGCCTTTAGAGTATTGATCTTGTCGACCGCGACTTTGTCAGGCAAAACGAAGATGCATTTATACCCTCTTTGCTGAGCAACCAGAGCCAAACCAATACCGGTGTTACCTGAAGTGGGTTCAACAATAGTTCCACCAGGTTTCAGTTGACCAGCAGCCTCGGCAGCATCAATCAACTTCTCTGCAATGCGGTCTTTAATAGACCCACCTGGGTTGAAGTATTCAACCTTGGCTAGAACAGTACAGGCAATACCCTCAGTAACTTTATTCAACTTAACTAAAGGGGTATTGCCGATAAGTTCGACCACATTGTTGTAATACTTCATAACTCAAGAATACCGAGTAAAAGAAAACCCGCCTTGGCGTAAGGCCAAGACGGGTTCTACGTAAGAATTCTTAAGGGATCAAAGGGATTCGCTTGTCGACGGTAGCTCCGATCGGATGACCAGACTTATCAGTCGGAGTCTTGTGGCAGACCCAACCAAGAGGGCTACTACTGAAATCAACGCTCGCACGAAAATCTGGTTCTGGCGTTGGGGTTGCTGTGCAGACATTCATAGCCCTCTGCTGAATGGCTCCGTATGCGATAAGCACGGCTGGTATTAACATCATGGGGACTACCAACAGAAATGCGATTCTGCCTCTTTGTATTTTCATGGTTTACCTTCCTGAGAAAATCTTATTTGATATATAACAAATAATGCAAGTTTTTGGATAGTATTTGGCTATGAATAAAAATGAACCCGTAAGAGTGACCAAACCGACCCTCAAAGTTGTCACTTTTTTGAATGAACTCAAAGGTGAATCTACCTGGGGGTTACAAATATGTGCTGAGACAGGTCTTGGTTCAGGATCGGTCTACTCAGTACTCGACCGATTCGAAGGGTACGGGTGGGTCGAGTCTTACTGGGAAGAAGACAATAGCCGTCGAGGAGCTAGAAGAAGGCTATACAAAGTAACCACCATAGGAACAGGCTCATTGAAACAACTAGTTGCTGACCATGCTCCAGCCTCAAGTCCAATCCGTAATCTAAAGAAAGCACTAGCCTAAAGATGAACACCAGCGAATCTCAACTAAAGTTTCTAAGCCTAGGTCTCAAGAAATCCAGAACCCAGAGAATTTTTGAGGAATTTCAAGGCGATACTCAACTGGATCCAAACGCTAAGAGAACTGCAATCTTAAGAATCTTAAAGAGCTATTTCTGGGTAAGTAACCTAAGCGCCCCCGTTGTCTTTTTTATCGGTGCTGTTGGACTCATTCTGACTCTAAAATTCCACTGGCTTTGGGCTGCTTGCCTGCTGCTCGTCTCACTATTCACCACACATAGTGCCTCTGAGGGAACTCTTTCTTTCAACACTTTCAAGATATACAAACTGACTGTCGGTGCAGTAGTTCTACTAACCTGCTACTGCTGTTTGATGTTTGATAATGCCGGCGACTGGGCACGCATGCACAACCTTGATTTCTTAGTAGGTAAGTCTGTTTACCTTTTCGGCGGAGCCATCGCTTTAGTCGCTCTGATTGCCAGCGCGATAGATCTCTTCAGGACTAAAGAGAAGCTGATTCAGGTTCAACGAATACTATTCGTGCTCTGCACCGTTGGTCTTTATCTGAGTAGCAATGACATTGACTTCTATGCAGCCAACCGCGGCTACCTAACTCAACTAGCACTAACCTCTCTTCTATTTCTAACTTCCTTGATTAAAAGAAAACCCGCCTTGGCCTAAGCCAAGACGGGAAGTTCTTTGTCAGTGAAGAGGATTACTTAAGGGTAACCTTTGCACCAGCAGCTTCTAGAGCAGCCTTAGCCTTCTCTGCAGTCTCCTTGTTAGCACCCTCAAGTACGGTTGCTGGAGCGCCGTCAACAACGGCCTTTGCTTCGCCTAGACCTAGGTTAGTCAGTGCACGCACTTCCTTAATAACCTGGATCTTCTGGTCGCCAGCAGATTCTAGAACTACATCGAATGAGTCCTTCTCTTCAACAGCTTCTGCAGCAGCAGCAGGTGCAGCGGCAGCAGCCATTGGAGCTGCGGCGGTAACTTCGAATACTTCTTCGAACTTCTTAACGAACTCTGAAAGTTCGATTAGTGAAAGCTCCTTGAAGGCTTCAATTAGCTGGTCTGTGGTCAGCTTTGCCATGTGTATCTCCTTGTTTTAGTTTGTAAAGCGTGTGTGGTTATGCAGCTTCTTGCTTCTGACGCAAAGCGTCGACTGCGCGAGCAGCCTGAGCAAGAGGTGCCTGGAACATGTATGCTGCACCGAATAGTGAAGCCTTGAAAGCATTGGCGGCCTTGGCCAACAATACTTCTCTAGTTTCAAGATCAGCGAGCTTGGTAACCTCTGCAGCGGTAAGAGCTAGACCATCGAAATAGCCCGCCTTAACAACTAGCAGTGGGTTTGCCTTAGCGAAATCACGCATTGCTTTGGCAACAGAGACTACGTCTCCGCTAACAAAAGCCATGGCTGTTGGTCCTGCTAGTTGACCCTCAAAAGCGGTCACTCCAGCATTCTTTGCAGCAATGGTTAGCAATGTGTTCTTAGCTACGGCGTAAGTTGCATCGGCACTGATTGAACGGCGCAGCTCTTTAAGCTGTGCCACAGTGAGTCCGCGGTACTCGGTTAGCAGAACAGCCTTAGAGTTCTGGAATAAACCAGTCAACTCTGCAACTGTGGCTTGCTTGTCCGCCATGGCGCTCCTTATATCTGTGATGCCGGTAGCCCTAGGGTCTTTAAAGTAAAAAGCTCTGGCGCAAATGACCAGAGCTTGAAAAGTATCAAATTCAGTTCACCTGCGCTGGAAGCCGCTTACTAAGCGGACCTTCGTCGAAACATGCAAAACCTCTGATAAATCAAGGGATTTGCCTGAACCGAAACCGGCGGTCTTTGGCTACCCCCACTTTATCAGGGTTGAGCCCTTGGGGGCAAGCCCCAGTTAAATCTGACCAGCTGAGAGGCCAGTTATTACCTGGTTTGCACGGACCTTTAGTTCCTCTAGGTCACTGAGTTTCTTGAGACCATAGACCTGCTGGCTCATTCTGTGGTTCTTTACGAACTCTTCTTTATGTCTATCTAAGAAGTCCCAGTAAAGAGTTGTGAAAGGACAGGCATCTTCACCAACTCTTAGCTTCGGGTTGTATTTGCAGCCCTTGCAGTATTGAGTCATTCGAGAAATGTATGCACCACCGGCTGCATAAGGTTTAGTCATCATGATGCCACCGTCAGCATGAACACCCATACCGATAACATTTGGAACCATAACCCAGTCAGATGCATCTATGAAAGCTTCTCTCATCCAATCTAAAAACTCTTGAGGGTTAGTGCCGGTGATTAGAGCTAAGTTACTCAAGATCATTAGACGTGGAATGTGATGAACCCATGACCTATCTTCAATATCTTTCACAACACTAGAAACACAGTTCATCTCTGTTGCCTTTGAGTTCCTAAAGACAGGTAACAGAGGTAACTGAGCATTCAAACCATTCTTGTATTTGTAGTCCTCTCCTAAGAACCAATACATGCCATTGACATACTCACGCCAACCAATGACTTGTCTAATAAAAGCTTCAACAGATTGAATTCTGGCTTTGCCTGATTCATAAGCCTTCACAACAGCATCGATAGCAACCTGAGGATCTAATAACCCGTTATTTAGATACGGACTTAGTAGTGAATGGTGCAATGCCCAGTTATCTTTAGTAACTGCATCTTCATAAGGACCAAAACCATCTAAGTGGTTAGTGATGAAGTTATCTAGTTGAGCTAGGGCACCTTTGTGAGTTGTTGCCCAAGTTTTAGTTGGTGTGTAATCAAGTTCCTTGGCTACCTCTAAATCAATCTCATCGCGTTCGTGATAGAGATACTCCGGCCAAACATAATCCTTAGGCGGTGGTAACCGGTTATCAGCATCAAAGTTCCATTGACCACCCTCAGGCTTACCAGCATTAACCAAGATGTCTAGTCTTACTCTTTGTGCTCTATAGAAGTTTTCCATCACATAGGTTTTCTGTGATTTAGCCCAAGTCATAAAATCTTGACGACTGGTTAGAAATAAATCATTAGGAACAAAGTTCACACCATATTCAGTTAGCTGAGCAAAGGATCTAAAAGATGAAGGCTCAGCACAGTAAATAGGTAAATCACCATAACTGCTCTTAGCTTTATCAAGGCCTGCAACAGTGGTTGCTGCCTTGATGTATTCAACCTTTATGCCTTCAGCTTTTAGTTCTTGAACGAAGTGTCTTGCTGAAGAGATAAGGAAGAACAGTCTTTCTTTGTGAAAGTCTCTACCGGTAATCATTCGAGCACTTTCAACTAAGAGCACAACATCAGTCTTAGGGTTTCGGTCTTTTAGAACACCTTTATTTCTATTCAGGTGATCGAAGGGAACATAAAGAATACGGGAGGTCATGCTTTCTTACATTTCTCTGAGCAGAACTTGACATTCTCCCAGTCTCGTTCCCACTTCTTACGCCACTCAAAAGGCAGCCCACACTTCAAACAGGTCTTAGGAGCATGACCATTCTTTGTCTTAGCAATACGAGGCATGAGATAACAATAACTAGAACTAGGCTTAATAAATGACCTACCAAGACATGAATGAAGTCGAACAGATAGCCCAAGTCCAGAACATAGTGCCTGGCATTTTGGCTCAATATGGCGTTGAAGCCTCAGCTATAGAGAATGTGAATCATTCCTTTAACTCCTCATTCAAGATCACAACAGATAAAGGTGCTGAGCTAGCGCTCAGAATCAACCTAGCCTCAACCAAGTCCAGCAACGAAGTATTAGCTGAGATGCAATGGCTAGAACAACTAAGTGAAGAGGCTGAAGTGCTAGCCCCTGTTCCACTTAGAACAACTAATAACGAACTTCTAATCAGCACCAGGTTTGAACCTCTAGATACAGAGACAACTGCTGTGTTATGTAAATGGATTCCTGGCGTTGAAGTTGGTGATGAACCAACCAATGAGCAGCTCTTTGCCCTAGGTCAAAACATGGCTAGGTTGCAGATCTTTGCTAAGAACCTAAGTTTCCAAGAACCTGCATTCCTACCAACCATCAACCGCACACTGATGAACACAGAAGATAACCTAAGACCAGCTCAGCCTAAACAAATCAATGACAAGCTCTACGGTGACATTCTCAAAGGTTTAGAACTAAGTGATGAAGTTTATGCACGGCTGTCTAAAGACCAAGAACTACTTCCAATACATGCAGATCTCCACAATGGCAACGCCATTCAAACAGAAGACCAACTAGCCATAATCGATTTCGATGATGCAGGTATGGGGCTACCTATCCAAGATTTAGTAATCAGTAACTATTACATCCGTGAAGACACTGAGCGAGAAAAACATCTCAAAGCAGGTTACGCATCACTTCTTGAACTACCAAAGATCTCAGATGAAGATTATGAAATCCTGCTTATGGGAAGACTAATTGGATTAGTAAGTGCTGTCACATACATGACCTCAGCAGAAATCATTGAATTCATTCCAACCTTCCTAGAGCGAACCCAGAAACGTTTGGATCAGTTCTTTAGCAATGGAGAGTTTCTTCTTACCGACTGACAAGTGTGGTCCACATCCTTGACTGCTAAGAAAAAATATTGTAACTTGCTACTAAAGGTTCCTCCCTGATGATACGAGACCCCGGGGTCTCTCATTTGGTAGTTGGGGAGGTCACAGCTTCAAACAGATACCACCGGCATTGATCACGTTGGTGGTTTCTGCGTTTAAGTTCGAGTTAAACAAATAACCCCAAGGTTTCCCTTGGGGTTATTTT
>CAILDA010000054.1 GCA_903832875.1 uncultured Micrococcales bacterium | reverse complement strand
TAGCGCTAATCGGTCATCTTGGTATGAGTGGTCAGATACTACTTAGAACTCCTGGCTTTGAAGCAGATAACCTAAACCGCATAACTATCTACCTAAAAGCCGCAGATGGTCAGAAGTATGAACTCAGGTTTGTTGACCAGAGAATCTTTGGTTCTTTAGCTATTGATGTCATGGGCGATACCAATGATGGTTTACCCGGTGGTTTTAGTGCTGGGGAGAGTGGCTCATGGCTGAACATGATTCCAAACCAGGTAGCTCATATTGCTCGAGATCCATTGGATGAGTCCTTTAGTGAAGAAGCAGTTTTGAAGCTCTTCAAGAAGAAACAGTCTGGGATCAAAAGGGTCCTATTAGACCAAGGAGTGCTTAGCGGTATTGGCAACATCTATGCCGATGAGAGCCTGTGGCTAGCCAAGATTCACTATGACCAAAGCGCTGCCAGTATCTCTAAAGCCAAGGCAAAAGAGCTCCTAAAGCATGTCAGGGTAGTCCTTGCTAATGCTGTTGAGGCAGGGGGAACCAGCTTCGATGAGCAATACAAGAACATCAACGGAGAATCGGGCTATTTCAGCATTAGCCTCAATGCCTATGGTTTGACTGGGTTGCCTTGCAAAAGGTGCGGAAGGCCAATCAGACGGGATAACTGGATGAACCGAGGCTCGCATTTCTGCCCTTATTGCCAGAGAAGAAGGGCTTAGAGCCCTTTAGCCTTGCCAAATTAGCCAAAGCGACCAAGTAGGGCCTTCAAATAAGGTAATTTTTATACAGACCCTGTGGATTTTAAAGCCACCTCCCTAGAACGAAAGCGAACGCTCTTGCATCTGAAAAGCCTTACCCTAAAGGGCTTTAAGTCGTTCGCCAACCCTACGACTTTTATCCTTGAAAAAGGCGTTACCGCTGTTGTTGGCCCTAACGGTTCAGGTAAATCTAACGTTGTTGATGCTCTGGCTTGGGTCATGGGTGAGCAGGGAGCTAAGACTCTTCGCGGTGGCAAGATGGAAGACGTTATCTTCGCTGGAACTGCTACTAAAGGCCCTTTAGGTAGAGCTGAAGTTTCTCTAACCATTGATAACGCTGATGGTGCGCTACCTATCGATTACACCGAAGTTACTATCTCCAGAACACTTTTTAGAAGTGGTGGATCTGAGTATGCAATCAATGGTGAAGCATGTCGTTTACTTGATGTCCAGGAACTTCTAAGCGATACCGGTTTGGGCCGTGAGATGCACGTCATCGTAGGTCAAGGAATGCTCGATGGTATTTTGCGTGCCACTCCTGAAGAGCGTCGTGGATACATCGAAGAAGCAGCTGGAATTCTCAAGCACCGTCGTCGAAAAGAAAAGACTGAGCGCAAGCTTGATGCAATGCAGGCAAACCTAACTCGTCTAAACGACTTAGCTGGTGAAGTTAGAAGACAACTAAAGCCGCTATCTCAGCAAGCTGAGACTGCAAGACAAGCTCAAGGTATTGCATCTGTTGTTAGAGATGCTAAAGCGCGTCTGATGGCGGCCGACATCGTTGATTTACTAAATGGCCTTGATGAGACTTCACAGTCTGAAGCAGATCGTAAAGCTGAGAAGAACATTCTGCAGCACCAGTTAGATGAAAATAACTCAAGACTCACTGAACTTGAAACTCAGCAGATGTCCAGTGATGTTGAAGTGGCAAGATCACTTGCTTTCTCGTTTGACACCATCACTGAACGTTTCCGCACCATGTTGGCTATTGCTAACCAGAGAGTTACCTTGCTGGATTCTCAGGCAGCAGTAAGTGCTTCTCAGGTTGACCCACTAGCTATTGAAACTGATGCAAAAGCTGCCGATATCAACGTGGTGGAACTAACCGTTGCAGTTGAAACACTTCGTGGTGCACTTAGAGATTCTGAAATTGCTCGCGATGAAGCCAGAGCACTACTAGAAGATTTTGATAACCAGGCCGCTAGTAAGTCAGCAGAGATTGCAGCTTTTGATACCGAGCTTGCTCGTCTTGCAGGAGAAACAACACTCGCTCAGGCAAGACTTTCTTCAGCTAATCAAGAGCTAGCTCGTCATGATGTAGCACTGCAGGAAGCGGTATCTCGTCACAGCAATGCGGTTACCGACTTTGAAGCTCTTGAGCGTGAGCTGAATAACTCTTCACCAAAAGATAACTCTTTTGAGCAAAATTACGATGCAGCTCAAAAACAGGTTTCTGAAGTTGCTGCCAAGATTGAATCTCTTCGTGATGCCCTGCATCAGAGTGAACGTGAACGCGATGGTCTATTGGCTAAGCGCAGTGCACTAAATCTGATGCTTGAGCAAAAAGATGGAACCACTGAACTTACTTCGGCAGGACTTCGTGGTATTAGAGGACTTGTTGCCTCACACATCAAGATTGATGCTGGTTATGAAGCTGCTATCGCATCAGCACTTGGAACATTAGCTGATGCGATTGTTGCAGATTCTAGAGATGAAGCACTCTCAGCAATCGAACACCTAAAGGCAAATAACGGTGGTCGTGTTGAACTTGTTGTTGCTGATATTGAAAGCAAGATCAAGCCGGTCAACCTACCTCAGATTACTGGCGCTATAAATGCCGTCGACGTTGTTGATGCGCCTTCAGGAATACTTGCCAACCTTGTCAACGTTGTAATTGTTGATGACCTAGCAGCTGCTAAACGGCTATACAGTGCAGAACCTAAAGCTTTATCTCTTGTTGTTATTACCAAGCAAGGTGATGTTCTAACTGAGTCAGTTATCCGTGGTGGTTCGGGTCAAGAGCCTTCAAAGGTTGAATTAGTTGCTGAACGCGATGCGGCTGAAACAGGGCTTACCAAAGTCAATTCAGCTATCGAAAGCACCAGAGCAGAACTTGCACAGGCTAGAACTCAGGAAACAACTGCCAAGGAACAATCTGCTCGCGCACTTGCTGAACTAAAGCAACACGATACTGAATTAGCTGCTAACGCTGAAAAGCTAGGTCGCCTAAGAGTTCAGGTTGAAGCACTTGATGCTGAACGTGCTCGTTTATCTCGTGTTGCTGACACTGCTCGTGAAGTTATCGCAAGTGTTGTTGCAGCTGTTGATACAGCTGAATCGCAGTATCAAGAATTCTCCAAGCGAGTAAGACCTAACCTCGACACCACAGCTCGAGCAGGATTTGCTCTTGCCCTAGATAACGCTCGGCAGAGTGAACTAGATGTTCGAGTTGAACTGGGTGCTGCCTCCGAACGACTAAGAGTTGAAACTGACAGAGCGCTACTACTCAGATCTCAGATTAGTGACGCGCTTGATGCTATTGAACGATCAAAGAGTGCCGCTTTGGCTCAAGCAAAGCAGCTTGCCAGTGCACAAAGTGTGTTAAAGCTCCTGCCTGTTGTGATTGCAGCCATTGAGGCTTCCGCTCAGATTTCTAAACTTGAATTACATGATTTGGAAAGTAAGCGTCGTAACCAGAATGAAGAGCTTGTTCGTCTTCGTGGTGAAACAGCAACCATCCAGAACAGACTCTCTGCTCTTACTCAAACCGTTCACGACATTGAACTTTCTAACCACGAGAAGCGCTTGAACCTAGCCAACCTGGTTGCTAAGGCAAATGAAGATCTAGCCTTGGACCAACAAGTTCTAGTAAACGAGTATGGACCAGATCAACTGGTTCCAGATCCTGAGAACCCAGAGACTCCAAAGGTATTCGTAAAATCTGAGCAGCAGAAGCGGTTGCATGAGGCAGAGCGCTTACTTGAGCGTCTTGGCCGAGTAAACCCACTTGCTCTTGAAGAGTTTGCTTCTTTAGAGCAGCGTCACAAGTTCCTAACTGAACAACTAGCAGATCTAACGCAAACCAGAGTGGACCTAATTCAGATCATCAGAGAACTTGATGAGAAGATGCAGAACATCTTCGAAGAAGCTTTTGAAGACACCAAGAAAGCTTTCGAAGAAGTCTTCCCAGTGCTATTCCCAGGTGGAACTGGTTCTATTTATCTAACCGATCACGACAATCTTTTGACCACCGGTATTGAAGTTAACGTCAAGCCTGTTGGTAAACGTATTGAACGCTTGAGTTTGCTATCCGGTGGAGAGCGATCATTGGCAGCACTTGCATTGTTGTTCGCTATCTTCAAAGCCCGCCCTTCGCCTTTTTATGTTCTCGATGAGGTTGAGGCTGCCTTGGATGATGCCAACCTAGGGCGACTACTAAACATCTTTACTGATTTGAAGAAGTCATCTCAGCTAGTGATTGTTACTCACCAGAAGCGAACAATGGAAATTGCTGATGCTTTGTATGGTGTTTCTATGCGTCAAGACGGTATTAGTGCCGTGGTTGGTCAGCGCATAGAAGAAAACGAGTAAACCTTGGCAGGGTTAATGTTTTGGCGCAAAAAGGACAAGAATGTCCAAGCACCAGAAGAGGTTCAAGAACAAGTCCAAGATGTTGTTGAGACTGTTACTGAATCACCTGCTATCGAAGCAGTTACTGAGCAAGTAGTTGAGGTTGAGATTCCTCAGGTTGAGCTTGAACCAATTGAATTACCTAAGCGATCTTTGACTAAAGGCATCAAGTCCTTATTTAGTCGAATCAAGTTTGATGTTGAGAATCTAGAAGAACTGGAAGATGTTCTGATTCAAGCCGACTTCGGTGTTGACGCTGCTGAGGCTATCGTTCAAGAGGTTAAGAACAGGGCTAAGAAATCTGGAGCTAAAACAGAGTCTGAACTAAGACTGATTCTTACTAACCTGCTAACTGAAAAATTCGGCAGGGATGACCGAGCGTTGAAACTTGACAACGGCGTTCAGCCCTATGTGATCTTGGTGGTGGGTGTGAACGGTGCTGGTAAGACCACCACTATTGGAAAGCTAGCTAATTGGCTTACCCAAGGTGGAGCAAAGGTCACTCTTGGCGCTGCCGATACTTTTAGAGCCGCTGCGGTTGACCAACTAGCGACCTGGGCGACAAGAAGTAATTCAGAAATAGTAAAGCCATCTATTGAAGGTCAAGATCCAGCAGCGGTTGCCTTTGAAAGTGTTGAGCGCGCTATTGCTAATCAAAGCGATGTGTTGATTATTGACACTGCGGGTAGATTGCAGAACAAGCAGGGCCTTATGGATGAGCTTGGCAAGATCAGAAGAGTAATCGAGAAGAACCTAGCTATCAGCGAAGTTCTCCTAGTTCTTGATGCCACCACAGGACAGAACGCTTTGGCTCAGGCTAAGGCTTTTACTGAGGTAGCTAACGTCACAGGTATTGTTCTTACAAAGCTCGATGGAACAGCTAAGGGTGGAATTGTGTATGCCATCCAAGAGCAGTTAGATATTCCTGTGAAGCTTGTTGGAATTGGTGAAGGCATTGATGACTTTGGTTTCTTTGATGCCAGTGAATTTGCAATTGGATTGGTAGGGGAGAGCTAGTGTTTGGCAACCTTTCAGATCGTTTAGTCGAAACGTTCAAGAACCTTCGTAGCAAGGGAAAACTTTCAGCAGCAGATATCGATGCCACTCTTAGAGAAATCAGAAGAGCATTACTTGAAGCAGACGTAGCCCTTGAGGTTGTAAAGAACTTCATTGCTGCTGTTCGTGAACGAGCTTTAGGTGATGAAGTATCTAAGGCTTTGAACCCAGCCCAGCAGGTAGTACAGATTGTTCAGGAAGAACTTGTAACTATCCTCGGTGGTGAGCAAAGAAGAATTAGTTTTGCTAAGAATCCACCAACAGTAATCATGCTGGCAGGTTTGCAAGGTTCTGGTAAGACAACTCTTGCCGGCAAGTTAGCTAAGTGGCTCAAAGATCAGGGACAAACACCAATCCTGGTTGCCTGTGATTTGCAGAGACCTAATGCGGTGAACCAACTTCAAGTCATTGGTGAAAGAGTTGGTGTTCCTGTCTTTGCTCCAGAAGAGGGTAATGGCAAGGGTAATCCTGTAAGCGTTGCTAAGGATGCGATCAAGCACGCTAAGCAGAAGCAGTTCTCAGTTGTAATCGTTGACACCGCAGGTCGTCTTGGTATTGATGAAGAACTGATGAAGCAGGCTAATGACATCAGGAAAGCAACAGATCCTGATGAAGTTCTCTTTGTGATTGATTCAATGATTGGTCAAGATGCTGTCAACGTAGCTAAAGCTTTCGAAGATGGTGTTGGTATCACCGGTGTTGTCCTAACCAAACTTGATGGTGATGCTCGTGGTGGTGCCGCCCTATCAGTTGCACAAGTCACCGGTAAACCGATTATCTTTGCGTCAACCGGTGAAGGCATGGATGCTTTTGAACCGTTCTATCCAGATCGCATGGCTTCAAGAATTCTTGACATGGGTGACATCCTCACTCTTATCGAGCAAGCTCAGAAATCTTTTGATGAAGAGCAAGCTCGTGAAATTGCCGAGAAGATGGCTAAAGATGCTTTCACCTTGGAAGACTTCTTAGATCAGATGCAACAGCTTCGCAAGATGGGTTCAATCAAGAACATGCTTGCCATGATGCCAGGAGCTAACAAGCTGAAGAGCCAGCTTGAGAATATTGATGAAAAAGAGATTGATCACACTGAAGCAATCATTAGGTCAATGACTCCTAAGGAACGTAAAGATCCAAAGATTCTCAATGGTTCAAGAAGGCTTCGTATCGCTAAAGGCTCTGGCATGACTGTTACTGATGTGAATGGTTTAGTGAACAGGTTCGAACAAGCAGCCAAGATGATGAAGACCATGGCTCGAGGAGGTAACCCAGGTATTCCGGGTATGCCAACAGGTATGCCACCTATGGGTAGACCTCAGGCTAAGAAAGATAAGGGTAAGAAGGGTTCTAAGTCAGGTAACCCAGCCAAAAGAGCAGCTGAAGCTGCTGGAATCGAGCTTCCTAGAGCTGATAAAGGTGGCTCAGCCTTCGGCATTGGTGGCTAGTTTGTTGCTCTGCCTCACTATTTCTGGCACAATAGAGAGGTTGCCTGCAGTTTGACCCTCTAACCAAACTGATCTGGTAACCCCATAGAGCTTGAATGCCGAG
>CAILDA010000053.1 GCA_903832875.1 uncultured Micrococcales bacterium | reverse complement strand
TCATCAGCTGTTGTGAAAACTTCTGAACGCTTAGTCGGAATTGCAGTGTTACGTTCAATCAACTTAGTCATGATGCCACCCTTAGTTTCAATACCAAGAGCAAGAGGAGTTACGTCAATCAAAAGAACATCTTTACGCTCACCCTTTAGAACACCGGCTTGCAAAGATGCACCAACAGCAACAACTTCATCAGGGTTCACTCCCTTGTTAGCATCCTTACCAGTAAGAGATTTAACAAGTTCAGCAACCTGCGGCATACGTGTTGAACCACCAACAAGAACTACGTGATCAATATCGGCAACTTTTACGCCAGCTTCTTTGATTACATCGTTGAACGGCTTACGAGTTCTCTCCAACAAATCATTTGTTAGTTGTTCGAACTGGGCACGAGTAATTGCTTCATCCAAGTTTGCTGGACCATTCTCGGTTAGAGAAAGGTAAGGCAACTGAACGTTAGTTGTCATTGACTGTGAGAGTTCTTTCTTAGCTTGCTCAGCAGCTTCCTTTAGACGCTGCAATGCAATCTTGTCTTTAGAAACATCGACACCGGTTGTCTCTTTGAACTTCTTAACCAAGTGCTCAACAATTCTGTTGTCCCAGTCATCTCCACCAAGACGGTTATCTCCTGATGTTGCTTTTACCTGGATAGTTGAGAAACCATCATCTTTACCAACTTCTAGAAGTGAAACGTCGAATGTTCCACCACCTAGGTCGAATACCAAGATGAGTTCATCTTCTTTACCCTTGTCCAAACCATATGCAAGAGCAGCAGCGGTTGGCTCGTTGATGATACGTAGAACGTTAAGACCAGCGATTTCACCGGCTTCTTTAGTTGCTTGACGCTCAGCATCGTTGAAGTATGCCGGAACAGTAATAACTGCATCTGTCACTGCTTCACCTAAATAGGTCTCTGCATCGCGCTTAAGCTTTCCTAAGATACGAGCTGAGATCTCCTGCGGGGTGTATTTCTTACCATCAACATCAAAAGTCCAGGTGGTACCCATGTGGCGCTTCACAGAAGCAATGGTTCGATCAACGTTAGTAACGGCCTGACGCTTAGCGGTTTCACCGACTAGCACCTCACCATCTTTAGTGAATGCAACTACCGAAGGGGTAGTTCTCAAGCCCTCAGCATTAGAGATAACGCTAGGCTCGCCACCTTCAAGGACGCTTACTGCGCTGTTGGTGGTTCCTAGGTCAATACCGACTGCACGTGCCATATCTATGTTCTCCTTGTTTAGATACCTGAGACTCAAAGTTGAGCCTTGTTGACTCAAGTTTACTTTTTCCCTGCCTTATGTCAAGGAAAACTTGATAAGAACCGACTCAAGTTCGCTGTGGGCTAATTGTTGTCAAAACTTTCCCTGCAAATAACCAAAAGAACCTCTAATACCCGCCAAACTTAGGGCTATGACCTCAACTACTAAACCAATATCAAAGCACGCAACCTGGGCATGGATGCTCTGGGACTGGGCTGAACAGCCTTACCCGACCATCATCCAGACCTTCATCTTCGCTACCTATATAACAAGTAGCTCCTTCACCACAGATGGTGATGTTGACTCCCTAGCCACCCAATTGGGTTGGGCTGGATCTATAGCTGGTGTCTTGGTTTTCTGGCTTGCACCGATCTTCGGGCGTAGATCAGACACCTCAGGTCACCGTAAGCGTTGGCTACTGATCAACTCAGGTATCTTGGTTGCCTTGATGATCGGTTCATACTTTGTTGAACCATCACCTTCATTCTTCCTATTTGGTTTAGTTCTTTATGCAGTTGGAAACGTAGTTCAAGAAACTGCTTTCATCAACTACTACGCGATGTTGAAACAAGTAACAACAGAGAAAAACATGGCAAGAGTTTCTGGCATGGCC
>CAILDA010000052.1 GCA_903832875.1 uncultured Micrococcales bacterium | reverse complement strand
CCAATGCTTTAGCCGCCGTCAAAGGAGATCCTCCTGTTGTTGAAGTATCTTCAACAACAACAACTCTTTTACCTTTAACATCAGGTCCTTCAACCTGTCGGCCCATACCGTGAGCTTTAGCTTGCTTACGAACAACAAAAGCATCAATAGCTCTCCCTCTGTTAGCAGCCTGGTGCATAACAGCTGTTGCAACAGGGTCGGCACCCATAGTCAAACCACCAATGGCATCAAACTCGGTAACACCATTAGCATCTAACAAATCAAGCATGACCTGGCCAATCAACACTGCAGCTTCATGATGCAGGGTGGCTCTTCTGAGATCAACATAGTAATCAGCTTCAATACCGCTAGATAAAGTCACTCTGCCGTGGACAACAGCAAGTTCCTTAATTAGTTGAACCAGGCGGTGCTTATCGGCAGAAGTATCAGTCATGTCTTAAGTTTAAGTAATGCGCATAGCAACTCATAACGTTAACTCAATTAGAACCCGTGTCGGTCGTGTAATCGACTGGATGCAGCGGGCTGATATTGACGTTCTAGCTATGCAAGAGATCAAGTGCAAACCAGAGCAGTTCCCTATGCATGCCTTTACTGATGCTGGCTACCATGTTGTTTTACATGGACTAAACCAGTGGAATGGTGTTGCCTTTGCGAGCAAGATGCCTGCTGAGGATGTTGAAATAGGTTTTGCTGACATGCCTGGTTTTGGTCCAGAACTAGCTCAAGAAGCTAGAGCAATAGGTGCAACCTTTAACGATGTGAGGCTTTGGTCGCTATACATTCCTAACGGAAGAACTCTTGACGACCCGCACTACCAATACAAATTGGAATGGTTAGACCGTCTCGCAGCAGCAACAGCTGAATGGTTAGAGCATGACCCTGAACAATCACTTGCACTCATGGGAGATTTCAACATCGCACCACTAGATACGGATGTTTGGGACATCGATGACTTCATCGGTTCAACACATGTATCTATTCCTGAGAGACAAGCTTTCGAAGCTTTCGAACAAATCGGATTACAAGATGTTGTTCGACCACTAATCCCAACTGGATATACATACTGGGATTACCAACAACTTAGATTCCCAAGAGATGAGGGCATGCGCATCGACTTCATTCTTGGTAGTGAAGCTTTCACTGAAAGAGTTCAATCAGCAGAAATAGTAAGAGATGAACGCAAAGGTGAAGGCCCTAGCGATCACGTTCCTGTTGTTGTTGAGATTGAGTAATGGAATTTAGTTTCACCGGAACCATGATCGAATGGCGTGGGCCAGCACCTTTCTATTACATAGCCATACCTGAAGATGTTTGTGTTGAGATCAAAGCTGCAGCCAAGTTACTTAGCTACGGCTGGGGAGTTATTCCAGTTACATCAACTATTGGCAAGACAACTTTCACAACATCACTGTTTCCTAAAGATGGTGGTTACTTACTACCAGTTAAGAATGCAGTTCGATTACCAGAGAAAATAGAACTAGGTATGAATGTGAAAGTGAAACTTAGTCTCTAGCTAAGAAAGCTTTACGTTGCTTCTCTGGGTATTTCTCGATGGCGTATCTAAGCATTGTTCGAGGCATCACGTTTTTGTATTTGATTAGGAAATCAGTAAGAGTCTCTTCGTTACGATTACCAACTTCTCTAAGCATCCAGCCAACAGCTTTATGGATAAGGTCATGCTTATCATTCATAAGATCTTTAGCCATAGCTAGGGTTGGTCCAAACTTATTTATCCTGATAAGTGGGAAGGTAAGAATGATTGCTGCTCTTCTCTCCCAAAGGTTTTCTGATTTAGCCAGAGCATGCATAAACGGAGCCCCGTAGCCTAGATGTCTTGAAAGTATTTCACCCAATACTGGTGCACTGGTATCTATCAGGTCCCAGTTGTTTACCCTGTTTGTTTTAACTAGTTTTAACCAGAACTCAAAGAGTTCAACTCTTTCCGAGTTAGTTTTAGCTACTGAATATTTGTAATTCAAGATGTGTAATGCGGTTAGGCGCTCTTCATGATATTTAGAGTTAGCTAATGTTTCTAAGTCTTCACTGTTTAGTTCTCTGTGTTTCTTAGCAACAGTTCTGGTGTCAGGGACGGTAACTCCTAGGAAGAGATCACCCTCACCGTATTCACCTTTACCAGTCTTGAAATACCAGGCAGAGTTCTCAGCCCTGGCTTCTGTCGCTAGAGCTCTTAGATCAAGCCTTAGTTGTTTCAGCAATTTATAGATTGCCGATAACTACTAAGGAATCACCTTCAACAGGAATAAATTCACTGGTCTTTGAAGGGTTAAGAACAACACCTGTTGAACCTTCAGCTCCTGTTCCAGATGCTAGACGGTAACCAATAGCTGATTCACCGTGGTTACGAGCAGTAGCAACTAGTTCAGCGAAAGAAACTGACTTACCGATAGGGGCATAGTCAGATATCTTTCTGACGTTTAGAGTTGCACCTTCCGCATCGAAGAGATCTTCAAATACTGGAGCAAGAGCAGGGTTCTCGCTAATCTGAGCGATAAGTAAAGCAGCTAGTGAGTCGCTAACTACTAGATCATCAACAGCTGCAACACGAGCTAGTTCACTCTTTCTAGAGTCAAGGATTTCAGCAACCAGTCTGGTTGGTTCAACACCGTTACCATCCGCTTTGAACAACTGGTTCATTTGCAACATGGTCAACATAGTTTGAGCATCTGCTTCTGATTCACTGATTGCATTGCGGTAACCAAGCACGATGATCTCGTCGTAGTGCTTATCCTTAGCTGCTGCAATCAAATCATCAATGTCACCTGTTACTGATGCGTAAGAGACATTGATTTCACCAAACTTTAGATTGGCTAGTTCTG
>CAILDA010000051.1 GCA_903832875.1 uncultured Micrococcales bacterium | reverse complement strand
CCTTAGGGGCATACTTCTGACCTGCTGCATAATCAGGTGATGAAGGGATACCTGCATAGTTCACGAAATCAACCTGGGGATGCTTTTCTAGCCAGTTAGCTATCTTGATGGCGTTCTCGTTATGACGCTCCATACGAATGCTAAGTGTTGACATTCCTTGCAGTAATTCAAATGCGCTGGCAGGAGAGATTGATGAACCCATGTCTCTCAGCAACTGAACACGGGCTTTCACGATGTAAGCGATGCTGTCACCTAGAGCCTTGGTGTATGTGATGTCGTGATATGAAGGATCAGGAGTATTCAGCCCTGGGAACTTATCTGATTTAGACCACTTGAATGTTCCACCATCAACGATGGCTCCAGCGATAACTGTTCCATGGCCTGATAAGAACTTGGTAGCTGAGTGAATCACAATATCTGCACCGTGTTTGAACGGTTGAATCAGATAAGGACTTGCAACAGTGTTATCAACAATCATTGGTAAACCATGACGGTGAGCTATATCTGAGATACCTTCGATGTCTAGAACTGCAACTCTAGGGTTACCAATACTTTCGCCATAGAACAGTTTGGTGTTTGGCTTTATTGCTGCTTCCCAAGCAGCAAGGTCATCTTGATCATCGATGAAGGTAGTTTGAATACCAAGTTTTGGCAAGGTGTATTTCAATAGTGAATAAGTTCCACCATAAACTCTGGAAGATGCAACCACATGATCGCCTGCATTAGCGATATTCAAAATTGAATAGGTCTCTGCTGCTTGACCAGAGGAAACCAGCAATGCTGCAGTTCCACCTTCTAAGGCAGCTATGCGTTGCTCCGCAAAGTCTTGAGTGGGGTTGTTAATTCTTGTGTATATGTTTCCTGCTTCGGCTAACCCAAAAAGGTTTCTTGCATGCTCTGCTGAATTGAACAGATATGCAGCGGTGTTGTATAGCGGTGGAACTACAGCTCCAGTTGTTGGTTCAACTGTGTAACCGGCATGGATTTGTTTAGTTTCAAATCCCCAGTTGCCATTATTTTCATTCATCGTCATTGATGCTTTCTCTTGTGGAGGGGTACATCTTCCAGCGTAGAGACATTAGTGCCCGAATGAACTTCGTGTTGCCTAAGGGATATAGAACCTTAATCTAGGGTTCCGGATGGGGCTAATCTTCCCCGATGTCTTCATTCCAGAGCGATGGGTTGGCAATGATGAAATCAGCCATGACTTTGATTAGTCCTGGATCGTTCATGACTGTTACATCACAGCCATGTTCTTGGACCCAGTCTTGACCACCCTTGAAGTTGATGTCGTCGCCAACTAGCAGCTTGCCTATGTTGAACTGACGAATAAGACCTGAGCAGTACCAGCAAGGGGAGAGGCTGGTAGCTAGGGTTACGTTTTTGTATGAACGCTGTCTACCAGCGTTTCTAAATGCACTGGTTTCACCATGCATAGAAGCGTCACCTTGTTGGACGCGAAGATTGTGGCCGGATCCTAGAAGTACACCGTCTTTATCAAAGAGAGCAGCTCCAATTGGAATACCACCCTCTGATAAACCTAAGTGAGCCTCGGCTATGGCAACCGACAGTTTGTCTTCATCTGTGATGAAGATATCTCCTGGTTTGAAATCCATAGCCGAGGCTCCTCTTATTTAGGTTTTAGTTATTTCTTTTTGGTAGTTCCTAGCACTGTTGCCAGTACGTAGTAGATGATTGCAGCGGATACGAATCCAACTGCAGCTGTCCAGTCACCGTTTTCTGCACCAGGACCTGTGAAGATTCCATAGAACTTAACGGTAGGCATTTCAGCCTTAGCGAACAGGTAAACAGAAACAGCTGTGGTTAGTACGAAGGTAATCGGACCAGCAATGTTGCGGTGCTTAGCCTCTTCCTTAACCAAAGCGTCAATGTCTTGACCCTTACGCATTAGACGGTCAACCACGAGGATTGCAACCCAAGGAGCTAGCCAGTAACCAACGGTTAGTAGGAATAGTTCGAATAGGAAACGGAAGTTGTCTTCAACTGCGAAGTAAGAAAGACCTCCACCTAGAACACCTGCGATGATAACCATGATTGCGCGACGGGTCTTGAAGCCAAGCTTCACACCAGCAGCGATGAATGACATGGTACCTGAGTAGATGTTTAGAACGTTTGCAGAAACTGATCCAACAGCAATACCTAGAAGTGTTAGAACACCTAACCAGGCTGGCAATGTTGAAACGAATGCTGAGGTAGGAAGACCATCTCCAACAATTCCACTCCAAGCAATTGCACCAACTGACATCAGCATGGTGGTTGCAAAGAAGTTACCGAAACCAGCAAACATTCCCACAGCACGTGGAGATGAGTTAGCAGGAAGGTAGCGAGTGAAGTCAGCTGCGAAAGGAGTCCAACCCTGGGTGTAACCGTAAGCAAGAGCAACACCTACGCTGAAAGCACCCCACTTGAAGTCTGTGCCAGCGCTAACTGCGAATAGGTTCGCAGTCTGTGCCTGAGAGATGATGATTGCGCTTACTGCCACGAAAACAACTACGAGGTAGTAGAAAGCGTAACGTTCGAACTTCTGGATCAAGTTGTGGCCAACGAAGGCAACAACCACCTGCACCAAGATGATGATGGTCACTGAAAGAGCGACAGGAACCTTAACTCCTGCAATTTCCAAAAGTGATGTCAGAGCGAAAGCACCGGAAGTGGTGTTAACAGCAAACCAACCGATACCTGCAACAAGTGTTGAGGTTCCAGCAGGAATGATGTTTCCTCTAAGACCAAAAGCTGATCTAGATAGAACCATCTGTGGAACACCGTGGCGTGGGCCCCAGCTGGAGAACCAGCCGTGGGTAACTGCTGCCAAAGCGTTTCCTAGTGTGACGGCAAGAACTGCCTGCCACAAATTTAGGCCAGCAAATACTGCTAGAGCTCCGATAAATATAGTTGCGAACTCGAGGTTCGGGGACGACCAAACTGTGAATAAGTGCCACGGTTTGCCGTGACGTTCACCCGCAGGAATCGGGAGAATGTCGTTGGTTTCGATTGCACCTGCCGAAGCAGAGTTTTTTGTATTAGTAGTCATAGCCGCCAGATTATTTGCTAAGCCTTCTGAATATCAGGACATTTCAGGTGTGGCTAACAGAAAGTTAACAGGAATGGAACATTCGGTCATTACTTATGCACCATTTGGAGGGTTATCAACAATTAAGGTGGATAAATAACCTGATGAATGGCTCGACAGGGTTAGCCTGTGTTTGCGATGATAGCCACAATCTCTAGAGACCTGACCCGATCTGGGTTAGCCCTGACCTGTATTGGGGCTAATTACTGGGAAGTCAGAAAAACGGGGGATTCAGAGCTAATCGCCAAGATAGGGCTCAAAGACTTCAAGGAAACTGGCCCAGCTGCGTTTTTAGAGGTTGAGCAGCGTCTCACCGGGAGCATGGCCTGGATAGCTGAGGCAATTCGTGCCGTTATGGACTTCGCGTTTGATGAACTAAAGCTAGGCAAGATATCAGTTAGAGCATCAGTTGAACAGTTATCCCTACTAGCCGCTCTTGAGGATTATGGTTTTGTTGAGAAATCAAGAAGCCATGAGGGTAAGAAGATCAGGCTGGTTGCTGATCGTTGGGATTACATCAGATCACTTGCTGAAACAGAGATGCTAGAGCGTCTTGAAGACCGGGATTGGTCCTTTGGGTTTGATAGTGGTCGCAGAAGAGCAGGACTCTGTTCATATACAGATAAAAGAATCACAGTTAGCAAGTACTTAGCGCTAGTTCACTCTGTTGATGATGTGATGCAAACTGTCTTGCATGAGATTGCTCATGCTTTATGTGGTCCTAAAGAAGGTCACGGTAAGAAGTGGCTAGCTACGGCTAAACGTATTGGTTATCGAAATGACAAATACACCGGTGAAGAGATCGCTCAGGTTTATGCACCATATAAAGGTCTGTGCCCAAATGGACACGAACACTATAGATACCAAAGACCTAGGCGCTTATACAGTTGTCACCACTGTGCCAGCGGCTTCAACAAGCTATACATGATTGATTGGGTAGCTAGAGCTAGTTAGAAGACGACAGAACTTATAAGCAGTATTGAAACAACAAACCCTGCAAAGAAGTTCAACCAGATAAATCTGCGCCAACCCTTGTTTGCCTTCTCACAATCAGCATCTGTGATGTTCAGGTATGGGCTAAGAATAAATAAATAAGGAACAGCAGCAATTGCAGCTAGTGGTCCAGGCCAAGTTGTGTTCATAACTAGAACACCGGCTAAGCCATAACAGATAAATGCAAACCAAACGGTTGCTCTTGCCCCAATCATGGTTGCAATGCTGGAGATGTTAGCTTCACGATCTGCTTTCACATCCTGAACTGCACCAAAGGCATGAGAGGCGATACCCCAGAGGGTGAACGCCAGGATAGAGGACAGCACTTCTCGGTTTCCTAAATCTGCACCTGAAAGAGACAGTGCATAGATCATTGGGCCTACGAAGTGAGAGGAAGAGGTAACTGAATCCAGAAAGCCACGTTCTTTGAATCTAAGTACTGGAGCGCTATAGGCAACAACAGTAAAGACAAACAGGGTTAGCCATAGTGCAGAAGACATGTCTGAGACTGAGTAAAGGTAAACAAGAAACGGTAAGCAGCTAAGGATTGAAGACCAGATGGTGAGCTTGTGATATTGCTTACCTAGCAGAGATCCTTCGATGCCGCCTTTTCTAGGGTTTCTTAGATCACTCTCGTAGTCAAAGACATCGTTGATCCCATACATCAAAAGGTTGTAAGGGATGAGGAAGAATAAAGTTCCAACAAAGAAAGTTAAATCAACTTTGTGGTTTAGAAATACGTAGGTAGCACCAAAAGGAAAAGCAGTGTTAATCCAAGAGACCGGTCTTGATGACCAGAACAAAGTCTTGATGGCCTTCATCTATTTCTCCTTGGTTAGTTTGTGCCAGATAGCAGAGACTGCTAAAACTGAAACAACTGTGTATGCAAAATCTTCTATTGGCACTAAGCCTAGAACCAGACCGCTGATCTTAGTTGTGTCATAGTCAACAATTCCTAAAGCAACTATTACGTTGTCGAAGATAAGAGTTACTAAAACCATGACCAAAAGTGTCCAGCCAATTAGCCTCCAAGGAGACTTTCTAACAAAGACGTTCAGAATCACAAAAGCGATAAGCATGAAGACAACATTCAAGGCTAGATAGTTCATCGCTTCGCCACGATTCTCTTCACGGCAATAAAGATGGTGAGTGTCGTGTAGTTCAACAGAAACAGGAAGAACAATTCTTCAAGGGGTAACTCAGGGGCAACGAGTATTCCAGTTAGGTGACTTGTTTCACCTCTAAAGAAAATACCAAGAGCGATACCTGCGCCATCCCAAATTAGAAAGAAGATCAGTGGCAGCAAGGTAGCAAGAGTTGCTGCCTTCTTATTAGTTGAAAAACCTAATTTGAATTTCCAGTCGAACAGACCTAAACCAATAATGGAAAAGATCAGTCCGGCAAGATAAGCAAACTGCACTAGTTCAAACCCTTCCAGCCATCTTCACCAATGGTGGTGATTTCATTTGGAGTTGGACCACTTGACTTGTCAGCAATCATCAGTTTGTATACAAGTTCTGCACCGATAAGACACATTGGCAAACCAATACCTGGAATCGAGTGGTGTCCTGCGTAGTAAAGACCTTTGACCTTCTTGCTCTGGTTCTTAGGCCTAAAGAATGCTGACTGCCTAAGGGTGTGAGCCATACCAAGAGCTGTACCAGACCAAGCGTTCAGTTCTTCAACGAAGTTCTGTGGACCCATAGTTCTTCTGACCACGATGCGCTCTTTGAGATCAGGAATCTTGCACCAATCAGCAATCTGGTCAATGATTCGATCTGCTTCTGCTTCAAAAGCAGGATCACCTGATCTATCAATGCCACCTCTTCCAATAGAAGGATCCGCTGCTGCTGGAACTAGAACAAATAGGTTCTCGTAACCATCAGGAGCTACCGATGGGTCAGTCTTACTAGGAGCACAGATATACAAGCTGGCTGGGTGTGAGACCTTGCTCTTGCCGTCAGCTTTCTTGAAAACTTGAGCAAAGTTGGTGGCCCAGTCTTCGGTGTATAGAAGAGTGTGGTGATTTAGATTGTCGATCTTGCCTCTAACACCTAAATACATCAACAGTGCTGAAGGTCCTGGGATTCTCTTATCCCACCACTTCTGCGGAAGTGATTGGTACTTAGGATCTAGCAGTTTGGTTTCAACGAAGTGCAGGTCAGCGTTAGCAACAACAACATCTGCCTTATAGGTAGCAGTGCCAACCTGAATACCTTCAACGGTGCCATCAGCATCAACATTGATCTTGGTAACCGGTGAGTTGGTGTGAATCTCAACCCCGTGAGCTTTAGCTAAACGCTCAACAGCTTCGATGATCTTGTAGATACCACCCTGCGGGTAGAACACTCCAACATTCAT
>CAILDA010000050.1 GCA_903832875.1 uncultured Micrococcales bacterium | reverse complement strand
CGCAGAATCCGACCACATGTACCCCTAATTCCTCCAGCGTGCTCCATGCCTGAGCCAGGGTTGCTCCTGAGGTGAATACATCGTCCAGCAGGACTACGGAGCCCCTTTTGCCCTGCAAGCCTCTCAAATCCCCCTTGAACGCCCCAATTAGATTCTGCTCACGTTCGGCAAAAGAGAGTCCGACCTGATCAGATCTTGCCTTGGCTGATTTGAGTAAGGTGGCAACCTTGACCGAACCCAGTGCTCTTGAGAGCTGGTTCGCCAAGATTTCAGTGTGGGAGAAACCTCTTTGTTTGAGATTCATGTTTGTCGAAGGAATCGGCACTAGTAGCACTTCTCGATATTCTTGCGGCCAGTCCCGCAACATAAATTCAGCCATGAACTTTATGAGACTGGTTTGGCCTTGTTCCTTAATCGCATTCACAACTGCGGCTGACTGAGTTGAATAATCGGAAAAGGAATATCCAGAGATAGCACCTTTAGCTAAATTGCTTCTTTGAACATCAAAGCTTCTTACACACTGATTACACATGGCTGCACCAGTCTTCTGGCACAAAATACAAGGCGTTGGCAGTAAGAGATCTAAAAGTTTTGACATCAGGTCATTATGACTTTGAAACTTTTATTGCAAACCTAATTTGATTTGTTTGTGAAAACTTTAGGCTTTGTCAACAGCTAATGGCAAAGGTGAAACAAAGTCGATAACATCTTGACGCTTTGGAATTGTTAATCTAAAACAAGCTCCGACTCCAGGCTCTGCAGTTACTTCTAGCTTTCCGTTGTGCAGTTGAGCATCTTCAATAGATATCGCTAGACCTAAACCGGTTCCACCGGTAGTTCTCTTACGTGATGGGTCTGCTCGCCAGAATCTATTGAAAGCTTGCTTCAACTCACTCTCGTTCATACCAATGCCGTTATCGGTAACACTTACCGCAACTGCCTTGTCATTTTGAGCAACACGGATCTTGATTGGTTTTCCTTCGCTGTGTTCAATAGCATTGGTCAGCAGGTTATTGAGTATGCGATCTATTCTTCTGGCATCAACCTCACATTGGACTGCTCCACTTGGAATATCTGCTTCTAGATAAACGCCTTTAGAATCAGCAAATTGTTGAATGGAAGCTAACGAGGACCCAACCAAACCATTGATGTCTCTAACTTCAAATTCAGCGCTAACTCCTGCTGAGTCATAACGGGATATTTCCAGCAGATCTGCAAGCAAGATATCGAACCTATCCATCTGACCGTGCAGGATCTCAACTGATCGTCTTGCAGGATCTGGGAAACCATCCTTCTCGCCATAAAGGTAATCTGCAGATAACTTCATAGTGGTTAGCGGGGTTCTAAGTTCATGGGAAACATCAGAGACAAAGCGTTGCTGCATCTTGGACAGTTCCCCAAGTGCTCTAATTTTCTCTTGCAGGCTATCGGCCATGTGATTGAAGGACCTCGCTAACACAGCAGCAACGTCAGTTCCTCTAACCGTTAGGCGTCTATCCAAATCTCCACTAGCAATTAGCTCACTGGCCTCAGCTGCGTCTTGAACAGGTTTAACCAGCCAACTGGTAACTAGGAACGAGAAGAAACCAATAATCATCAAGGTGACCAAGCCACCAAGAACAAGTGTTCTTTGCACAAAAGCCAAGGTTTGTTGCTCGTCATAAAGGTCATAGACCAAATACAGTTCATAGCGGTGCCCCCCAGGCAACGTAAATCGTTGACCAATCAAAATAGCTGGCACTGAATCGGTTCCGCGCATCACCTGAATGGTTTGCGATTGCACAGTTGGTTCAGATCTAACTAGTTTCCTAAACTCTTTGGTGATTAGGCGCAGATCAAGACCAGCTGAACTTTGGTCCGGCAGGTTCATTAGATTTGGTTGCGTTGTGGCGTGTAGGAAAGCGACTCGTCGGGTTTGTGAGACACCGATTGATTCAAGCTCTGTTACAACACTCTCAATTGTTTGTTCAAGACGCCAACTGTTATCCCCTGATACGCCATCGAATAACCTGGCAACGGCAAACTTGGCTCGGTTGCTTTCAATAATTGCGTGCTCAGTTCTGGTGCTGAATAATCCATTACCGATTGAGACGCTAAGTACTCCACCTAAAACGATTAGAGCAGAGCCAGATAGAGCAACCGTATAAACCAGTGCTCGAATCTGCAGCGAAGACCTAAACCGGTCTAGAGCCGCTTTAGCGATGCGGCTAAAAAACATTTACTCAGGTCCAGCTTTGTAGCCCCAACCGCGAACGGTAAGAACGAGCTTTGGATCTTCCTGATCTTCTTCAATCTTGGAACGCAATCTCTGCACGTGCACGTTCACAAGACGAGTATCTGCTTTGTAGGTGTATTCCCAAACCTGCTCCAAAAGCATCTCTCTTGAGAAAACTTCATTTGGATGGGAGGCAAGAGTTAGCAACAACTTAAATTCAAGTGGAGTCAGAGCAATCTTCTTATCGCCCTTACGAACTTCGTGGCTGAGAGTGTCCATCTCAACAGAACCAATCTTGATGATGGTGTGCTGGCTATCTTTGATTGGACGCAATCTTGCCTTGATTCTTGAAACTAAGATTTCAATCTTGTAAGGCTTAGTTACATAGTCATCTGCTCCTGCTTCAAGACCACGGATCATGTCTTGATCATCTGTTCTTGCAGTCAACATGATGATAGGAACCCCTGAAGTCCTTCTGATCTCTGTGCAAATTTCGATGCCATTCTTACCAGGCAACATCAGGTCAAGAAGGATCAGGTCTGGCTTGTTCTTTTCGAAAGCTGGGATGGCCTCGAGCCCGGTGGCTGCAAAGCACACCTCAAACCCACTTGCTGTGAGACCAATTTCAAGTTGCTCTCTTAGAGCATCATCGTCTTCAACTATCAGGAGTTTATACATTCATACAACTTTCTAGTATCTGTAGTGATCCGGTTTGAATGGACCGTTTGGCTCCACACCAATATAGCGACCTTGATCGCTTGAGAGTTCAGTTAATTCAACACCGAGGGCCTCAAGGTGAAGACGAGCAACTTTCTCGTCGAGGTGTTTAGGCAAAATATAGACGCCAATTGGGTATTCCGACCTCTTGGTGAATAGCTCGATCTGAGCTAATACCTGGTTGCTAAACGATGTGCTCATGACAAATGAAGGGTGACCGGTAGCGTTACCTAGGTTCATCAGTCTTCCCTCAGAGAGGATAAGAACTGAGTTGCCATTGGTTAGTTGCCACTCGTGAACCTGAGGCTTAACTTCAATCTTCTTGATACCTGGGATGCGTGCGATGCCATCCATGTCAACTTCATTATCAAAGTGACCGATGTTAGCAATAACCGCTAGGTGCTTCATCTTTAAGATATGTTCTGCTCGGATGATTCCTGCGTTACCGGTACCGGTAACAAAGAAATCAATATCGCTTACTACTCGATCAATGGTGGTGACTTGGAATCCATCCATAGCTGCCTGCAAAGCACAGATCGGATCAACTTCAGAAATGATTACCCTGGCACCCTGACCACGCATGGCTTCAGCAGCACCCTTACCAACATCACCGTAACCGGCAATAAACACAGTCTTACCACCGATAAGAATGTCAGTTGCACGATTTAGGCCATCAGGTAGTGAATGTCTAATTCCATATTTGTTATCAAACTTAGATTTAGTTACTGAGTCATTGACGTTGATACCTGGGAATAACAAACTGCCACGCTTGAACATTTCGTATAGACGCTTCACACCAGTGGTGGTCTCTTCAGTAACACCGTAGATCTCTTCTGCAATACGAGTGAACCGATTATTTGAGAGTTTGAACTGTTCAGCTAAGAGAGCAAGGATCACACGATACTCATCGTTGTCTTCCAAACCTGCTGGTGGAACTGACCCAGCTAGTTCGAATTCTCTTCCCTTGTGCACGAGCAATGTGGCATCGCCACCATCGTCCAGGATCATGTTTGGACCAATGTAATCTGCACCTTCAGCCATCGCCTCTTCAGTCCAGTCAAAAATACGCTCAGTGCACCACCAGTACTCTTCTAGTGATTCACCCTTCCAAGCAAAAACAGGAACACCTTTAGGCACTTGAACAGTTCCATGCGGGCCAACCACTGATGCAGCAGCAGCTTCATCTTGGGTTGAGAAAATGTTGCATGAAGCCCAACGAACTTTAGCCCCTAGAGATACCAAAGTTTCAATAAGCACAGCAGTCTGAATAGTCATGTGCAGCGATCCCGCGATACGAGCTCCACGAAGTGGCTGCAGCGGACCAAACTCTTCACGAAGAGCCATGAGTCCTGGCATCTCGTTCTCAGCTAAACGGATCAGGTGTCTACCGTAATCGGCTAACCCTAGGTCAGCTACCTTATGGTCAATGCGGGTACCTGTGGACTTGGTTGAGGCGTTCATTGCTCTATTATCGCCCTAAATACCTACTCTTAGAAACCAAAACGTTATCTAAGGATTAGCCCTAGGACTTCGTCCCTAATCGCTTCCATGCTGGTTTGGTCCTTGGCTTCAACATTTAGACGCAACAAAGGTTCAGTATTGGAGGCTCGAACATTGAACCACCACCATGCTCCGTTAGCATCAGTACCTTTGACTGTGATGCCATCAAAGTGGTCAAAGCTTGCTCTATCGGCAAAGGTCTCTTCAACCCTGGCCTTAGCTGCAGCAACATCCTCAACCTTCGAGTTGATCTCCCCTGATAGGAAATAAGGGTTGTATTGCTTAGCTATAGCACTTAGCGATTCAGGTTGAGAACCGAACTCTGCCAGCACATGCATAGCAGCCAACATGCCATTATCTGCTCCCCAGAAATCTCTGAAGTAATAGTGAGCTGAGTGTTCTCCACCAAAGATTGCATTGGTATCAGCCATACGGTCTTTGATTAGTGAATGACCAACCTTGGTTCGCTCACCTTTAGCGCCATCGGCTGCAATAACTTCAGCAACGACTCTTGATGTAATCAAGTTATACAAAACAGTGATATCTGTATCTGTTCCTTGTGCTCTAACTCTGGCAATCTCACGACGAGCAACCATAGCTGCAACAGCACTAGGGGTTACCGGGTCACCATTTTCATCAATGACGAAACAGCGATCTGCATCACCATCGAAAGCTAAACCTAAATCAGCCTTGTGTTCAACAACCGCTTTCTGCAAATCAACCAGGTTTGCTGGTTCTAAGGGGTTTGCTTCATGGTTAGGGAAAGTTCCATCTAATTCAAAATACATGTCAATGATTTCTATTGGTAACTTAGCTAAACCAGCTGCAGTGGAAAGAACTGCAGGAACTGTTAGCCCACCCATACCGTTAGCTGCATCAACAACAACACGCATTGGCTTCACAGTTGATAGATCAACCAACTGACGTAAGTAAGCCGCGTAGTCAGCTAGGACATCTTTGGTTGAATAACTGCCAGGACTAGCAACCTCTTCGATACCTTCAGCTAAAAACACTTTGGCACGATCACGAATAGCAGCAAGGCCAGTATCTAAAGAAATACCTCTAGCACCTGGTCTTGAGAACTTAATACCGTTATAGGTTGCTGGGTTGTGACTTGCAGTAAACATCGCTGCAGCTAGGTTCATGTCCCCCGAAGCAAAGTAAGACTCATCAGTTGAGCAAAGACCAATAGAGATGACGTTTGCTCCTCGCTTTTGAGCACCACGGGCAAAGGCTGCTGCAAACAACGGAGATGAGTCACGCATGTCGTGACCGACAACTACGAACTGGCCATTCAGTGCTAACTCATCGATAAAGCCTGCGGCGAGAGCTTCAACAACATCCTCGGTTAGGTCAATGCCAACCAAACCTCGAACATCATAGGTTTTTACTATTGCATCCCAGTTCACACTCATTAGCGGCCTTACCTCTCAACAAAGTTAAAGAATACAATGACACCATGAAGCCAAGACCTACCAGCAGAGACCGGCACGGTCGTGGCACCAGGCATTCCCTATCTGGAGCGCTCTATCGAACAGGTGGCTCAAGCCAAGACCAGTTCGCTTCTATCGTGAGTTCCACCTGTGATTACCTAAGAGAACGCTGGCCAATAGAGCTTGGTTCCTTGGAATACCAAATACTTGATGCACCAATTCTTGGCGTGAACTCAACCTATGTGAAGCGCTGGGCCGCAAGACCAGAAAGCATGACCATAGTCATCTATCGGTTACCAATACTTCGCTTAGATCAGAATCCAAACAGTTCGCCAACCGAAGAGCGAGTTCGAATTGAACACCATGTCTTTGAAGCTGCCGGAGAACTGATTGGTAAAGAACCTTGGGAGCTGATCTTTGGTGATGAACCAGAGAGTTAGTGGATACTAACTTTTACTTGACCGCTGATGTTCTTATCATCGAGCACTGGTAAGACCGCTACCCGACCATCAACATCGATAACCAAGTTTGCATAAACAGCTTTATCGCTTGGGATGATTCCGATTGACATTCCAGGCGTTGCTCGAATTACAGCATCAGAACCCGCTGCAATTGTTCGCTTGACTGTTGCGGCCCCTATCTTGATTGAAACTGTTGTTGCCTTATTGCTTGGATTAACTATGGACAATTTCGAGATACCGGCTTTAGGAACAGCTATGTAACGAGGTGTTTGGAAAGCTTCAGCAGAGTTCACCCAAGCAAAATCAACATATCGATCATTGCTTGCTCTTGCTCTGACTAGACGTATTGAAGATTGAACCGCAACATCGGAATCTAGGTATGCAAAGTAATCGCCATCTTTGAGACCTTTGATTTCAAAGTCAGTAACTTTACCGGCAGCAGCTTTTACTGAAAGAACTGTTCCAAAGGTTTGCTTATCACTACCTAAAACCTGCAAAGTCAGATTTGCATCCAAACTGCCAGGCACAAAGACTCTAAGCAGGTGTTGAACATCTGAGTATTGATCAGAAGTTTTTCTAAACTTTCCAGCATCTTTAGAACCTCTTACCAAAATGCCAGGCAAAACATTGAAAGTATTAGCTAGCGGTGCAGGGGCAACGTAATCGGCACCGGAAGCTCTTGTTCCACGAACGCTCTTCTGTTGTATGAGAGCTGTAATAGATCCACCACGGCTAGTGGCATGAACAACAGTCGACTGCGATCTGAGCACGAAGGACGCTAGTGGAATGACTGTGGTCTTCTTGGCTGCAACAGCAATACCAGATAGCCCTGAACTGTGCGATGAACCGTTCTCAGTGAAGATTTCAAGATCAACAGTTGCATCAACCTGGGTTGGGTTATTGAGAATCAGCAGTGATTCACGACCAGTCATAGTCGATCCGCCAACCAACCAGAACTCTGATTGTGCTCTAATGCAAGGAGCGGCGAGAAGTCCTTTGATGTTCTTGTTATCAGCTAACTGAATCTGGTTAGCGGCAAGCAGCGCTGATCCTTGAGCTGTAGTTCCAGTTTTATCGACGACAGTTAGAGAACCAGTGTTACTGAGGCCCTTGAAAAGATCTTGACGAACCCCATAGCCTGCAACATAGTTGCCATCAAAAAGTTTTAGGGAAGTAGCGGAGGCTGCTGAGTAAGTAAGGGAAATACTTGCTGACCCTAAACGTTTGAAACCTGTTACCGAAGTGCCGGTAGCACCACCAGCAAGAATTGCTGGACCTGAACAAGTAACTTGTAAATCTCTCGCGCTAACCTCGTGAACCTTTGAATTCACAACACCAGCTGAGAACAGGCTGGCAGGAGCACCAGCTAACAACAGAGCTGCTGCGCAGATAGCGATAAAGATCATTCGGGAGATGCGAAGAATCATGATTCTTGCTCCCCCTCTGTTTCAAAACTATTTTCTGCTCTGGTTCTGTTTTTCCGACCTCGAGCAGTAGGAAGAGCAAGTAGCACAAAACCAACTAGCACGGCTAGCTGAATGGTCTTTGTAATCGAAAACAGTGACTGTTCGACATATCGGTTAGAGATAAAAGGTTTCTTCACTCGCCACAGCTGACCAAATTCTGTTGTGCCAACCTGGTCAAGTTCAGCTACTGAGTTCAAAGCGACTCCAAGATCACCATTGCCTGGCCTATTTGGAACTAATACGTAACCGTATTGCCTTGCCTGGAGCTTTTGAGAAATAGATTTACCGTTTGCTGAAACCATGTTCGCTACCAACTCAGTAATAGAAGCCTTGATGTTGGCTTCTGGTTCCAAATTCTTTTCATTGAGACGATAAGCGGTTGAAATACCATCAAGCTTTATTCCTTGTGGGCTAATTTCCTCAGCTGTGAAGCTCTGGTCACCGTTACTTGAAAGAACCAAGAGCCGAAGTTGACTGCCAGCTGCAGCTTCAGCGCTGAAGATAGCTGGCAGGTTTCTGGAATCAACAAACTTGACTTGACTAGCTGTCATGGCGGATGCAACAGCTAAAGGCATTGCAGCGGCTAATAAAATCGCTGAAACTAAAAGCTTTCTAACTCCAGCCCGAGTCAAAGACTCAAGCCAAAGAGCAATTGCGGAGATAGCCAAAACGACAAATAGCATCACGCTAGGGGTACTGCTATCAAAGACCTGTTCAGTTGGTTCTAAGAAAATAGAACCAACACCGCCGGCAGGGAAAGCAATTGAGTTGATGAACCAAATGTTCCCCAGAACTAATAGCGCTAATAACCAGATACCAAAGACCGCTCGGACTCTGGATGCAACGGCGATAACACCAAGGACTACCAGAGCAAGTGCAAACCAGCCGAAGAATTTATCTGATGAAAGAACAGCTTCCATGACCGCGAGAGCTTTTGTTGGATGAGAAATAGTTGGGTCGGCAAAAATTCCCAATGGTGCTTTGTTGGTGAATATCTGATCAAAGTAATAAGGCAGAGTGATAACTGCTGCCGGCAGAGCGATGAAAACAAGTGCTTTGATTCTGGTTCTACCAAGATATGCAAAGACTAAACCGATAACTAGAAGCGGAAATAATGCACTGGGAGCACTTGCCAAACTAACGGCAACCAGTAAGCCTGCTGCAGCCATCCAGGAAGCGTTTTGCTGATCAGATCTAACTGAACTACTAAGACCGAGCCGTCCTGCTCTTGCTAAAGAAAATAACAACCAAGGCAAAGTCATGGCAAATACCACTGCAGGGTAGTTACCTTGTGATTGGGAGATTGTCAGTGCCGGCCAAGCTGTGTATGCAAGCGCTAGCGGTATCTTGATGGAATTTCTAACTGTGACAGTTGAAAGTAGTCGCCAGGCACCCATAAAGGAAAGCGGTTTAGCTAACAGCAGCAAAGCGCTTAAAGCCAAATTAGGTGACCAGAAAGTAATTGATCCAATAGTTAGTAATACCCAATTGAATGGGTCGCTAGCGGCAGCTAAACCTAGGCCAACGTGCTGAAAACTCGCTCCGGTGTGAGCAAACAGTTGCAGCCAACTGTCACTTAGCGGTAACGCGAAGCCACCTATAGCTGCTTGTCCTAGTGGGAAGAATTGGTAAGAAAGAAAAGCAAGACCGAGCATTATCCATAAGCCACCAGAGGCTATGAAGCCAACTTGGGTTATTGAACCTCTAGTTGGAGTTCTCTCATCAAAGTTCTCCAGATTACTCTTCTGCTCCGCAGTTTCAAGGGCAAGCCTTGATCGGCTTCGAACCTGAGCCGAATTTGCAAAGAGCACTCGCAAAGGTTTAATAGAAATCGAATGTCGATCTCTGAGTCTTGCTCTAATTGTGAAGAAGGCCCAAAGGTTAGCCCTTAGAGTAAACAAAATTCTGTCTGGTCTTTTTACTAGCAGTAACCAAAAAACCTGCGCGATAGAAATTACCGGTAGCCCTAGCCAATAAAGGAAGGCTAGGAAGATCGGAGCGTGGGAAAGGCGCAGGTGATTCGTAGCTTTGGCTAATGCAAACTTCACAGATCCACCGAGCCAGTTCTTAGCTCTCTTACCTTGAAGTGATAACTCAGCGTGTCTGACTCTTGCTGTTGGAACAACAACGACTCTTGAACCCAATTGATGAGTTCTGATTCCAAGATCTATATCAGTTGCTAGCTCCGGAGCGGTAAGAGAATAGCCACCTAACTCAATCCAGCTGTTAGCTCTAATCAACATCGCATTCGAACTAACAGCGAGAACATCGCTCATGTAATCATGTTGCTTTTGATCTAATTCATCGTTGACCAAAGAAAATGGCTTCAAAGTTTTAGTTAGCGATAGACCCTGCTGAACTATAAGTTTCGGGTTTTCAATAGCAACTTGCTTAGGGGAGGCAATAGCCACCAAGGGAGACACTTCGAGAGCTCTGACTAATTCAGCTAGCGCATGTATTTCTGGAACTGTGTCATCGTGCAATAACCAAATTGCAACATCGTCAAGATTTTCAAATCCTTCTAAAACTTGTCTTATGGCTAACGCTGATAATTCAGCGAACGATGCTTTATCAAGAATTGAAAGCACTGCGTGTTTAGAAGATTGCGAAACGAAGTTATCTAGAACTGGTTTTATTTCTTCTAAAGTCGAACTGTCGACAACTAGAACACGATCTAATCGAAAACTCTGTTTGCTTAGAGCATCTAAAGCATTTTGTAAGTAGAGCGGTTGGTCTTTTGAAACAACGACCGCCACCACACGCATCGTCATGAGCTTGGCCTGGCCTTTAGCTAGGCGCGCTTCTTTAGCTTGCGGCGCTCACGCTCTGATAAACCGCCCCAGATTCCAAAGCGCTCATCGTTCTGCAGTGCATAGTCCAAGCACTGCTGACGAACATCGCAACCTGAGCAGATACGTTTAGCGTCTCTGGTTGAGCCTCCCTTTTCAGGGAAGAAAGCTTCAGGGTCTGTCTGTGAGCAAAGAGCATCTCGCTGCCAAGCTAGAGCGTTAGTGTCGGCGCTTGGATCTCCACCGATAAGGCGTAACAAAATTGGGTCAATAAACCAGTCATCGGCTACACCGCTACGGTCTTCGTTCTGGGACATCCAGTTCCTTCCAGGGGACTCCAGCAACCAGCTGGGTTTCACTGTTGTAATTACAGCGATGTAAGTATTGTGGTGTCAAGTTGACAGAAGGTCAAATCCAAAGGTGTTATCAACCCTTTACATTAGGGTTTTGGCTCTTTTTGAGGGTATTTTGCCCTCAATTACGCAGATAACCTTGTCTCATGAAGATTTTGGTTACCGGTGGAGCTGGATACATCGGTTCGCACGTGGTTCGAGCCCTTGTATCTGCAGGTCACCAGGCGGTAGCTCTCGATGATCTAAGCAATGGCAAGCAATCTAGATTGGGAGATACTCCCCTAATCCAGGTTGATCTTGCCTCAGAAAAGGCGACTGCTCTTTTAGTTCAGGCTTTCAAAGATCACTCGATTGATGGCGTGATTCACCTAGCAGCTAGAAAATCTGTCGGTGAATCGGTTGCTAACCCTGAGTATTACTACCAGCAGAATTTGAATTCAGTTACCAACCTGCTAGTTGCAATGCGCGAAGCAAAAGTAATGAACATGGTCTTTTCTTCAAGCGCTGCAACGTATGGATCCCCTGAGGTAGCTCAGGTTGCTGAGGATTACAACTGCCAGCCAATTAACCCTTACGGTGAAACAAAACTAATTGGCGAATGGATGATGAGCTCTGCCAGTAAAGCTTGGGGGCTGAAAACAGTTTCACTTAGATACTTCAACGTAGCTGGTGCTGGCTTTAGTGATTTAGCGGACACCGGAGTTGCTAACTTAATTCCTATAGCTTTCAACGCAATCGCAAATGAAGAACCTATCCAAGTATTTGGATCTGACTGGCCAACTGAAGATGGTAGTTGTGTTCGTGATTACATACACGTCCAAGATTTAGCTGATGCACACCTAGCAGCCCTTGACTATTTAGCTCAGGAGAACCGCGAGTACTCTGTCTTCAACGTTGGCACTGGAACCGGCTCTTCGGTTCTTGCGGTTATTGACACGATTCACAAGGTTATTGGAAAAGACTTTGCTGTGGACTTAGTGGATAGAAGACCAGGTGACCCTGCTGCACTTAGTGCTGATGTTTCAAGAATTGAAAGCACTCTTGGTTGGAAAGCAAAACACAATCTGCAAGATATCGTGAAAAGCCACTACCTAGCTACTTCGAACTAACCGCTATAAAAGCTGTTCCATTGCCAGCAAGACTAAAGGTTCTGGCATCCCCTGAAATGAAAGCAGCTTCGCCGGCGTTGATAACTTCGCGCTCGCCCTTACTGGAACTAACTGCTACCGCTCCTTGAGTGCAAAGCACTATGGCATCGCCTGGCAAATTCAAATCCACAAGCATATTGTTCGAACCAACCTGTGCCCGATAGAACTCAAACTCTGGTGTTGGTAAATCAAATCTTTCAAAACCAACCGCAAGAGTCTTAGTCTTTGCTACTTCTGGATTGGTTGCTTCAAAAACTAGAACTTGAGCTAACTCAGCAACATCAACGTGTTTAGGTGTTAGCCCACCTCTAAGCACATTGTCACTAGCCAGCATCACTTCAACACCTAAACCAGCAAGATAGGCATGAGGCATGCCAGCTGGAACAAACACTGCTTCGCCTTGAGAGAGAATCATGTGATTTAGTAGCAGCGCTGTTGCAATGCCTCTGTCTGTGCCATGGTGAAAAGCAAGATGAGAAACAAGATCAACTAATGAAGGGCATTGTTCCGCTGCATCAATAAGGTCAGTGATAAAAACTTCATCGCAGTCATCAGAACTCAGTGAATCAAGGGTTACCTTGGCAATGCCATCAGGTTCGGCTAACCAAGAGCTCCATCTAGTCAGAACGCTCTTAAGCTTTGCTGACTCGGTTGCTTCTAATAGCTCAGCAAACTTCTCAATGACCAGACGGGAATCAGCAAAACCAACTAACGCCTCAAAGCTCTTTGTCAAAGCCACGATCATTTCAGGCTTGGCTCTATCGTCTTTGTAGTTGCGGTTATTGGCAGCAATGTCAACGCCAGCGGCATTCTCCTTAGCAAAGCCGGCCAGGGCTTGCTCAGGGTTAGGGTGAGCTTGAATCGAGAGTGGTGCGCCAGCTGCCAAAATCTTCAATAAATAGGCAAGGCGATCTGGTCTGCCTTGAGCACTTAGCAAATCGTGCAGCGAAATATCCAATCCCGCTACCTTAGTTGGCGAGCCATCGTGGGTACCGAACCAAATTTCAGCCATTGGCTTACCAGTAGCCTCAATCCCGAAGTAATCAGAGATTAGGTTCTTTGAGCCCCAGGCATAGTCAAGGGCATGATTGGTAAGTTTTACGAGCACTTATCAAGCCTAACCAAAGGAGGTTTAGACTTGCCTCTAACGCTGATGAATACTGCAAAGACAACTACAGGCAAGGGGTGGCAGCCTCGGGTTTTCGCGTACCTTGCCTTACTAACCCTTATTGCCGGCGACAGTTTGTTTGCCGAGGATTACATCAGAGCCAACTTAGTTTGGTCAGTCTGGCTTGTTATCGCAGTAACCAGTCTTACGGGCTGTGTTTATTTTCTTCTAAAGGCCGACTGGTTCAGAGTTATAAGGCAAATACCTATCGAGCTGGCTTTACTACTTGCCCTAATGATCGGAAGCTCACCTTGGTCTGCTTACGCCAGCGATACGGTTAGCGGCTTCATCATTCAAATCGGGGTTACCGCAATAGCCCTGTTCTTTGCAGCAGTTTTTAGCTGGCGTGAAATTCTGAAGATCTTTGCAAACGCAATCAGAATAATTATTTTCGGATCATTCGCAGTTGAACTTTTCACCTCAACCTTCAAAGGCTTACTACCAAAACTAGTTTCTGGAGTTGACCCAGCTATCGAAGTTGCTTTTGCACAAAGTGGCCACCTGTTTGATGGTGGTCGTATTCAAGGCTTACTAGGTAATGCGAACTTGGTAGCAGCCTGGGCTTTGATCGGTGTTATCACCTTCGCGATTGAAATTGGAATTACCAAAACTAGCAAGGTGTTGAGCATCACCAGCTTGGCTGCATCGGTAGCCATGATTGCTGTTTCTAAATCAGCTGGAGTTATCTTTGCCTCTGTTGCAGTTTTGCTAGCTGCTGTTGTGTCACTTCTTGCCGAAGGTAAAGATAAACCAACCCGTCATCGATATTACAGAATTGCTTGGTCATTAGCCGGTGTTGCAATGTTCTTTGTTCTGGTATTCCGAAGGACTGTTTTTGATCTTTTAGGCAAAAGCCCAGATATGACTCACCGCAGTGACATCTGGCGTCGAGTGCTATCGCTAATCTCACAGCGTCCACTAGAAGGTTGGGGTTTTACTGGAGTTTGGGTGCCAGGAGTAAAACCCTATGAAGGTTTAGTAGTTATCAATGGTGAGGCTTACTACCAAGCCCACAACGCATATTTAGATATGTGGTTGCAGTTAGGTGCAGTTGGGCTGGTTCTCTTTATTATTTTGCTTGCCAGAACCTTTGTAAAGACTTGGCGTCTAGGGGTGCACCACAGCAATGCTTTGTATTTGTGGCCATTACTAGTTCTGATAACTCAGCTGGTTAGAGGCGTTACCGAATCTAGATTGCTCATTCAATCAGCGATGATGATGCTGATTCTCTTTGCAGTGAAATCACATGATCCTGAAGAACTACTTGAAACGGATTTAGGCAGCACTAAACGAGATCGTTTAGAGAAACTTAGCAAGAAGCCAATTACTCGAATGCTCCGGCGCTAAGGTAGCTTCAAGACTTGACCGATTCGGATTCGGTCAGCATTTACAATTCCATTCAAAGTCATAATCTTTGTGACCGTCGTATTGAACTTGGTCGCAATCGAACTTAGTGAATCCCCTGCAACAATTGTGTATTGCTTGGGCTTAGGCGTTGGTTTTGGATCCGGTTTGGGATCAACGGTAACCCCACCAATTTCATTTCCTAATTGGAGATTTCTAAGGAATGACTGGTCCACCCAGATAAGCGGTGGTTCTGTGAGGTTGTCCTTCTTATAAGAGGCCATGTTCTTGAATGGGTAACGCTTACCCTTGGTTATCTTGTATGCCTTATAAGTTAACTTATTTGTTTTTGGGTCAAGTATCTTTTCACCAACATAATGCCCGAGGCTCTGGTCTGTGATGGTCAACAGAGCACAGCTAGCATCACTAAGTGGTGTTGTCTTCCCAGGGAAGTCTTTAGCAACAGCTACCTGAGTCTCATGTAATAAAGAATTAGCGACAATGTATTTCTGACCAGCACAAGAAACTTTGTATGAGGATAAAGCCTCCTGATCTTGATAACCAATGAGCTGCAAATTAGTGAGTGCTCTTGGTTCAGGAAGGGTTAGCGCCATTGAAGTCTCAGCAATAGTGACTATTCGGCTAGGGCCATCAATTAGCCCAACTATGCCGGTCTGCTTGTTCTTCACTACTAGACCAGCAGGCAAGACCATGACTCCTTTAGGGATGAAGGTTAAACCTGAAACAGTAACGAGCACTGGATTAGTTGAACTCATGCCAACATCTAATAAGTCTCTATCGGCTGCGTTATAGGTAGCTCTGATAATTCCATCTTTAAGTAAGTAAACAGTTTTCTGTCCTTTGACTTGAACAAAGTTGAAGCCAGTTATGCTCTGCTCCAGAGTTGGGAACTTATCTGCAAGATCATTCGTAATAGGACTAGCAGCAGTAATCCAGTTGGTACTGTCATCCACCTTGGTTTTACCATCGGCGTTCAGTAACCAGCGTTGAGACCTTTCGTCAACAACCAAGGTCTTTATTTGACCTGTATTAGTAATAGCACTGAGGCCATCAACACCTAATGAGCCAGGGGTTTGTCTAAATAACTTAGTGAAATCTATTTCAGCTCTAGTTACTGGATCGATATCGAAGTATTTACCGTTGACGATGACACCTTCGCGCTGGAGAGCGCGGTTAACAAACAAACTGCCATCCACTGCGATTGGTGCACCCCACGGTAAGTAGCTGAAATCTTTAAGTTTTAGCGGTGATGGAGCAGTTGGTCCAACACCTGCTGCACTAAGTGATGCGTCATCGAGAATCTCTCGCTTTTGACCAGCTTGAATAATTACTCTTGAGCCACCCTCAAGATTCATTAGTGCTGAAATACCAAGCCCTGAGACGCCAAGACGAACTGTTGCAAGGGCATTCAACTTAGCGTCATCCAATGCCGGAGCTGCCGTGCAACTAAAACCAAGTACTGGGGCTTTCCCACAGTCAACCGGATACTTCTTCGAAGCATTGACCATGTAATAGGAAGCCGTTGCAGGAGCTATTGGAATGCTCTTAACGATTCCAGTGATGTCAGGTCTGAATGCACCAGTTGGTAAAGCGTCTAACTGAACCTGGGTTAACGTAATCGCTGCGTTGCAATCAAGCCCTAGGTTTGTTGCCTGTTCACAGTTAGCAACGACGTATTTCTTACCTGAGCTGACAAAGTAATAGGTGCTAACTCCAGAAACCGGTGCTGTTTTGATAAGCCTGGTCATCGGCGCACCAGTTGGGAATGAATCTAGATACTCTTTAGAGATTTCACCTAATGGACCAAGTGGAGCAAGCTCAGCAACAAGAGCAGGATCAGCTAGCGGATACTTGATGTCGTTAGATACGAAGTAAGTATCGCTAGTAGAGCTCTTTAGTAGGAAACCTCCGCCTAGCGGTGAGCCAAACCAATCCCAGTAGTAACGCCAAAAGTTTCTATTGCCATAGGCGGAACACCTGTCCCCCGTTCCTCTGAGGTTACTCAGTGCAGCGGTGTTAGGAACAAATGGTGTGTAGTAGTAAAGGTTTGCGGTTGCCTGACTTTTCAGGGTGAAAGTTTTCTTGCCACAGTTTCTAGTCGAATCTGGATGATAGGAAATGGAAACTTCTCTACCAGGTCGAAGGTAAGTAAAGGAACCATTTGGATCGCCGTACCACTGAAATTGTCCAGCGGCTTTGTATAACTGATTGAAAAGTCCAGTCCAAACCTTGCCACAAATTCCTGGATCACTATCGGGACAGCCATAACCCATGGCCGCTCGATACATATAAGGAGAAGGAATACTGGCTTGAACTAGACCTTGTTCTTTCTGCAAAGTGACAAGTAACACCCTCGGATTGATTCCACATGCTCTAGCGATGTTATAGATGATGGTGGCAGCGCTGATGTCTTTCTGCGCAGGCAGATAAGCACACTTACCCGGGTCTGCGGTTTTCTCTGGAGTATCATCTCGATAATTCCTTAGACATGGCATGCCTGATGTCCCTGATTTACAAACCGGAACTTGTGATTCTAAGAATCGTTGAATCTCTTCAACAGTCATGGTTCCAAAATCAAAAAATACGCTATCGCTGATAATCAAACCAGGATCAAATTTGTTTCCATCTAAAGCACCAGCTGGAGTTATCGCGGTCAGCCCAAGTGAAGTCAACAGCACAGTTAGTGCTGCAACTAGGTACTTAGTCAGCCGCCGAGGAGTCACGGAATAGTTACCGCAGTTGCCTTAGAGACACCATGGTTTTTAGCGGAGTCATAAGTAACGGTTACCACTCCAGCGCCTTTAGGTAATCCACTTAGCTTTATCTCAAGCGGGCGGCACTGTGTGTTGGCAGCATTGGATTCTGCAGCCGCAGAAATAGTCACAGTCTTACCGCCACCATTGAAGGTGGCAGTGCAAGTGCCGCCATCCTCGCTGAAGTTAGTTACCTGACCAATTACAGAAATGATGCCATTTCCTGCATCAACATAAGCATCCATGATCTCAACAGATGCAGCACCCTTGTCGGTTGGCTCTGGCGTTGGAGTTGCGGTATCTGTAGGTCCTGGTGGAGTTGTTTGAGTATCAGTTGGCTTTGGGCTATCAGTTGGCTTGCCCCAGTTTGGATACAAAATCGAGCAGCCGCTAACGGTGAAGGCCAAAATTGCAGTTAGTGCAATGACTCTTAGATTTTTCATATTGCCAGACTAACTTTTAGAGCCGGGAAAACTCATCTGCGAAACTGTGCGAAACCTATTTATAAGTTCTTAGTTTTTCTGCGATTAGGTGCCTCATGAGGAAGAAGTCTGGGTTATTCGCCTGAATCAGAGGATAAGAAAGTTGCAAAGACTTCAAACCTTTGGTCTTAGCTTTGAAAGCTAAATCCATCAAAGTTGGCACTGAACCTGAAGGAATGTCAGTCCTAACTAACTTAGAGCTTGCTCCAGCAACCGCACCAAACTTGAAAAGCAGTGTTCCAAGATCAATCTTTTTCAACACAATGTTCTCAACCTCGCGTTGACGACGCATTCTGTCGTAGTCATTGGTGTTGTGTCTTGATCTGGCATACCAAAGAGCTGTTCTGCCATCCATGTGCTGTCTGCCTTTTTCGATCCAACTCATGGCATCTGGACAGATCGACTCATGCTCGTTATCAGCTGGATAACAGTCTTGCTGACCACCGATAGGTAAAGCCTTCTTCACTGTTACATCGATACCACCAAGGGCATCAACTAAACCAGTGAAAGATCTCATGTTGATAAGAACGTATGCGTCGATCTTCAAACCGGTAATCCATTGAACTGCACTCTTGGTAGCTTCGATACCCGAAGTGGAGCCTTTACTAAACGCTTTTGGATAAAGGTAAGAGTAGTTATCGATGGTTGCTTTATAGACAGCGTTCAACATACATTCGCCAGCACAGTCGTGGTTGAACCCGTAAGGGTAAACCTTGTGGATTGGTGTTCCAGGAGTGAATTGAATTCGGCTTAGGTTTCTAGGCAAACCGATATTTACTGCTGTTCCAGTTTCAGTGCTGATACTGATAACGGAAATGCTGTCTGGTCTCAGACCATATCTGTTAGAACCAGAATCCCCACCGAGCAGCATGATGTTGTATCGACCTTTGTGAGCTTCTAAATTTCCACTGTTGCTAAAAATTCCAGACATAAAATTGGTTGCTGTCAAAGTTGTTGATCCAATAGTTCCAACAAAATATGAACTGACCAAGGCAGTAACAATCAAAGTGATAAGCGCTATCGGTCTTGCTCTATTGCCAACTCGATTCAGGCTCATCAATCTCAGCGAATCTAAACTGCAGAAGACAATCAACCCTGCATAAACCACAAACAAGATGCCAAGTGGGATGGCAATAAAGGGAGTTAACAATATGGTGAATAAAGCCACCTTAGAAATAAGCGCAAGCAACAGCGCTAAAACCAGAAATCCCCAAAACCCTAATGTAAAAACTATTCCAATTCGGCCAAGACCTTTTCTACCAGCGACAACCTGAGCCGAACCTGGAATAAAGAAGTTAAGGGCAATAATCCACCAAGCTCTTTTAAGCATCTGTCCGGAGCTGGCATTTCTAACATCACGAAAAGGAGTGTTTAGTTCACCTTGAGAATTTCTAGATCTCATATTTGAGATTTTAGATTCTTATTTTTCACAGCAACCTGATCCGCAAGGGAGACACTGAAAGCTTCAAGAGCGGTAGCAACCTTAGGATCAAACGCTCCAATAATACGAGCAGCCAAAATACCTGCATTTCTAGCTCCATCAATTGAAACTGTGGCAACCGGAATGCCTGCAGGCATCTGCACAATCGAAAGCAAAGAATCCATGCCATCTAAACTTTTGAGTTTCACGGGAACTCCAACAACAGGCAAAGTCGTTACCGACGCAATCATGCCTGGTAGGTGAGCTGCGCCTCCCGCACCGGCAATGATCACTTTGATCCCGCGACTAGCGGCAGCTTTGCCCCATTCCATCATGCGATCTGGAGTTCTGTGAGCTGAGAGAACTTCAACTTCGTATTCAATGCCGAATTCTTTTAGGGCTTGAGCAGCATCGCTCATTACAGTCCAGTCGCTGTCTGAGCCCATAACAACGCCAACAAGTGCCTGAGTCATGGGTTCTCCTAAATAGATTGTTGCTAACAGCCCAATTTTAGATTCGGTTGGTCAGAAAACTGGTTAGGCTTGCAGCGCTTGATGGGCAGCGAGTGCTGTAGCACGAGCATCTTCAAGGCTGAGATTTGATAAAGCAGTGACATGCCCCATCTTCCGCCCTGCTCTAGGAGCTTTGCCGTAGGTGTGAATGTGAGCACCAGGGGCAGTATTCATAGCCCTGTCATAATGCTCAACAAAACTGTTCTTATCGTCTGTGCCCAAGAGGTTTAGCATCACAGCATATTCTGCAGCAGCACTTGGCTGACCCAGTGGAAGATTCAAGGCAGCTCGAACGTGCTGTTCGAACTGACTGGTTAGAGCTCCTTCAATGCTGAAATGACCTGAGTTGTGGGGACGCATGGCTAATTCATTCACCAGCAAGTTTCCATCGGCAGTTTCAAATAACTCAACTGCTAACACACCGGTGACATCCAAACCAACAGCAATCCTTTCTGCAATTTGAGAAGCCAACTCAAAGTTTGCATTAGGCGCTGGGGATAACACTTCAGCACAAACACCATCACGTTGAATGGTTTGCACCGTTTGCCAAGGCTTCCATTCACCAGAACGATTTCTTGCTGAGAGCTGAGCAAGCTCACGAACGAAATCAACTTTTTCTTCAACCAGCAATGGTTTCCCTAAAGCTAGCCAGTCGGCTGCATCTGCACTTGATCTAACAACTCGAACACCTTTACCGTCGTAACCTCCGGTAGGGGTCTTCAAGATCACTACTGATCCATGACTTGCAATGAACTCATCTAGCTCTGCTGCTGAGTTGATTTGCGCCCAGTCAGGAATTGGAACACCCAGCTCTGCTAAACGCTTACGCATATCTAATTTGTTCTGAGCAAAACGCAAAGCTTTAGAAGAAGGCTCGAACTTGAAGCCCTCTGCTTCTAGAGTCTCTAGAACTTCAAGTGGAACATGTTCATGATCAAAGGTCAGAACATCAACAGTCTTCGCAAATTCTCTTACTGTGTCCAGGTCTTGATAGTCACCAACTTGAGTGGCGGCTAGCTGAGCAGGAGAACCTTCGGTCTCGGCTAAAACCTTTATCTCAATACCTAGTTCTATGGCAGGTGCGATCATCATTCGAGCTAATTGCCCGCCACCAATAACACCTAAAGTTCTAGCCACGCTCTATTGTCCCACGCTTAGACCTCGCGGTTAAATAGCCCTCAATCTCTCGAGAGAGCTTCTTAGCTTTTGGAACTCGGCGCAAAATTGCATCCGGCCCAAATTCTCTATGCAGGTGAATATCTCCTGCACCTTTGAGCCATGATCCAAAACCTCTGGAAATGCTGACTCCAGTTATTTCGCCCCAGGGCACTTCCTCGGTCTTATTTCCAGTTAGGCCTCGATGAATGATTACTCGGTTACTGGTTATCTCGATTCGATTCGTAAAAAATCTAATAGCTGGAAGTAACCAGAACAGTAAGGCAATGAGCAGTACACCTGAGAGAAAGAGCTGATGGTGCAATTGGTCTGTTAATCGCCAATCCACAAAAAAGAATAAAGCTGCATCTAAACCAAGAATTAATACAGGAAGCGCTAAAGCCGAGCCATGCTTTCTAATGAAAACTAGGTCTTGTTCGCTAAAGGAAGACTCAGACACAAGAACTATTGTCGCAAGTGTTTAATGTCGCCAGCGGCAACGGCACGAATCTCAACTGGATCAGATAGCACGACAAGTAGCCTGCCATCGCTATCCAGCCCCGCCCCAGTTCCTGTGAAATCTGTTCCGTCAGGAAGAATGACTTGAACTTTAGATCCGATTGTGGAAGATGCACTCAAAATAGCTTCATGCAATCCAGATTCCTCTGCATTGCCTTTGGCATCGGCGAACTCTTCGTAAAGTCTTTTCAATGATGCTAGGTAACGAACCAAAATGTCATCTAGTTGGAATCCTTGGACTCCATGTAGATGAAGTGAAGTGGCACTTTCAATTGGTAATTCAGCCTTTGTTTGTTTCAGATTCAGTCCCGCACCGATAACAACACCTTTGCCATCAGGCAATACTTCAGCTAACAAACCTGAGATCTTCTCGCCTTGGACTAGAACATCATTGGGCCATTTCAAACTAACTGCAGCGCCTTCAATCAACGATGCAACCGTTCGCTGCATTGCCAGACCTGCCAAAAGGGGTAACCAGCCATATTGTTCAATCCCGAAGGTTGTTGGTCTAAGTAACACTGATACCGCCAGCGCTGCCCCTGGATCTGCTACCCACTGCCTATCCAGCCTTCCCCTGCCTGCGGTTTGGTTATCGGTAACTAAAACAGAGAAATCTGTCCATAACTCAGGGCTTTTGACCGCTAGGGCCAATAAATCAGTATTTGTTGAGCCTGTTTCAGGCAAAAATTCAAGCCTGGCGGCGAATTCAGCACTTGCATGTAGTTCCATAGCCCTAAGGCTAAACCCTCCAACCGACAGCACTTGGATAGAGTGGAACAAACTCAGGAAACTTTCAATTGGAGATAAAGAGCTTTGACCGAGAAAAATCAGCCTGATCTAGCAACAACCGCAGGCAAAATAGAAGACTTACGTAACCGTTACCACGAGGCTGTTTATGCAAGTGGCGAAGCCGCTATCGCTAAACAGCATGCCAAGGGGAAGAAGACCGCTCGCGAGCGCATTGAACTTCTTTTAGATGCTGGCTCTTTCGTCGAGATGGATGAGTTTGTTAGACATCGTTCGACTGCCTTCGGCATGGAAAAGAACCGTCCTTACGGTGATGCCGTGGTTACCGGTGTTGGAACTATTGGTGGACGTCAGGTTGCTCTGTTCTCACAGGACTTCACAATCTTCGGTGGCTCTCTTGGTGAAGCTGCTGGAAACAAGATCATCAAGATTATGGATCTAGCTATCGCCACCGGTGTTCCACTTATCGGAATCTTGGATTCTGGAGGTGCTCGTATTCAAGAAGGTGTTATCGCTTTAGGTAAGTATGGTGAAATATTCAAGCGTCACACTATGGCCTCAGGTGTTATTCCTCAGATCTCTCTAATCATGGGTCCAGCCGCTGGTGGCGCTGTTTATGGTCCAGCGCTCACTGACTTTGTGATCATGGTTGATCAAACATCAAACATGTTTGTGACTGGTCCTGACGTCATCAAAACTGTTACCGGTGAAGAAGTTGAAATGGAAGCTCTAGGTGGAGCGTTAGCTCATAACCAGACTTCTGGTGTTGCTCATTACCTTGCTAGCGATGAAGAAGATGCTCTTGACTATGCCAGAGCATTACTTAGCTACCTACCGGAGAACAACCTTAGTGAACCTGTTCACTACGAAACATCTGATGTCTTAGAGATCACAGATGAAGACCGTGAACTAAACACCATCATTCCTGATTCACCTAACCAGCCTTATTCAATGATTACTGTTATTGAATCAATCGTTGATGATCACGAGTTCTTAGAAGTGCAACCACTGTTTGCACCTAACGTGATTATTGGTTTTGCTCGAGTTGCTGGTCAATCGATTGCAATCGTTGCGAACCAACCAAGTGCTCTTGCTGGAACTCTAAACATCGATGCTGCAGAAAAAGCAGCTCGATTCGTCCGCCTTGCCGATGCATTCTCTATACCTGTACTAACTCTTGTTGACGTACCTGGTTACCTACCTGGAGCTGATCAGGAATGGGCTGGAGTTATTCGTCGCGGAGCGAAGTTGATTTATGCATATGCTGAAGCAACTGTTCCACTGGTAACAGTGATTACTCGTAAGGCTTATGGAGGCGCATACATCGTTATGGGCTCTAAAGCCCTAGGAGCAGATATCAACCTTGCTTGGCCAACAGCTGAAATTGCAGTTATGGGTGGCCAAGGTGCTGTCAACATTTTGTTCAAAGACAAGATCAAAGCTGCTGAAGCAGCTGGTGAAGACATCGCTAAGGTTCGTGCTCAGCTAGCTGCTGAATACACCTACAACGTTGCAAGTCCCTATCTTGCTGCCGAGCGTGGTGAGCTTGATGGCATCATCGAGCCAGCCGCAACCCGTATCAGCGTCATTAAGGCTCTAGCTGCCCTTAGAACCAAGCGGGCAACTACTCCTCCTAAGAAGCATGGAAATATCCCGCTGTGATCCCTGAAGAATCGATTCAGACAGGCATCAAGGTTGTCGCTGGCAACCCAACCGATGCTGAGTTAGCCGCTGTGATAGCAATCTTGCAGGCTAGCCATCAAGAACAGGTAAGCACCGCTAAGCGCCAAGTCTTAGGCTCTGAATCTTCTTGGAAGCGCAACACCACTCGTTTCAGAAACGATTTACGACCAGGTGTTGGTCAGTGGCAAGCTCAATACCGTCCGGGGCTCGACTAAAAACCACTAGATTTGTCCTTAAAGATATCCCCTACAGATTAAGGACTCGCAATGTCGCGTGAACAATCCAAGCTCGATTTACTAGGTGAGCAATGGGTAAAAACCCTTGTTGACCTATCCCCTGAATTTGCTACCTACGCAGGTTTCAAAGTCGGCGAAGACAAACTAGAAGACACAACTCCTGAAGCCGCTGCTCATCACAACAAGCTGCAAAAAGAAATGCTTGCAAAAGTTGAAGCAACTGAAATCCAAGATGATGTCGATAAGGTAACCAAGTTAGCTATGACCTCAACACTGAAACTCAGTGGTGAAATCTATGACTCAGGTATGTGGCGCAGGGATCTAAACCCAATTGCTTCTCCTGCTCAAGGCATCAGAGACATCTTTGACCTAAGCCCAACTGCAACCGAAGAGAACTGGTCAAACATCTCCAAGCGCATGCAAGCTGTTGATGGTGCTGTTGATGGCTACATTGCAACTTTGCGTGAAGGTATCAAACACAACGACACTCCTGCAATTCGTCAGATCAAACTTGCTATCACTCAGGCAGAGCAACTGCTAACCCCAGATGGTTTCTTCAGAAAGTTTGCAGCTAACGCTCAAGCCGGAGATAGTGAACTTCCAGCATCTCTAAAAGCAGAGCTTGCATCTTCTGCTGAAGTTGCAACTGCAGGTTATGCAAAGCTAACCGAGTTCTTCAAGAACGAATTGCTACCAGCTGGAAATACAGTTGATGCCATCGGACGTGAGCGTTACACATTACTAAGCGCTCAATACCTTGGTAAGCGAGTTGACCTTGATGAGACATACGAGTGGGGTAAAGAAGAACTTGCTCGTGTTGTTGCAGAGCAGAATGCTGTTGCTAACGAAATCAAGCCAGGCGCAACTGTTAAAGAAGCTATAGAAGTTCTAGATAACGACCCTAAGCGTAAGCTGCACGGCACTGCAGAATTGCAGGCTTGGATGCAGAAGCTCTCTGATGCAGCTATCGAGAAACTAAGTGGCACACACTTTGACATTGCAGAACCATTGCGCAAGCTTGAGTGCATGATTGCTCCAACTCAGCACGGTGGTATTTACTACACCAGCCCAACCGATGACTTCTCAAGACCGGGCAGAATGTGGTGGTCAGTTCCAGTTGGTGTTACCGAGTTTGATACTTGGCGCGAAACCACAACTGTTTACCACGAAGGTGTGCCAGGACACCACTTGCAGATTGCTCAGAAGGTTTACAACAAAGCAGATCTGAACTCTTGGCGCAGACTCGCTTCATGGTCGTCAGGTCACGGTGAAGGTTGGGCACTATACGCTGAGCGTCTAATGCAAGAACTTGGTTTCTTGGATGATCCAGGCGACCGCCTAGGAATGTTAGATGGTCAGCGCATGCGTGCTGCTCGTGTTGTTCTCGACATCGGTGTTCACCTAGGTAAGCCAAGACTTGATGGCACCGGTAAGTGGGACTTCGACTACGCACTTGATTTCATGGGCAAGAACGTAAACATGAGTGAGCAGTTCATCAACTTCGAAGTGCACCGTTACTTCGGTTGGCCAGGACAGGCTCCTTCATACAAGATTGGTCAGAGAATCTGGGAGCAGATCAGAGACGAATACAAGGTACGCCAAGGCGCTAACTTCAACATCAAGGACTTCCACATGAAAGCTCTAAACCTGGGCAGCATTGGATTGGATACACTAGAAACAGCTTTGCTGGGATAAGTGAAGGCTGTGCGACGGCTCCTCTTGAATAAAGAGGAGCCGTTACACATTTAAGCCTGTCCCCTTAAGTGGGGACTAAAACACGGGTCTTACTTTTGGCAGATTTGTCTTGTCGGAGTTTAGTTTTATTCAGACAGATGAATCGAAAGTCTTAAGGGGATTTGCTCGGTTCATTTCCAGGGGACGGGCCAGGAGTTAGCAATAGCTCCTAGGCCCGTTGGGGGTTTAAAGGGGTCTTTAGCTAAGACGAAGAGAAAGCAAGGGTTGAGCAACCCCCGGCAGTGTTGCCACAACAGTTACCTTGAATGCTTCACCCCTAGGGCTTCTAACAGTGACTCGGCCGCTATTGATTGCCTGAAGAGCTTCAATAACTTGTCCTAACAGAGCGTCTAGTTCTTCTTTAGCTAAGCCTTCAGTGCCACGTTCATCTAACAGAGCAACTTCAACTCCAAGATTTCGCAATCTAGATATCTCAGATCGCATTGCTGAGGTGAGTAATCCCCTACCCCTGATTTCATCTCTTAGAGCAAGTTCTAATAATCGAGCCGATTGTTTCATCTCAGCACTAAGTGGTGTCTTACTCTCAGCGATCAAAGATAGGAAAGGAACTGAACTACCGAGCACCTGTTGCAATCTTGAGGTTCTCTCTGACTTAGTCGCCTCAAGAGAGGCGATAGAAGCTAAGTCTTGAGCCTCACGCTCACGATACTTATCGGATTCTGCATTAGCACTTTGAATCCCTCTAGAAACTCCAAGGCCTGCTAAAACAAATACCATGGCTCCTACTAAGCCAGCGGTGATTAACGCCAAAGGTCCATATATATAAACAACTTCCGCAATCAGAACTACCAGTCCCAACACTGCAAAGAGACGTTGCTGCCTAACCGCTGTTGCAGTGAGAATTACTGCAGTGCCCATCACCATCCAGCCACCGATATCGTTATTCCCAATTTCGTCTCGCTGCAGAATAACTAGAGCAGGAATCGCAAAAGCCGCTAAAAGATTTGCTGCTGCTTGCCAAACTGGAACAACCAAACCCCTGTATGCCAGCAGTGTTGGAATAACAGCAGCTAAATAAATCGCCAGTGCAAGGACCTCGAAGAGCCTTGAGGTAATTCCAGGAACCAAAAGTGATTGAACCGGAAGATAGAAGGCATAAACCAAAGGAATTAGAGCTGCCACCCAGCGTTTAATGGAAATCAATTAGAGCTCCATTCCAGAATCACTGTTGCACCTTGTCCTGGGCTTGAGACGATGTGTACTTCGCCCCCGACACTTTGAACACGGCCAATGATGGAATTTTTGATACCCAGGCGACCCTTCGGCACTCGGTTAGGTCTAAAGCCTCTGCCGTCATCTTTCAGGACAAGCTTCAATACCCCTGGGCTAGCTTTGAGAATAAGTTCACGTTTTGCATTTAGCCCAGCATGTATTTGTGAGTTCTGCAAACCCTGCAAAATAGCCTCAGTCAGCGCTGAGGAAACTTCTTGGTTCACAGCGAAATGTGTCTGACAATCTTTCCTTGCTTCAATCTCAGGATCTAGTCTCTTGGCAGCCGTAATGATCGAATCGAAGAGATCTCCACAGAACACCGGTGAGCCATCTGCTGCATTTGCTTCGAGCTTGGCTAACTTATCCAAGGCACTGGAGGCAAGCTCAGCAGCAGATTGCGCTTCAACAGAGGTCTTAGCGTTGGTAGCGCTAATCAGAGCGGTTAGCACGCTGTCATGAATTAAAGCATCTAGTCGTCGACGTTCTTTGGATTCAGCCTCAGCTTTTGCTTGTAAGACTGCAACTTGAATTGCTTCGGCATTAGCTTTATCTGTTGAGTTAGCAGCATTTCTAAGCATCAAGACAATAACCGCGATTGATCCGTTAGTCAGAATCGTAAATATTCCATCTGTGACCACTTGAGTCACGCTGTGACTACCACCTAACGGGGAATAGAACATTAACTGGGTGGCGGTAATTAGAACCACGTAATAGCTGATAGCCCACTTCAACCTAAAGCTAATCGCTGCGGCCACCCAACCGGTATCAAAAGCCCACCACAAAAACGAATAGAAAGTTCCATCGTGAATAGGAACTTCTCTAATCATCAAAGGCCACGCAGCTAACAGCCCGAACATGTAAATAGCGTGAATGCGAAGGTAAATATAACTAGCACTGCCAAACCAGAAGGTGTATGTGAAGGCAGCTGTTGTCGCCCAAAGAATGCTAACCAGAATCCAAGATAAGGGTTGATTCAAATACTGGGTCTGGTTGACATAGTTCAAGCCACTCTCAACACTTAGAAGCACTGCTGCCGCCGAGAATGCTCTACCAATCAAACGATTGATACGAGCGGTAGCGAAGGTAGCTTGAGTTGTGCTCATTAGATGAAATCATCCCCCATGTAGCCATCTTCAAGTAAGCGCATAAGAAGTTCAGATTTACCAGGAGCGGGTCTACCTAAGTTGGAGTATTTGTCTCTAACTCGATCAATGTGTTCCTTGACCGTGTATTTACTTAGTTTCAATTCATAAGCAACTGATTTTAGAGTCATCCCCGATGCATAGAGTCTTAGCACCTCAAGTTCCCGATCAGTGAGCTTCGCTTTGAACTCTTGGTCGCTATCGATAGCAGCAATGGTTTCAGCAGTATTCACCTTGATGCCATTGGCAACTAAGTTGATGCATTCAAAAAGCTCTTTCATCTGCTGACTTTTAGTAACTAGTGCAGCAGCTCCTTCAACAAGTGCAGCTCTAACCTGAGATTTCCTATCAGCAATAGAAAATATTAGAACTTCGGTGCCATAGTCAATGAGTTTTCTAACGTTATGACTTGGTTCACTTCCATCAGCAAGAGACAGGTCTAAAACCACTACCTGTGGTTTCTTCTTTAGTTTTTGAATAAGTTCATCAACAGAAGGAGCATGAGCTATCAGTTCATAGCCATATTCGAGACATGCCCCGGCAAAGCCAAGCCTGATGGCCTCATGGTCATCGACAATGGCTACCTTTATAGGCTTTGTCTCGGTTTTACTCACCGAACCAGACTAACCACAGTTTCAAAATGATGGGTGTGTGGGAATAGGTCAAAAGCCTTAATACTTGCAATCTTGTAGCCGGCAGCTGTCAGCGGCTTTAGATCTCTAACTAAAGCGATCGGGTCGCAGGCAACATAAACCAGGTGGTCAGGAGATAACGTAATTAATCTTTCAATCACATGCTTACCAGCACCTGATCTTGGTGGGTCCATGATGATGGTGCTCTTAGGGGGCAATGCTCCAGCTGAAGCTAATTCATCTAAGAATCGCTCTGTTGGAGTTGCAATAGATTTAGCTCCCTTGATGTCAATCAAGTTACGTCTTGCATCTTCAGCTGCTGCTTTAGAAGCCTCAACAGTTGTGATCTTGATATCTAATCCATAAGCGGCAGCTAGAGCACCGCTGAATAAACCAACCCCACCGTAAAGGTCATAGTTCTGAGCATCTTTAGTAAAGCCAGCAGCTTTAGTAGCAGCAACAACTTCTTCAGCTAACAGGTTCGCAGCTTCTCTATGCACTTGCCAGAAAGCTCCAGCAGATAGTCGGAATGTTCGACCTCCTGCTCGCTCTAAGAACTTCTCTTCACCTTTTAGTTTCTTATCAATGGTCCACTGAGTCTGACCCGTGCTGGAAGCAGCAATCTCAATCTTCTTGACATCTTGCCAATTCTTCAGGTGCAGTCCTAGTTCTTGAATATCTGGAACTGCTAGTGGCATTGTCTTTACTCGAACTACTTCGTGAGTTCTTTCTTTGTATGGACCAACATCGCCATCTTCATTGACATGCAGTTGCACTCGGGTTCTATAGCCCAGACCATTTCTTTCATCGTCGCCTGGGGCAGCTAACACTGGAACACGCATTTCAATTCCAGCAAAGCGTTGCAGACCTTCTTCTAAGACATCTGCTTTTAGCTCTCTTTGACGAGAAAGACTAATGTGACCAAATTCAGCACCACCGGCTTCTTCAGCATTTTTCCAAAAGTGTTTTACTCGATCAGGAGATGCAGTAATGATTTCAACTGGTTCTGCTCGACAGAACGCTCCACCTTTATCTTCATAGACCTTCACCTTGGCAACTTCACCTGGGATGACGTGAGAGACAAAGAGCACTCTGCCTTCATGACGGGCTACGAAAATACCGCCATGGGCCACCTTCTCTATTTGAACTTCGATGATGTGGCCTAGCCAGTTAGTTGATTTATTCACTGGACAAGTGTTTCACACCAGTTTCGGTAGTCTTTACCCGTGACCAAACTAGTTTTAGCTTCCACCTCCCCTGCCCGTCTTCGATTACTCAAAGATGGTGGCATTGACCCAATAGTTATAGCCCCAGGGGTTGATGAAGAACTGGTAGCTGATATGGCTATGAATGCAGGTCAGATCGGCAACACAGCTGACCTAGTTCTCCTGTTAGCCAAAGCTAAGGCTGAGGCAGTAGTGAATCACCCTGATGCTCAAGGTGCGCTGATCATCGGCTGCGATAGCTCTTTAGACCTTGACGGTGAATCTTTAGGCAAACCTCATGATTCTGAGATTGCCATTGAACGCTGGAAGGCCATGAATGGCCGCTCCGGCAGGCTCTATACCGGCCATTGGCTTATAGATAACCGTGAAGCCATGAACATGCCACCTGCTAATGGCAAGGCAACTAACACCAAAGTGCATTTCGCAGAGCTCTCAGATAGCGAGATTTTGGCCTATGTTGGCACCGGTGAACCTTTGAAAGTAGCGGGTGCTTTCACCATAGATGGGCTCGGAGGAGCCTTTATTAGGGCTATTGAGGGCGATGCACATACCGTTGTTGGCCTTAGTTTGCCTGCCCTCAGGGAGCTTTGCATAGGTTTAGGGGTAGATTACCCAAGCCTGTGGCGCTCTAACTAGGTAGGCTTAAGGCTTATGACTGCCTTAAAACCAGCCAAGATAACCAAGGTCCTTATTGCTAACCGCGGTGAGATCGCCGTTCGCATCATTCGCGCAGCGAAAGATGCCGGCATTGCCTCAGTTGCTATCTACGCAGACCAAGACCGTAATGCCATGCACACTCGTATGGCAGATGAGTCCTATGCACTCAATGGAACAACCAGTGCTGACACCTATCTAGTCATCGAAAAGATTATTGAGATTGCTCAGCGCTCAGGTGCTAACGCTGTTCACCCAGGCTATGGTTTCCTAGCCGAGAACGCTTCTTTCGCTCAAGCTTGTTTGAATGCAGGCCTTATTTGGATTGGTCCATCCCCTAAAGCAATCGATCAATTAGGTGACAAGGTTTCAGCTCGACACATCGCTGAAAAAGTTGGTGCACCGCTTGCTCCTGGAACTTTGAACCCAGTTACCGGAGCTGAAGAAGTTTTAGATTTCGTTGCTAAGCACGGTTTACCAATTGCCATCAAAGCGGCTTACGGTGGTGGTGGTCGAGGCATCAAGGTTGTTTATGAAAAGACAGAAGTTGCCGAAGCTTTCGAGTCAGCTACCCGTGAAGCAGTTGCTGCTTTTGGTCGGGGCGAATGTTTCGTTGAAAAGTATTTAGAGAAACCACGTCACGTTGAGACTCAGTGTCTAGCAGATAGCTTTGGCAATGTTGTTGTTGTTTCAACCAGAGACTGCTCATTGCAACGCAGACACCAGAAACTTGTTGAAGAAGCTCCTGCACCTTTCCTAACCGATGATCAGGTGAAACGTCTTTACGAAGCATCAAAAGCAATCTTGAAAGAAGTTGGTTATCAAGGAGCTGGAACCTGTGAGTTCCTAGTTGCTCAAGATGGCACTATTTCCTTCCTTGAAGTAAATACTCGTCTTCAAGTTGAGCACCCAGTATCTGAAGAAGTAACTGGACTAGATCTAGTTCGTGAACAATTCAGAATTGCTGAAGGCGGCAAGTTAGATTACGCAGACCCAGTCATAAAAGGTCACAGCTTTGAATTCCGTATCAACGGTGAAGATGCCGGAACAAACTTTATGCCAGCTCCTGGTTCAGTTCATGTCTTCAAAGTGCCTGGTGGTCCTGGCGTTCGTGTTGACACCGGTGTTGAGGCTGGTTCAGAGATCTCAGGTTCATTCGATTCAATGATTGCCAAGCTAATTGTCACCGGTGCTACCCGAACAGAAGCCCTTGAGCGTTCAAGAAGAGCACTAGCCGAGATGCACATCGAAGGCATGCCAACTGTTCTTCCTTTCCACAGAAAGATTGTCAACGATCCAGCCTTTATAGGTTCTAAAGGAAAGTTCGGTATTTATACCCGTTGGATTGAAACCGAATGGAACAACGACATCGAACCTTGGGAAGGTTCACACACCGAATCTCACGTTGAAACCCGAAGAAACAACGTTGTTGTTGAAATTGATGGCAAACGTATTGAAGTATCTTTACCTAAGCAGCTATTCCAATCAGGTGGCGGAAAGTCAAGCGCTCCTGCCCCTAAGCGTAAAGCTCACTCCAACGTTCAGATCGACTCTGGTAAAGCACTAACCTCCCAGATGCAAGCAACCGTTGTGAAGATTGCAGTTCAAGAAGGCGACAGCGTTACCAAAGGTCAGCAACTACTAGTTCTTGAAGCCATGAAGATGGAATCCCCTCAGAACGCAGTCAAAGACGCAGTAGTCAAGAAGATCCACGTAGCCGTAGGTGCAACAGTTCCTGCTGGAACTATGTTGATTGAGTTTGAAGAATAGACCCAAATTCGTCTTTGTCCAATGAGAACTAGACTCACCTTATGAGCAATCCTTTAGATGATCCGAAGGCGGATCCTTTCGAAATAGCCAAGCAGGCAGCAGCCGTTATCGCAGAGAAATCTGGTGTTGCAAAACACGATATAGCGATGACCTTAGGTTCTGGTTGGGCAAAATCAGCTGACCTTATCGGTGAAACCATTGCAACCATCGATGCGGCTGATGTCCCTGGTTTCAATAGAAGTGAAGTAGTTGGACATGTTTCAACTATCCGCTCAATACTTTTGCCTAGTGGCAAACATGCTTTGGTTCTAGGAGCTAGAACACACTTCTATGAAGGTCATGGCGTTAGACGAGTTGTTCATGGTGTTAGGACAGCAGCAGCAGCTGGTTGCGAAATCATGATTTTGACTAATGGTGCTGGTGGTATCAAGACTTCTTGGGCACCAGGCACACCTGTGCTTATCAGTGACCACATTAACTTCACTTCAGCTAGCCCTATTGAAGGAGCTAACTTCGTTGACCTTACTGATCTCTACTCGCTAAGACTTAGAGATATCGCTAGATCAGTTGATTCATCTTTAGATGAAGGTGTCTATATGCAGTTCCGTGGCCCTCACTACGAAACTCCCGCTGAAGTTCAAATGGCTAAAGCAATAGGTGCACACATCGTAGGTATGTCAACAGCTCTTGAAGCTATTGCTGCCAGACAATCTGGTTTAGAAGTTCTAGGTCTTTCACTTTCAACTAACTTGGCTGCAGGTATTAGTGATTCACCACTATCTCATAAAGAAGTTTTGGAAGCCGGTAAAGAAGCTGAACCACGTATCAGCGCACTGCTTGCTCAAATCATCACCAAACTCTAAACATGACTGAACTACTAGATAAAGCTAAAGCTTGGTTAGCCCAAGATCCAGATCCGGTTACCCGAGCTGAACTTGAACTAGTTATTCAGAATGAAGACTTAGCTGAACTGGAATCTAGATTTGGTTCAAGGCTAGAGTTTGGTACCGCAGGGCTCAGAGGTGAACTAGGCGCTGGTTCTAATCGAATGAACCGAGTGCTGGTAGCCCAAGCTGCTGCTGGTTTAGGTAGATACCTTTTAGCTAAAGAAACTAATCCTTCAGCAGTTATTGGTTTCGATGGCAGAGTCAACAGCGACATCTTTGCTAAAGACTCTGCTGAAGTTTTAGCAGGCATGGGCATCAAGGTCTTCTTATTAGATCAGATGTGTCCAACTCCCCTAATCTCTTTTGGAACTAGATCACTTGGTGTTTCTGCTGGCATCATGGTTACTGCATCGCATAACCCACCTAGAGATAACGGCTATAAGGTCTATCTCGGTGGCGATTTCAATGGTTCACAGATTATTACTCCGGTTGATGCTGAGATAGCCAAGCAGATTGAACATGTTGCTGAAACAGAAACATTCTCATCTCTAACTAAATCAACTGACTATGAAGTTAT
>CAILDA010000049.1 GCA_903832875.1 uncultured Micrococcales bacterium | reverse complement strand
GTGAAGAAGTTCCTTCAGCAATCTTCTTAGACATGATCGAGCTTGCAATCAAAGGAATAGCTTCAACAGTTCCAGTGACATCTCTTAGTGCATAGAGTTTCTTATCAGCAGGAGCAAGCCCAGTTCCAGCAGCACAGATAACAGCGCCTACCTTGGCTAGCTGGGCGTGCATCTGCTGATTTGATAGAGCTGCCTGCCAACCTGGAATAGCTTCTAGTTTGTCTAAGGTTCCACCGGTGTGACCTAGGCCTCGACCTGATAGCTGAGGAACAGCAACACCAAATACTGCGACCAGTGGAGCAAGCATCAAAGTGATCTTGTCACCAACACCACCGGTTGAATGCTTATCTGCTGTTGGCATTGTGATGTCACTAAAATCTAGACGCTCACCGGTAGCGATCATGGCAAGAGTTAGATCTTTGATTTCTCTTCTGTTCATGCCATTGAGCAGAATTGCCATAGCCATGGCAGACATCTGTTCATCAGCAACAACACCTGAGGTGTAATTATTTACCAACCAGTTGATCTGCTCAGTTGAGAGTTCTTGTCTTTCACGTTTAGCAACAATTAGTTCAACAGCAGAAAATTCCTTAGCCACAATAATCCTTTAGTTGCGCTCTTGCGCATTGAAACCAGTTTCGAGATCTCTTGGACCAAAAGCATCGGGTAAGACCTGTTCGATTGTTTTGATGCCAGTTGTGGTTTGCAACAACATGCCCTCTTGAGAGAACTCAAACAAGAGCTGACGGCATCTGCCGCAAGGCATCAAAATGTTCTCAGCTCCATCAACACAGTAAAAGGCAACTAGCTTGCCACCACCGGTCATAGCAAGGTTGCTTACTAAACCACATTCAGCACAAAGTCCAACACCGTAACTAGCGTTCTCAACATTGCAACCAGAGACGATACGACCATCATCAACTAGAGCAGCTGCACCAACAGGAAAGTGAGAATAAGGCGAGTATGAACTGCGCATAGCTTTGATAGCTGCTGCTTTTAGTTCATCCCAGTTGATCTCAGCCATGTTTAGCCCTTCTCGTAAGGTTGACCGGAGGCTGCGGGAGGCCGCACCTTGCCAGCAAAACCTGCAACAGCAACAAGGGTTACCAAGTAAGGAACCATGGTGATGAAATCCACCGGAATACCAGGGGAAACCTGGTTAGCCCAAACACGAAGAATAATTGTGAAACCAAATAGCAATGCCGATAGCGTCACATAGATCGGTTGCCATCTACCGAGGATTACAACAGCCAAAGCGATGAAACCTTGACCACCGGACATCTCGCGACCGAAAGAACCTACGTTACCGATGGTTAGAGCAGCACCTCCGAGACCTGCGGCCATACCGCCGATGGTTACCCACCAGAATCTAGTTCGACCAACATTGATACCTACGGTGTCTGCAGCTAGTGGATGCTCACCAACGGCACGAGCACGAAGACCGAGCTTGGTGCGGAACAAGATGTACCAAAGCACAGGAACGATAAGGAACATCAAGTAGACAGTGATTCTGTTATTGAATAACACCTGACCTAAGACAGGAATATCGGATAGGAAAGGAATCGCGATCTTGTCAAAAGTTCCTGGGTAGTTCAAGTTCGAACTGTCGTTATCCAACCAAGCTGAGTGCAAGAAGTTGGTAACACCTATTACCAAGACGTTTAGAAGAACACCAATGATGATTTGCTCAACTAAATACTTAATTGCAAGAGATGCTAAGACCATGGAGACCAGACCAGCAGCAACCATGGCGGCAATCATTCCAACATAGAGATTGCCAGTCATAGTGCCAACTACAGCAGAAACGAAAGCACCGGTTAGTAACTGACCTTCGATGGCGATGTTAACAACACCAACTCGTTCAGACATGATGCCAGCCATACCTCCGAGGATCAATGGAATAGCTAAGACAAGTGTGTTACTCAGAATAAAGATCATCTGAACACCTTGAACAGCACCGGTTGCTAACCAACCAAGTAAAGCCATCATGGCAATTAAGCCGAAGATTGCAATCAACCAGAACGGAGTCTTTTTCTTGAGCAAGTTAATTACCAGTGAGGCTATTCCAATAACTAGAAGCAATGCTCCGAAAATTGTGCAGGCAACCATCGAGTTCACGGTGAATGAAGGTAATTGGAATATCTCTTTCTTTTCACTCCACACATAAGTGATGTCTCCAGCTTTACCTAGGAAACCGAAAAATACTAAGACAACCAATGCTGATACCAGCATGGTTAGTGGAGCTTTCAAGCTTGGCTTTGTTTCAGCCTTTGAAAACATTCCTGGGGTGACCTCTATCTTGCTCATTACTTGATCACCTTTGCTGCCTTTGCTCTCTGGGTTGCCGCAAACACTTTTGGTTCTGGGCTTGGAAGTCGATACAGCGCTCGAATAATTGGCGGTGCTGCAATAAAGAGCACGATAAGTGCTTTCACAACACCTAGAACTTCAGGTGAAACACCAGCAACCTGCATTGAAGAAGAACCAGCCTTGAAAGCTCCAAAGAGTAACCCTGCCATCACCACTCCACCGGCACGAGAACCACCTAGCAGAGCTACGGTGATTGCATCAAAACCAATTCCAGCTTCGATAGATGTGGTCAAGCCACCTTCTATTGTCAAACCCTGGTTAGCAGCGGCAAGACCGGCAAAAGCAGCAGAGATGGCAAGTGCCCAAACAAATGTATTTTCAACCTTGATACCAGCAGCTCTGGCTGCTGAGGCGTTGTGTCCAACCATACGGAATCTGAAACCAAAAGTTGATCTCTCCATTAGCCACCAGTAAGCGAAAACTGCAATGGCAGCAAAAATCAAACCATAGTTCAACTTGAATTCAGGCCCTAGCAGAGATCCCATCATGGCTGTTGAATCGGGCCGATCAGACTTAGGTGTGCCACCACCATTTACTTCAAGAAGCAAGTTTGGTTCTCT
>CAILDA010000048.1 GCA_903832875.1 uncultured Micrococcales bacterium | reverse complement strand
ACCTTTGAGGAAATAGAACCTTGAACCTGATATCTTGGCTCCTCGTTCAATGTCAATAACATCTAATAGATCCCCAAGTGCAACATGGTCTCTGGGCTCAAAGCTAAATACCGGTTTAGTTCCTTCTTCGCGAATGACAACGTAATCATCTTCCCCACCAGCTGGAACACCATCAATAACAACGTTCTCAATCTTCCAGATAGCTGCCTCTAAAAGTGTTTGAGCTTCATTAGCCTTTTGTTCTGCAACCTTAACTTCAGCAGCAAGTGCTTGTCCTTCAGCGATAAGAGCTGCTCTATCTTCTTTAGAAGCACCGGCAACAAGTTTTGCTTTGGCGTTCTGTTCAGCTCTTAGAGTTTCAAACTCTGCTTGTGCTTTACGCCAAGCAGTATCTGCGTTAGCAGCGTCATCAACTAAAGCTTCGCTAGCGCCACGAGCACGTTGTGAAGCTTTGATGGCTTCAGGATTATCTCTGAGTAGGTTTGCGTCAATCATTCTATATTTACCTTTAACGACCTGAACGAAGTTTCTTTAACCAGTTATCAGCAGAAGAGAACTCTTTGTTTGAGTTGTTGCCTTCATGCTCACTCTTTTGTTTATCTGCTCTTGGGTATGAACCAAGAAAAACAATTCGTGGGCTGAATCTATGTAATCCCATTAGAGCTTCAGCCATGGCTTCATCATCGATGTGTCCTTGAGCATCAATGTTGAATCGATATCTACCAAGCTGATCACCAACCGGTCTTGATTCAATGCGAGAAAGATTCACACCACGTGCAGCAAACTGTTCCAACATCTCTAAAAGAGCACCGGGTCTATCAGTTGGTAGCTCAACAATGACTGACGTCTTGTCTTTACCAGAGCGAGCAGTTGGTTTAGCTGCTAATCCAATTTCAATAAATCTGGTTTGTGCTTTTTTGTTATCACCGATGTTCTTAGCAAGCACTGTTAGCTTGTAGTGATCGGTGATGCTCTTAGCTGAGATAGCAGCATCTGCAGTTGCATTTGCTTCAAGTACTGAAACAGCAGCCTGTGCTGTTGATGTAGCAGGTAGATGTGAATGCTTAGGTAGGTTCTCTTGTAACCAACCACGGCACTGAGCATAAGCAGTTGGATGAGTTGTGATTACTTTGACATCAGCTAACTTGGTTCCTGGCTTTGCCACCAGATTGAAAGTTACTGGCACTAGGTATTCACCGAAGATACGAATGTTAGTTGTATTAGCTAAAGCATCAAGGGTTGCGCTAACTCCACCTTCAATAGAGTTCTCAACTGGAACTATGGCTCTGGTTGCTTTGCCTGAGATAACGGCATCGATGGCTTCAGTAACGGTTGACACTGGCAGCGTCTTAGCGTTCTTAGCAGCCTTTACTTGAGCTAGAGCAAGTTCAGTAAATGTACCTACCGGGCCTAAGAAGGCATAGGTAGGTTGTCTGTTATTTACTGAATTAGCCATAGATAAAGGTTAGTTGAGTTATCAGTAGTTAGGTGCTGCTGGCAGACCGAAGAACTTCTCTAGGGTATGCACTCCATCGTCATGCATAACCATGGCCAAACCTTGTCCCACGTATCTCAAGTGCCAAGGCTCGTATTGATAGCCAGTGGTTGGGGTGGCAAAGTTTGGATACCTAATAATGAAGCCGTATTTGTAGGCATTGGCTGCTAGCCAAAGACCTGCCTTAGTCCCGCCGAAACAGACTCTGATCTGACAACCTTGGCCTCTGGCGGATACATCCAATGCCCAACCGGTTTGGTGCTCTGAGTAACCAGGTCTAGCAGCTAGCGCTTCGCCTGCCTTTTTCCCATATTTGCTGACTTGACGCTCATGAATGACGCTCTGTTCTGAATATGAACGATAAGCACTTTGGATGATAAGGCTGCCTTGACCAGCAGCTTTCATGGCTGTGGCCAACTTGAAAACTGCCGTTGAGGCTTGTTTTCTAAGCTTTCGGCCATAGGGGTTGGCGTTTAGACTGCCGAACTTTGGTGCAACTAGGTCAATAGGCATGTATTTGATTGGATTTAGAGGGTTTTGCTTGTTAACCACTATCCAGGTTGAAGATGGGTCGGTTGTGGATTGCCAAGCAAGGCTTGTTGCTTGAGCAGGTGTAAAATTAGTTACCGAGGGAAATAAAACAGAGGAAACCAGGATTACTGAAATAAGTAACCTTTTCTTAGTTCCTCTATTCATTTCTAAAGTCTAACTTTCACAAACAGAAAAGAGAACGCGTTGGCGCGTGCAGATCGTAAAGCAGCAGCAGCTGAATCAGCTAAAACGGGTGTAATGACCCACAGACAAATCATGTTCGTACTTCTCGGTCTTATGGCCGGTATGTTCTTATCCGCTCTCGATCAGAGCGTTGTTGGAACAGCGATGCGAACAATTGCAGATGACCTACACGGTCTATCGGCACAAGCTTGGGTAACAACTGCTTACCTAATCACTTCAACTATCGCAACACCTATCTATGGCAAGCTCGGGGATATCTTCGGAAGAAGATATTTGTTCATCACTGCTATCTCCATCTTTATTGTTGGATCAGTTATCTCAGGTTTTGCAAACAGCATGTATGAACTTGCTGCTTTCAGAGCAATCCAAGGTATTGGTGCTGGTGGTCTATTCGCTCTTGCGCTGACAATTCTTGCTGACATCGTTCCACCAAGAGATCGTGCAAAGTATCAAGGTATGTTCCTTGCAGTGTTTGGAACATCTTCAGTACTTGGCCCACTAATCGGTGGACTCTTTGCTGGTATCGACAACATCTTCGGCATCACCGGCTGGCGTTGGATCTTCTTGATGAACTTGCCTATCGGTCTTATTGCTTTGTTCTTGGTTATCTCCTTCTTACACATTCCGCATCACGCTGCGACATCCAAGGTCATCGACTGGTGGGGTGTAGTTACCATCATCGTCGGTGTTGTTCCAATCTTGATTGTTGCTGAACAAGGTAGAGAATGGGGTTGGACATCATTTAACTCGATTGCGTCATATGTAATTGGAATTGTTGGAATCGCATCCTTCATATTGATTGAAAGAAAGATGGGCGACGACGCTCTGCTACCTTTGAAGCTGTTTAAATCTAGAACGTTCTCACTCACAACTTTGTTAGGTGTCGTAGTTGGTATGGGAATGTTCGGTGGAATGATATCGCTACCTTTAGTACTACAAATTGTCTATGGTGCCTCCCCTACTGACTCTGGTTATCTAATGATTCCTATGGTTCTTGGCTTAATGACTTCAACAATTGTGAGCGGAAGAATTACCAGCAAGACTGGAAAGTACAAGATCTTTATGGTGTTAGGTGCAGCCCTAATGGCTGTCTCGTTCTCCTACCTCGCTACTCTTACTTTCGAGTGGGCTATATGGCAGATCACTATCGGCATGATTGTGATGGGCCTTGGTCTCGGACAACTTATGCAAACCCTTACTATCGCCTCACAAAACGCTGTTGAAGCTAGGGACATAGGAGTTGCAACTTCGTCTGCTACCTTCTTTCGACAAATGGGTGGAACCCTGGGTGTTGCGGTGTTCCTGTCAATCTTGTTCAACAACATTGCTGACAAGGGCCCAGAAATCGGTGCCAAAATTGGTGCAGCCATCAAGGCTAACCCCGCACTTTTGGCTGACCCAAAGAACAAGGACTTCTTGCCTGGCGGTAACCTGATGGCCCAAATCACCAGTGACTCAAGGTTCTTAAAGACCGCTAGCCCAGAGTTAGCCAACCCGATCAAGCAAGCGTTCGCTGAATCTGCTGCAAACGTATTCGTCTCAGCAACAATCGTCATCGTGATTGGTTTCGCTATTTCCTTATTTATCAAGGAACTAGCACTTAGGACTAAGTCTGGTGTCCAAGAGAAAGCTGATGCAGCGGCAGCTAGCGCTCACTAACAAATCTAGTTCTAAGGCCTCAGCATGCATAAAGCGTGCTGAGGCCTTAGTCTTTAAACACACGGGTGTTCGTATTCACGGACTGAGATGAAGCTAAAGCTTAAAACCGTCAAACCTGAACTGGGTAATGCCAGCGTAGGAAGGAAATATGAAACGCATCTCTATCCTCATTTCAGCAGTTTTGCTGCTTGCTGGATGTTCCCCAACTGCAACACCTAAAGAAGCAGTAACTCTTGTCGCTCATGATTCTTTTGTCATTAGTGATCAACTCAAAACAGAGTTTGAAAAGACATCTGGTTATCAACTAAAGATTGTTAGAGCAGGTGATGCTGGCTCAATGACCAGCAAACTAGTTCTTACCAAAGATGCTCCAATCGCTGATGTTGTCTTTGGTATTGATAACACCTTTGCTCCTGTTGCTAAAGCAAACAAAATTATTGATGGTGAACTAAAAGCAGTTGACTATGCAGATGTATGTTTCAACGTAGACACCGAATACTTCAAAGAACATGATCTTGAGATACCAAGTGACTGGCGAGATCTCACTAAACCTAAATACAAGAACCTCACAGTTATTGAAAACCCAAATACTTCTTCAACTGGTTTAGCTTTTCTTGCATCAACTTATGCTGCTTTTCCTCCAGCAACAGCAGGAGTATTTCCATCAGCTGTGACTTGGTGGTTAGCTTTCAGAGATAACGGTGTGAAGGTAGCTAGCAGTTGGGAAGATGCCTATTACACAGATTTCTCAGGCTCAGCAGGTAAAGGTAAATACCCTGTAGTGCTTTCTTACTCTTCTTCCCCTGCTGATGAACTAGATAGTAAAGGTAACCCTAGAACTCAAGCGATTAGAAAAGATTGCTTCAGACAAACTGAATATGTTGGTGTTCTAAAAAACGCAAGTAACAGTACAGGAGCTATTGCTCTAGTCAAGTTCATGTTGTCTAAGAGTTTCCAAAAGGCACTGCCTGAAGCTATGTATGTTTATCCAATTGATCAAAGTGTTTCAATTCCTGATTCATGGCTTAGAAATGCTGCTCCTGCTATTACAACTATTGGTGGGGAACTCGATATCGCTAAGAAACGTGATAGCTGGTTAGGCGACTACAACTGGGTGTTTGACGTTGCGCCTTAAGAGTTTCTTGCTTTGGGCAGCACCGCTAACTTTTGTTGCGGTCCTGTTCTATTGGCCTTTACTTAGAGTTCTGCATTTAGGTTTTGGTTCCCATCTAATCGGAACTATTCCCACTGAAGTAAGTATTTGGCCGGTGCTCTGGTTCACAATTTGGCAAGCATTACTCTCCACTCTTATAGCTCTCGTTCTTGGTATTCCAGGTGCTTACGTCCTTTACCGAAAGACCTTTAAAGGCGCTGCTGTCATTAGGTCGCTAATTACTGTCCCATTCATGTTGCCCTCTCTCGTGGTGGCTATCGCCATCACTGAGTTAGGTGCTCTAATCGGTGGCTTAGATCCAATAGTTGCCATCATCATGGCCAATGTCTTTGCTAACTATGCGGTGGTGGTTAGAACAGTTGGTTCCCAGTGGCAAACACTAGATAAGCAAACCGATGAAGAAGCCGAGGTGGCTGGGGCAGGCAGATTCCGATCAACACTAAAGGTTGCTCTTCCTCAGCTAAGAAGTTCCATAAGATCTTCAAGCGCAATCGTTGTGCTTTATTGTGCTTCTTCCTATGGCATAGTTCTTAGCCTCGGCGGTGGCAAGGTAAATACCTTAGAGACAGCAATCTCGGTAGCTGTCTTACAAAGACTTGATCTGCAGCATGGAGCAGCCTTAGCTCTCTTACAGATTGCCTTCTGTTTAGCTGCTTTCACTGCTAGCCGCTGGGGAGGTACTAACCCACTGAGTTTTGAACCAAGTCTTTCCAGAGCAACAACATTAGATAAAAGAGATCGTCCAGCAATGCTCTTTGTTGCTATTAGCAGTTCACTACTAGTGTTTCTGCCGTTGTTACTGGTTCTGGCTAAATCGTTTGTTTCACATGATGGATCATTGACTTTTAGTAATTTCCTGTTACTTGATTCAAGAGGCTCAAGAGATTTATTGAACATTACTTTTCTTGATGCGGGGTTGAACAGCATCAGAAACATGGTGCTCGCGACGGTTGTTTCCTTTCTTGTTGGTGCACTGGTTAGTTACCTGTTGGCTGAACACTCAAGAAGGCATGTGCGTACCAATAAGAAAACTGATGTTCTAGGAATAGGGCTGGATGCTTACTTCCTATTACCAATAGGGGTTTCCTCTGTTGTCATTGGTCTTGGTTATCTAATTACTTTGACAGGTAACATCGCTTGGTTGAGATCAGCTTGGTATTTAGTTCCACTGGTGCAAGCCATGCTAGCTATTCCAATGGTTGTTCGTGTTTTGTACCCGTCACTCTTAGCAATAGATCATTCAGCAAGAGAGCAAGCGATGACCGATGGTGCTCGAAAAAGACAAGTATTCTTCTATGTCGATTTAGCACTAGTCAAACCTGTTTTGAAAACAGCTATCGCTTTTAGCGCTTTAGTTTCCTTAGGTGAGTTTGGTGCAGCAAGCTTGCTTGCATATGGAGATCAATCAACGGTGCCGATGTTGATGTATCAATTGATTGCAAGACCGGGTAATCAGAACTATGGAATGGCGTTAGCCGTCGCGACCATACTCACCTTAGTAACAACTCTTGTTGTGTTATTGGTTTCTAGAGAACCTAGTTCTCGAATGAAACTGCTAAAGCACTAAAGCGTTCTTTCATAACCTGAATAGCTTCAGGGTTTTGATCTATCAAAATAAAGTTTCTGTTTAGTGAAGCCGCTGCATGACCTGTTGTTCCAGAACCTGCGAAGAAGTCCAACACGGTATCTCCTTCTTTAGAACTTGCTTGAATAATTCTTCTGAGAATACCTAAAGGCTTTTGAGTTGGGTAACCGGTTTTTTCTTTACCGGTAGGTGAGACGATGGTGTGCCACCAAACATCGGTAGGTAATTTACCTTTAGCTACCTTCTCAGGTGTAACTAGCCCTGGTGCCATGTATGGTTCACGATCAACAGTTTCATTATTGAAGTAGTACTTATCTGGATTCTTCACATAAACCAAGATGGTGTCGTGTTTAGATGGCCAGCGTGATTTAGCTTTGCCGCCGTAGTCATAAGCCCAAATGATTTCATTGAGGAAGCACTCTCTTCCAAAGAGTGCATCTAGTAATACTTTGGCGTAGTGAGATTCTCGGTAATCAAGGTGCAAATACAAGGTTCCTGTTTCATTCAGTATCCGCCAGGCTTCTTCGAGTCTTGGCTCTAGGAACGACCAGTAGTCCTTGAACTCATCGTCATAGCTAAGTACTGTCTCTTTGACTATCTCGTAGCGCTGGCCTTTGAAGCCAATACGGTTGCCGGTCTCTGTTCTAGTGGTAGTTGAAGATCCCCTTGATTGGACTCTGCCAGTATTAAAAGGAGGATCAACATAAATCAGTTGAATGCTGGCATCAGCAATAGACTGCAAAACAGCAAGGTTATCGCCTTGGATAACTCGGTAGCTTGAATTGTTCTGCACAGAAAGAGATTAACATCATGGACCCACATGTTTTACACAATCCAGAGCTAAGCCGTTATGAATTATGGCTAGGTGAGGAAAAGATTGGTCACGCAGACTACGTATTCGTAGCTGAAGAGATGCAGTTCCCACACACAGAGGT
>CAILDA010000047.1 GCA_903832875.1 uncultured Micrococcales bacterium | reverse complement strand
TCTAAATGTCTAAGTCCTGATGAAGGCTCCGCTAGAACAGGAACACCTAAGGCAGCAACCTCTTCTTCATAACTAGCAGCAGTTGCTCCAGCAACAACAACTGTTGGTAGAGAAAGATCAAGAGTGTGACTTTCTTGAATTTCTTCACTAATGGCAACGTAGTCCGTATCCCCCTGAGCTGAGATGCTCTCAAATACTTCAACAGCGTTAGGAGTAACAGCAGACAGTGGTTCTCTGAACTGTAAGTTCAGTTGCACAGGTCCAGCTCTTTTTCCCCAAGCAAGTAATACAGCTTTCTCAGCTAGTTCTTTAGCCTTCTTGGGTAACTGATCTAGTTCTTCCAAAGTTGGTGCTGCAACATCAATGCATTCAATAACTGCATCCGAGAAGATGCCAACCTGGTTTGTAGTTTGGTTTGAACCAACACCACGAAGTTCAACTGGTCTATCTGCGGTTAACAGAATCAAAGGAATGCCTGAGTGATGAGCTTCTAGGACAGCTGGATGCAAGTTAGCAACAGCTGTTCCAGATGTAGTGATAACAACCTGGGGGCCACCATAGACAGCGGCACCTAAAGCACTAAAGCCAAGAGATCTTTCATCTAATCGAACATAGAGATTAGCTAAACCAGCATCAGCGAGCTGTGCAACAGCGATAGCAAGAGATTGTGATCTAGCACCTGGCGCTAACCAAAAGTCTCTGCCCCAGAGCGCTAACTCAGCGACTATGTGAGATGCAAATACTTGGGCAGGGGAAACGGCTTCGTTAGGAATGCTAGCCATCCTTGTTATCTGTGTCGTTTTTGAATCTAGTTCCAAGATCTCTTAGGAAATCAGGATCATCATCAGGAGCAATAGGTCTTCGCTTAGCTCCTTGACCTGACTCACCATCGATAGGTCTACCGATGGTGATGTATAGCAAGCCTCCAACTAGAGGAACAAACAAACAAAGCAGAACCCAGGCAAACTTAGGTAAAACCCTTACCTGACGAGGGTTAGCACTAGCGGCATAGACGGTAGTGAATATTTGGAAGATTACGACCGCGGCAATAAGGCCAAGCTCAATTCGGTTCATGGCTTAACTCTAACCAATCTAGAAACATAGACTTGGGGCATGAGAAATGTTTGGCTCAAATACACCGTTTACCGCCTAGGGCTCTTTGTTGGCCTGACCGTACTCTTTGGTGCCCTAGGGATGCCTTGGGCTTTTGCGGTATTACTAGCGGCCATGCTCTCCTTCGCTTTCTCGATGTTTTTCCTATCTCATCTAAGAGATGAGATCAGTAAGCAACTGCATGAGAAGAGGGTGAACTCACTAGGTTCAGGAGATCCTGAGAGTGATCTTGAAAACGAAGCAGTTGATAAGGCTTTAGAAGGTAATAGTAAAAAGACCCCAGCAAAGCCCAAGAGCAAATAACAAGCTTGTGTAACTTGTTAGCTGAAGAGCAAGGATTAGCTCTTTAGGTGTCTTAGCGGTTACGGCAACAATAGAAATAATCACAGCCATAATCACCAAGATGTTCACAATAAATATTGCAGGCATGATTAGCCACAGTGGAATAACTAGAACAAACGGTGTCCACACAAACAAAGCGAACAGTACCAATGAAGCTTTTCTACCAATCCGAGTCGAAAGAGTCTTCTTACCGCTTAGCTTGTCTGTTTCTATATCCCTGATGTTATTTATCAACAGCACTGCTGTTGCAAAGCAACCAGCAATCACACCACCTAAAACAGCAAACGGATTTACATCTGAGAACTGAGTGTGATTAGATCCAACAATCTGAATGTAATCAGTTCCAATAGTTGCTAACAGTCCAAAGAACACAAAGACAACTACTTCACCAAAACCTGCATAGCCGTAAGGCTTCTTACCTCCGGTATAAAACCAAGCAGTAACAACACAAACCAAACCAACAGCGATAAACCACCATTGAGCGGTGATAACAGTAATCGCTAAACCAGCAACACCTGCTAAACCAAATGAAATAAAGGCAGCTAGTTTGACCTTGCCTGGGGCAACTAGACCACCACCGGTTAGCCTTGCCGGCCCAACACGATTCTTATCTGTTCCTCTGATGCCATCTGAATAATCATTGGCATAGTTCACACCTATTTGGAGAAACAGTGCAACTAAAAGAGCTAAGACTGCAAGACCTAGATCAAAGTGATTAGTGATTCGAGATGATGTTCCACAACCAATCAGAATAGGAGCAACAGCTAACGGGAGAGTTCTTAGTCTTGCCCCTTTAATCCAAAGCTTCAGCATTAATCTTCCTCATCAAATAACTGGTTCAAAGTAATCAAATCTGTCTTGCCATTACTAAGTCTTGGTAACCGGTCAACTCGAATAACCCTAATTGGTTTAGCAGCAATACCTAGTTGCTCAAAGACAGCGCCTGCAACATAGTCAGCGACCTCAGGTGAACCAACATAAACAATGCCAACACGTTGACCCCATTCAGCTGAATCCAGAGCTGTTGCGCCAACCTCAACTACCCCTGGCACACTGCCAGCAACAGCTTCAACCTGGTCAAGACCTATCTTCAGACCGCCTGAGATAAGCACACGGTCAGATCTACCTAGAACACTCAACCTTGAACCAACAAACTCCCCAACATCGTGACTCATAAAGTAACCAGATTGATCAGCAACATCGTTTGCCAACATAGGACCTTTGATACCGATTTGCCCATCAAATAACTGAACATCAACACCATCTAGTGCTTCACCGTTATAAACACAACCACCAGAGGTTTCAGCCATGCCATAGGTAGAGACAACATTCACATCATGCTCAGCAAAGAAACTCAACACTTCAGCACTTACTGACTGCCCGCCAACCAAGATAGCGTCATAGCGCTTTAGCAACATCAGCAGGAATTCGTCTGTCTCAGCTAGCTGTTTGATACGAACAAGTTGTGTTGGAACAACAGATACAAACTTATGTTCACCACTAACCATTGAAGATGAAAGAGCAAAAGCTTCAGGGGTGAAACTAACAGCTGTGTTCATAAGAACCGGTTGAGTATCAGATAGCAATGATCTAACCAAAACCATTGCACCAGCAATGTAATTTATAGGAAGTGCTAAAACCCACTGGCCAGTAAATCCAAAGTATCTTTCTGTGGTCTTAGCACTTGCTATCAGTGCTTCTTTACTTAGATAAATCTTTTTAGGTGTTCCAGTTGAACCACTGGATTCAATAATCAAAGCTGTATTAGAAACAGTTTCAGGTATTCCCGTTACCTCAGGTCTTACACCATTTACTTCACGAGGTGAAATATAAACACAGCACTTACCTTCTAATGCTTCCCCTAGAGCAAGTAAAGCTCCAACAACATCATTAGCCGGAATAACTTTGACAGGAACAGAGTTCATAGATTTAGAAGTGCCAAGGGAAACTAGACCAGTCAGGATCTCTCTTTTCTAAGAAAGCTTCCTTACCCTCAACTGCCTCATCAGTGCCATAAGCCAAACGAGTTGCTTCACCAGCGAATAACTGTTGACCAACTAGACCATCGTCAACCATGTTCATTGCATATTTCAACATACGAATAGATTGAGGAGATTTAGAAAGTATTTCCTTAGCCCAACGAATACCTTCAACTTCTAAATCTTTATGAGGAACAACGGCGTTAACAACACCCATCTCATAAGCACGTTGAGCTGAATACTCTTGCCCTAAGAAGAAGATCTCTCTAGCAAACTTCTGCCCAACTTGCTTAGCAAGATAAGCAGAACCATAGCCTGCATCAAAAGAACCAACATCGGCATCGGTCTGCTTAAATCTTGCGTGCTCACTAGAAGCTAGAGAAAGATCAGCAACAACGTTTAGTGAATGTCCACCACCAGCAGCCCAACCAGGCACTAGAGCAATAACAACCTTTGGCATAAACCGAATAAGTCTTTGAACTTCAAGGATGTGCAAGCGAGCAGAAGTCCCAGTATCTCCATACTCATAACCTTCACGACCACGAACCTTCTGATCTCCGCCAGAAGAGAAAGCCCAGCCACCATCTTTAGGTGAAGGACCATTACCGGTAAGCAAAACAACACCAACCTTGGTGTTTGCTTGAGCATGGGTAAGAGCATTAGCTAGCTCATCAACAGTCTGTGGTCTAAAGGCATTTCTAACTTCTGGACGGTTAAATGCAATACGCACTACCCCTAGAGAAACATGCTGATGGTAGGTGATGTCAGTCAAACCCTCAAAACCAGATACTTCTTGCCAGATTGACTCATCAAAGAGCTCAGAAACCTTGTTTGCCATACTCCTAGACTAACAATGTGGAGATAACCCCAGAAATAAAAGACCAGATCCTTGCACAGCCAAGGTTCTGGCTATCCCCATGCGCACCAAGTTCAGAGGCCTAACCACCAGAGAAGTCCTCCTATTCGAAGGCCCTAATGGCTGGGCCGAATGGTCTCCCTTCACCGAATACGAAGACGAAGAAGCCAGCATCTGGCTAAAAGCAGCCATCGAATGGGCCTTCGGAGATATCCCGAAGACTGATGTAAAGAACATCAAAGTCAACGCAACTCTCCCTGCCGTCAAAGACGTCCAAAAAGCCTTAGAACCATTCGGCAAGTTTGAGGTTGTAAAGATCAAAGTTGCCGAAGCAGGTCAAACCCTGCAAGACGATCTAGACCGCATCCACCAGGTTAGAGAACACCACCCAGATGCCAGAATCAGACTCGACGCAAATGGCAATTGGGATATCGAAACAGCACTAAAGATTGCCAAGACCATCTACCAAGAAAACGTTCCATTGGAATATCTGGAACAACCAGTTAGAACAATTGCTGAGATGGCAGAACTAAAACTAAAACTTCAAGAATTCAACATCAAGATAGCTGCAGACGAATCAGTTAGAAAAGTAAGTGATCCATTAGCTGTTGCCCAAGCAAAAGCCGCAGACATCCTCGTCCTAAAAGTTGCACCGCTAGGTGGAATCAACAACGCCTTAGCAATAGCAAAAGAAGCAGGTCTACCAGTAGTTGTTTCAAGCGCACTAGAAACATCAGTTGGAATAAGCATGGGTGCACATCTAGCAGCACTACTAGGTAGCGAGTATGCGAGTGGTTTGGGAACTGCAGCGTTACTAGAAATAGATGTCACAGATACACCTTTGATTCCGGTTGATGGAAAGATTCCAGTGACAAGAATCGTCCCAAACATAGACGCTCTGGCCAAACTCCAAGCAGCAGATAGCACTACGTGGTGGATGAAAAGGTTCGAGAGTAGTCTAAAGTGCCTGACTTAGTGTTTTGACATTTTGATCGAATGTAGCTGAATTTACACAATGAGGCAATGAAACTGATAAGTCTCTACTTGGCTCGATATGTGGCCAGAGTCGTCAAGTGTTCATCCACAACTCTTTTGACAAACTTTGCCCCTGGGGTGGCAGGGATTTGATGTTAGTTAATGAACCAAACTAGGTTACTTCTCGATGTGCCTGAATTTTCCAGAGTGTCTATTGATTATCTCCGACTGTCTATATGACGAACGTCTTCCAATCTTTGTGCAACAAATTTTGGGAAACGCGTGGGAAACTGAATGAGATTTACACTCTGATTCATCTGACTAGATCATTTGTTCTGATTTCAAGTGATCTGACTCTCCTAATTCTTCGTTCGAATCCGTTTAGTTGCTTTTGCAAAGCTAGTTTTGGAATACTGTAACCCAGCTCAACAGAATCTCTAAAAAAACTCCACACTGAATTCTCAGGCATTTGACTTATTACAAATCCTAGGCAAATCGCGATTGCTGGTTAAGCCCTCCATTTGTAAAACACGTAAAATGTGTAAATCTCCTAATCTCAGTTCAAGCCGAATCGGAAACAGCTCCAATTAATACAGCTAATTCTCTTGGTCGTGCTTCTTTAGCGAAGACCTTAAACGTTTATAAATGGCCGCTGACGATGCGCAAATTACAATACAGACTGCGATGGTGGCTGTACCGGTGACCAGATTGTGAAGAATAGAGGACTCTGAAAGTACATATCCCTCAAAGGAAAATATTGTGAAGAAAACGGGGATAAGCATACGTCGTGCTGGTGTTGTAAAGTCGTCAGCGCTTTTTTTTCTAAAAAGAGAACCAAGCCAACCTATCCACGCAACCCAAGATAGCCCTAACATTAAGGCTGTGACTACCCAAGGCTCGGTACTTGGGGAAATTACCATTGGATAAATCAAGGTTTTCTAGCTTTCTTTGGGGGCTTATTCGAATTAGCTTTGGAAAGATATTTTGCGCCAAAATATACGCCGGCCGCGTAGGAATACCCTACTGCCATTTCTTGACTAAAGTCCTTGAACGTCTCGGATCCGTAAACTTTAAAGAGTCCACGATAGCGCAACCCGTCTTTAAAAATCTTGCCGATTGGACCTCCTACACTCCCAAATAGGCTATCCGTCAAAACGTTTTGCCCAACATACGACCAATATTCCGCTCCTTCGAGGTGATTTTCATTAGCAGTGGTTGTGCCGGAAATAAATCCAGATAGAGCGCCGACTAAAAGCCCCCCGACTACGCATCCCACCACGGCTGTGGCAGCGCAGATAGCGCCTGCGACCAAGCCACCAAAAACCGCGACGCCAAAGTCAAGCCAGCCATTTAGCCCGCTGCAGTCACTTCCGTTCACGGGGTCATTCGGATATGTATAACTGTTTTCATTTCCTCCTTGAATGGGGTCCTTGGAAGTGAATTGGTTGGTTTTTGGGTTGTAGACCCTTGCTCCCATAAGGATTAGACCACCGTTACTGGTAGCTCTTTCTTGTTGGCCGTAGGAGCTGTAGTTGATGAGGTTTGTGTTAGTTTGGCCGGTTTGAGGGTTACCAAACGAGTCATATGTGCTCCAGGAGCTAACACTGTTTGTGGCTAGGTTTAAGGTAGTTACGGTGTGACCTTTAAGGTCAGTTAGCTGCAATGTCTGAGTTTTAGTAGTTCCCTTTATGTTGGTGGTTACCCCTAAACCAGCTCCTAGCGAGCCTGTATAGATCTCAGTGGTTAGTAGAGTGCCATCTAGTTGACTAGTCCATTCAGGATTATCAGAGCTGTCTATGTAATGGCGCTGTGTAGTTAGGCCACCATTTGTTTCATTTACCCTTCTACCTAGAGCATCATAAGTAAATGAGGTGCTGGTGGCCTGGGTTATGGCCGTGACCTGATCAACCACGTTATAGGAAAGACTAATACCCCCATTGTTGTTTGGTGCATCAACTGCTGGGATGAATGTATTTCTACCTAAACAGTCATAAACATAGCCAGTATTAGTCAACTGTGATTCAGTGTTGAAGGTATGTGTTGAGGTGACACCGTTTATGTTGCTGGAAGTTCGATCACCAAAAGCATCATAGCTATAAGACTCAAGTTGGTTAGCAGAGGTAGCTGAAGCGAGCCTTGATGATGAATCATAACCGTAAAGAGTGCTACTACCATTAGGGCCGAATTCTTTATAAACCCTGCCGAAACCGTCATAGGTTCTAGTCCAGGTCAATGCCAATCCCGCTACCCCACCATAAGACATAGCAGCCAACTTGCCAGCATCATTAAAAGTAAAGGACTGGGTAACCCCATTAGGGCCAGCCTGGGTAACTAGGCGACCAAACTGATCATAAACGCCTGTGTATTGATAGCTAAAGTCATTGTTTGACACAGTCATGCTTGTGATGACTGCCCTAGGGTCAGTAACGCTACCGAACGTATAGCTGGTGGTGGTTTTAGGTGAAACAACAGACGCTACGTTACCGGCACCTAAAGATCCTGGAGCAAAATAGCTGGTTGAAGTAACATCACCCAAACTGTTTGTTTCAGTTAGTGGCCTACCCCAAGCGTCATAGGTGTTAGCTGTCTCACTCTGATAAGCGTTGCCATAGTAAAGCTGTGTTTTTACTTCTAGAAGTGAAATCGGGTCATAGATGTGTTTAGTTTTTATGAAAACAGCACCAGGGGCAGAAACAATTGAATAATCTAAACGGTTATCAACCAAGTAACTATAACTACTAGTTCTCGCTAGAACCCCAGACCTATATTCGTTTACTATTGCTGCGTTTAGTCTGGCGTCATAACTTTCAACCCAAGTTTTCGAGGAAGGTGTAACTTCACCGGTCTCAACTACACAAACCAGATCCTGCCAAGCAGGTTTCCCGCCACATTCAGGGTGTAGTGAGTTGGTAGTGGCTGTGTAGTAGGTAGTGTTTTCACTTCGAGCATCAAAGCCGGTAGAGGCAACTTCAACAGTCTTGACTACCTGCCCTAAGTCGTTGAATACCCGTTTACTACTCGCAACGAGGTTATTCGATCCATCAAAAGTACTGACTTTAGTTGGCGAACCTATAGTCCAGCCAGAAATTGTGCCAGAAACTTGTGGTTCATAAATGTTTACATTCTTAGCCAACAGCTGAGCATTAAATCCTGTCAACGATGTTCCTGAAGTCAATCCCGTGATAGTCGAGGTAACTAACCCAAAGAAACCACCAGAAGGAGAACCTTCGTCATAGGTATAAGTGCTGTGTGTGCGGAATGTACCTGACAGGCCAGAAGCATCAACAACCGTTTTTACTGGTGACCAAGATTCTGCTAAATACACTCCCGAAGGCATTGTTGTAGCACCAAAACTAGTTTGATAGCTAAATACAGTCGCATACATTAATTCATCGAAAGCATCACTGTTCTCAGCAGCGAACTGATCTAACACTCGAGTGATGCCGTAGGCATCGAAAGACGCGTAAACAACACCATCTGGATTAGCTAACTGGGCGGTATAAAGCCACTTGTCTTTGCCATATGAGGCGGTATTGCTTTGATTGCCGTTAGCATCCACGTAAACAAATCCCGCTTTACGCCAAACCGAATCAGTAGCAGCAGGGACAGAGACATTTCCAGCTGAATCTAGAATCAACTGTGTATCCGCACCAAACACTGCCGCCGCATAGCTTGGGGCTGAGGTCTGCCCCCAATGGCTAGTTGTGCTCGCCGGCAAATTAGGCAGATAGCCTGTATTGCCTTCAGGAGAAATATCATAAACAAAGGTTTTATCAACACTGGAAACAGTTCCCCAGAAACTGTTTTGTGTTCTAACAACCTGAACTAGACGATCTTGAGAATCATATTTCAACACGTACGGAGCGAACCCTGAAACAGTTATTTTCACTAAATCATTTGAAGAATTGTATTCATAGGCTGTCGATGAACCGTTAGCTTCGTTGGTTACCTTTATCAAACGGTTTGAAGAATTATAGAGATAAGAGACCTCTAAAACTGAAACAACAGCATTAGATGTTGCATCTAGATACTTGTAGTAAACCGAAGTCAACAATCCAGCGGAGTTATAAACATAATGCAATCCCTGGGTGACAGTAGTCCCCGAACAACCACTAGTCGAGTTACTTGCAAAACCAATGTCTGTTACCCGAGCGGCAGCATCAAAAAGACTTATAACAGCTCGACTATTGGCATCAGATCTAGCACAAACCAATAGCCAAGAACCATCAGAGGCCTTACTGAAAGTAGTAATGCGTTGTGTAGATTCAGTGAAAGTAACGGTATTACTTGCAACACTGACCTGCAGGTTAGCTGCAATAGCCGCCTCATTGACTGCAACCGGTGTTACAGCGCCTTGATACTCTAAAACTACTTGATCTGGGCTAATCAAATAGTATCTATCGTTACCCGCATCACTAGTAAGCGTGTATCCAGCTAAAGCTGAGGCATCAGAACTAAAAGAAGCTAACCATCCATCACCAAACACACCAGAAGCAGTATTAGGGCTTTGAGCCCCGCCAGTGAAAGTTCTAGAAACAGCCAGAGAGTGCAAACCGACCTGTTGGCTGAAATCTGTGTTGGCTGTGGTGAATTTACCGGTAACTAAAGAGACCGATCCAACTTCTGCGTCAGTCTGAGCATTGTCATATCCGTTAGGCCACCTAGTAAAAGACAAGACGCTATTTTCCGAACAGACAGTTTCGGCTATCAAGCCATAGTAGAAACAGAAACGAAGATCAACAGTGACTGGAACGTTGTGAGGAAGCGGAGCAACCCCATAAGCCCCAAGGTTAGAGACATTCAACTTATAGTTATAAAGCCCACGCAACCCTGAAACAGTTGAAACCGGTAAACCATTCACGGCACTATTCCAAGCTCCAGAATCTCCATTCCTACGCCACTCAATAGAAGCAAGAGTAGGAACAGCGCTGCCAGAGGGCAAAGCATATCCAGAGACGACAACACTGGAAGAGACGTTAACTAGTTTTTGGGGAGAAATCACACCAACAGAGCCAAAAGTCATCGCATGTGATGCAGTGTTCGACAAAATACCGGTGCTTGAGGCTGCAGTTGCTGTAATAGTGTGGCGGTAGGCACCACTTGAGAACTGGATGGTCCGATTAAAAGAACCATCAACCGCAGTTTGATAAACCTCAGGTGTTTTACCATCAACAGCAATTGTTATTTTGATAGCACGTGAAGAAGCAGAACTATACGGTAGCGAAACTAGACAAGTAAAAGAACTTGTTGGCACTAGAGCACTCTGATACCCATTCGCGTAAGGACAAGTGATAGTCGGTGTTACAGGCGGCGTAGCTAAAACCTTGAATACGACTACCGGTGAAGCAGCAGCGGCAATCCTGCCATCGTCACTGATGGCCCTCACATAATAGGTTTGCTGATCAACCAGGGAATTCGTTGGGCGACAAGTCCCCGCTGAACCGCTAGCGACAGTAACGAAACAAAGTGTGCCAGTAGGTGTCAAAGAACTAGCATTCGCATATGTTTTGAACGTCAACTTCAAATCATTAGCATCAGGATCAACAGCTTGTGAGACAAGTTCAGGTTTCGCTGAACCAACCGATAAAACACCAGCAGAAGCAGATGCGCCAGTTATGGACGGGGTTGAAGCAATACCAGGAGGCATGTTATAGGTGACAGTTAAATAAGGTTTATTGCTGAATGCATTTGAAGAATTGAAACGCTTTTTAGCTTGAATATCTGTCTCACTAGTTGCCCTCAAACCAAAACCAATAGTCCCTGAGACGGGGTCGGCGGCACCTAAAAGGGAAACAACATCCGCGGAAACATATTTTGCACCACAAGTAGCGTTATAGCCTCCAGAAGCTATTTGCGTAACATACGAACCAGTCAGGGCAGGAGCGTTACCCCAAACAGTTCCACTGGCGGCTGCGGGAACTCCAAAAACACTAAAGTATTTGGGCGTGCAGCTACCTGAACTGGCGAGATAAAGATTCAAATTAGCTGAAACAACATCCATTCCTTGCCAACTGCTGGAATTGAAATTCAGGTAGGAGCGATAAACAGTAGCACCGCCGTCAACTGTTCCAATCCAAAGAGATGGGTCTGCTTCAAAATTTACCGTTGTGTCCTCAGAGGAAACATAAGTATCAAAACTAGGGTTCAGCGTGAAGGCCGGGTCGACAATGACCGGGTAAACGGTATCAGGGTCGGCGAAGAAAGCCGGATCGACTTGAAGGTGCAACTTTCGTTGGGAAACACCAAGTGAAATTGGTTCCGTATTAGTAACCGCAGCCGAATCATAAACATTAGGGGAAACGATGCCCGCTACTTCTTCACCGCGGACCCGAAAACTATATCCACCCGAACCATCACCCGCCACACTCACTGAACTGTTATCGAGCAATAAAACAAGCTTGCCTAAAGTCTCCTCAGACGGATACGACTTAACCTCAAAGAACTGTTCAAAGCCAGCACCATCAAGACGAACCAACAAATCCACCCCAGGTAACACCTCAACATACCTTGCGGTGTCCTCAAACAACACCGGCCTAGGTAAAATCCCCTCCCACTTAAACCCAAACTCCCCGCCAAAAGTTACAAGATCAGATGAACCACCAGAAGACAAAACCAGCGGTAAAAACCCTGATCTAGCCTCAACCCCATCGTCCGTGAACTCTAAAGTGAAATCAAGATCACGCCAACCAAATTCCCCAGCACCATCCCTTACCCTAACCGGAGATCCAAAAGACTCCGTAGTCAAAGTTCCATCCGGATTCACCCAAGTGGTAGAAGTCTCAGAAAGTTCCGAAATCACCAAAATACGGTGATCAGTAACACTTGCCTGCAACCTAGCAGAAACAAAATCCTCAGCAGCATAACTAATCTCATTAGTCACCGCATTAGCAGGAGAAATCCCCTGCAACAACAAAACAAAACCCAAAACTAAAGCTGATAATTTGAAAAGTTTCAAAAGAACCCCCTGGCAAGAAATAACTAACTGAAACCTATACCCGCCATCTGACATGAACTGTCACCAAGCGGTAACAAAGTTATAACTTAGTGCTTGATTTCTTTGTTCGCTTTTCCCTACAGCCCTGAGTAAACTTGCAATCCCTTGAAGTAGAGGTTCACGATTGTGAAGTTGAAGAGGATGGCTGTGAAGCCGATAAGGGTAAGCCAAGCTGCTCGCTTACCTTCCCAGCCTCTGGTCGTTATGTCTTTATTAATTGGCAACGTCTACCTTGAGTTGATTCGATTCTCTAAGTTATGACCTAAAACTGAGCGCTCGCCCCAGATTGGACGGTAATTCACCCGTGAAGGATAATCTGACTGGCAGAATGGTCATGTGAAAAGCAAAGAAGCCTTCCTCAAATACGAGAATCAACTAACTCATAACCTTCAAGAACATCCAGATGTCTTAGGTCTCACATTTGTTGGATCAGCAGCTGACCACAGTCGTGTGGATGAATGGAGTGACCATGACTTCTTTGTCATCACTGTTGAAGGTAAAGGAGAGAGCCTGCGTCAAGACCTCTCCTGGTTACCGAACCATGCACAAATAGCCTTTCGTCCTCGAGAAACAGCGCATGGATTGAAAGTCGTCTACCAAGACGGTCACGTTCTAGAATTCGCGGTCTTCAACGATTCTGAATTAGAACTAGCAAGCGCTAATGATTATTTAGTCACTGTTGATAAAATAAACAATATTGAACAAAGAATGAAGCAGATAGCTACAAGTTCAGCCGTCAAAGTAAAGGAAGCCAAATACGATCCTGAAGCAGCATATGAGCTCCTTCTCTGTCAACTTCTGATAGGAGTTGGAAGAGCTAGAAGAGGTGAAGGTCTAATTGCTAGTGAACACATTCGAAGTTGGGCTGTTTCAGCTCTGGTTGGATTAATAAGATTCTGGGAATCCCCTGCTCAAGAATCAGTTCATTTAACCGATAACTTGAATGCCCTCAGAAGATTTGAAAGACAATATCCAGCGTACGGTTTAGCAATAGAACAAGCTCAAGCCTCAACAACAGAAGCATGCGCAAAAGCAATTCTTGAAATACTGGTGAATTCCAATCATTTATCTCAGAAACAAAAAGACCAAGCGGACGTCGTTTCGAACAGGCTTGGCTGGCACTGAGCCAGTAAGAAACTTCTAGAAAATAACCTCACAGCCGACTGACAGTTCGCCTTAGGTATTCAAAGTGTTTTTACAGCCCTGAGTAAACGTGCAATCCCTTGAAGTAGAGGTTCACGATTGTGAAGTTGAAGAGGATGGCTGTGAAGCCGATCATGGTTAGCCAGGCTGCTCTCTTGCCGTCCCAGCCTCTGGTTGCTGTGGCGTGTAGGTAGGCAGCGTAGATGGTCCAGATGATGAAGGTCCAGACTTCTTTGGTGTCCCAGCCCCAGAATCTGTGCCAAGCCTTATCTGCCCAGATTGCTCCTGCGATCAGGGTGAAGGTCCAGAGGATAAAACCAATGATGTTGAACTGGTAAGACTGACGTTCTAACTTCTCGGACTTAGGGAAGAGGTTAAGGACGTTCTTAATGATCTTTACGCCTTTGAGCTTTGAGTTGTTGATGAACTTTGACTCTTTCAAAAGTAATGTGGCAGCTAAAGCTGCACCAATCATGAAGAAGGCTGTTGCCAGGATGGCAACGCTCACGTGGATAACCAGCCAATAGTCCTGAAGTGCTGGCATTAGTGATTCAACCTGGACATAGAACAAGGTGTTTGCAGAGCCAATAATCAGAACTACAAATCCTGAAACAAAGGTGGAGATGAATCTGATGTCTCGCCAGATTAGGGCAAGTAAATAGATTGCTGTGACGATGAATGAACCAGTAATTGAGAATTCATACATGTTCGCCCAAGGCACTCTTTGAGCTGCAATTCCTCTGGTTAGAACTCCAACACCGTGAACGACAACACCAAGAGTCATTAGCGAGATACCGACAAGTTCTAACTTGTTAGCGAAACTGTCTTTGGCCTTCTTAGCTCCTGCTCTTCTGGTTAGTGCCCAGGCTAGAACTAGGAAGGCAATTGAGTAAAGGGTGAGAGCAGCAAGAACGACGATTCTAGAAAGAGTTGCTAGTTCTGGGTTCAATACAACAGTGCTGTTCATCAGTCCTTTTTCTTCATTGCTTTAGTGATTTCTTTAACAAGTTTAGGCAAAGACTCATCTCTAGATTTAGCTAGAGCTCCAACCTCGATACCATCAGGAGTCTTTCTGATCCAAACTCTTCTTCTAGGGGTAATCAACATCATGATTAGCCCAAAGAAAGTCAGGATAGAGAAGAACAGAACATAAAGCTCGCCTGGGTTATAGGTGATATCAAGAGATGCAAACCTCTTGATATCTTTGAATTCGATTGTTCCTAGCCCTGCAGGTAATTCAGCGGTTTGGCCTCTTTCAAGCTTGATTCCCTTAACTCCACTCTTACCGCCGGCAACCTGCTTTAGTCCATGGGTTTGCAAGTCGAATGCGTTCGAGGCAATGCCATTATCCAAACCTAGATTTCCGACGTAGACATTCAGGGTTAGCAGTGGGTTGATGATTTCAGGGTGAGCTGAGGTAAGGGCGCCTGTTTTTAGCTTTGCAACAGTCGGGTAGAAGAAAGCCATCATTCCATACTGCTGAGGTTTAGCATCAGGATTCTTAATGACACCTAGAGAGGTCAGATTGGAATCCTGCGGTAGGAAGACAACCGGTCCACTGAATGAAACTTTCCCATCTGCGTCTCTAAGCACAATGACAGGTGCAAAACCATTACCGGTTAAATAAACCTTTGAGTTAGGTAACTGAAGTGGATTGTTCACTCTGATTACTTCAGTGGTTGGATCCTGGTTAGCGAGCTTGCTTGTCACTGATGCGATGAAATCTAGTGGTCTGCCGTAGTTATTTGGATTCTTATAGTCGTAGGTAGTTTCGAACTTATCAAGTGTGATGCTGAACGGAGTTAAGTTCTTTGAGTCAAAGAGTAGACCTGGTGTATAGGAGTCATAGCCGGCTTCGTTGTTCACGAAGGTTTCACCTTCAACTAAAACTCTTTGCGCTGAATAACTAAGTGCTCCACCTAAACCGACAGAGATCAGAACACCGATTAGTGAAGTGTGAAACAGCAGGTTTCCTGTTTCTCTCAGGTAACCCTTTTCGGCTCGGATTGATCCTTTTTCAGAGACAACTCTGAAACGCTTTGACTTCAAATACTTTTCAGCTTTGCTGAGCTTGTAATGCTTCTCTGAGTTAGCGAGCAGTTTGTATGCGGATAGGCGAGATAAAGATGTTGGTGGTTGTGGTGGTGGAGCCATTAGTGCTTTGTAGTGCACACCAACTCTAGGTATTACACAACCAATTAGAGAAATGAAGAGCAGGAGATAAATGCTTGAGAACCAAGAGGAAGAGTAAACGTCAAAGAGTTGAAGGTTATCCAACCAAGGTGCAACATCTGGATTGTTCTTGAAGTAAAGAATCACACCGTTTGGATCTGCAGAGCGCTGTGGGTAAAGAGATCCAGGAACTGAGGCTAAGGCAAGGAGCAAAAGAAGAATCAGTGCAATGCGCATGCTGGTGAGCTGTCTCCAGATCCAGCGCAGCCAAGACTTGAAGGACAGATCTGGTGCTTCAATCGGTTCGTTGTATTCCTTACGAACTACATATTTCTCAGATGGTTGGGGTGAAGACAAGAGTCACCTCCGCAATGTATTCCATGAAGATTTGCCAAAGCCCAGTGACAAGTAGTAAGCCGAGAACGATGAGCAGGGAACCACCGAAGAGATTGATTGCTCTGATGTGTTTCTTGATGAAGGAGATGGACTTAGTAGCCCAACTAAAGCCAGCAGCTGCAACTACAAAGGGAAGGCCTAAGCCTAGAGAGTAAATAACAGCTAGGAAAGCTCCTCGGTTAGCTGAACCTGAATCTAGAGCAAGATTCAAAACTGCTCCCAGTGTTGGGCCAATACACGGGGTCCAACCTAGGCCAAAGACAAGTCCAAGTAGTGGTGCACCAACAAGACCCGCGGTTGGTTTTAGATTGAACTTTATGGTTCGTTGAGCAAAGTCAAAACCACCGACTAGAACAATTCCAAACAGGATTACAAGTAATCCAGATCCTCGAATTATCCAGTTCTTAGTTTCACCGTGAAGGAAAGAACCGAAACCACCAAAGCCTGCACCTAGTAATACAAAGACAACTGTGAAGCCAAGAACAAACAACACTGAACCCAGAATCACTCTGGACTTAGTGCTTGTTGATCCTGAAACAAAACCCAAGTAGCCAGGTAGGAGTGGAAGAACACAAGGACTAAAGAATGAAATCAAACCGGCAAGAAAAGCAATTGGTGTTGCAACCAAAAGTGATCCGTTAGTTATTGCTTCAAAATTCAATCTGGTAAGCCTTCTGCAATAACTGACTTAATTAGTGCTTTTAGAGTTGCCTTCTCTGCCAGGCCTAATACTCTGGCTGCAACTCTTCCCTGTCTATCAATCACCAAAGTTGTTGGAACTGCACTTGGAGTCACAACGCCTGTGAAAGCTAGAACGATACCTCCTGTGTTGGCATCAATCAGAGTTGGGTAGGTGACTTTGAAATTTCTGTTGAAAGATATTGCAGTGTCTGCGGTGTCTCTAACATTCACACCAACAAACTGCGCTTGACCGTTGAACTCTTCTGAGAGCGCAACAAGATCAGGAGTTTCAACTCTGCACGGTGGGCACGATGCGTACCAAAAGTTCAAGACAGTAACTACACCAGCCAAGTTGGATGAACTTATGACCTGGTTATTAGTGTCAACACCTGACCAGCTAACTGCTTCTGCTCTAGCTGGGATCTTGAATTCTGTAACAGTGCCATCGCCCGATTGGTAGGTGTTGTTCATGCTAGGCGTCTCAGTGCAAGCACCGAGCGAGAGTGAAGACAAAATAACTAGCGCAGCAATTAGTTTCTTCACACTGCACCGCTGTCTATTGCTTTGATTTCCTTAGCCGGTTCGGAGTAATTGACTTCACTGAACTTGCCGTCTAGGTATTCAAATGTAGTGATGCTCGAAAGCGCGCAGCGACGCTTTCTCGGGTCGTGAGCTAACTTCTCTCCCTTTAGTGAGAGGTGAGTAATCCAGATTGGAAGTTGATGGGTGACTATTACGACATCACCGCTCGGCACAGACTCTGCTGCTTCAACCATGGCTTTCTGCATCCTTGCCACGATGCTCACAAATGGTTCTCCCCAACTAGGTCTTGCTGGATTTCTGAAGTGCCACCAGAGGTGAGGCTTCAGGGCTAGGTTCTTGACCCCCATCTTTTTGCCTCTAAAGGCATTGGTGGGTTCAATCAATCTCTGATCGGTTTGTAGTTCTAGTTTGAAGAGCTCTGCAAATGGTTGAGCTGATTCTTGGGCTCTGTCTAAAGGAGAGCTAAATAGGGCGACAACAGGTGCCTTTAGGCTCTTTAGTTCCTGAGCTGCAGCCAATGCCATCAACTTGCCCTTATCGGAAAGGTGGAAGTTAGGTAGCTGCTCGTAGAGCACGCCGTCTGGGTTATAGACCTCACCGTGGCGAACTAGATGAACACGATTGGCAGGCATAGGTCAAGTCTATCGCCGACTAAACTTGGGGTTTAGGCGTGATTTAGACGAAAGAAAACATAATGCGCGAACGCATCCTGGTAAAAGATTTAGCAGCAAGAGAAGATGGCCCAGTTCTTATTGGTGGGTGGGTTGAGACCCTTAGAGATCAGAAGCGTATTCAGTTCATCGTTCTCAGGGATGAGACAGGTTCCGTTCAGGTTACCTACCCAAGACCAGCTGAGGTTGATGCCCTAGCTGACTCAGTTTCAACCTTGACTACAGGCTCATTTGTCTGGGTAAAGGGCCGCCTAGTCCACGACGAGCGAGTAAAGCTAGGCGGTATTGAATTACAGCTAGATGACCTAGAGATCATTACCCTTGCTGACCCTGAAACTCCTATTGCTGAAGACTCAGGTATCGATAAGCGTCTTGACTGGAGATACATCGACCTACGCAGACCAGAGATGAACCTAGCATTCAGAATCCAAACCACAATTGAGCATGCCTGGCGAACATACTGGGTAGATAACGGCTTCATTGAGATTCACTCACCAAAGCTAATGTCTTCCCCTTCTGAATCTCACGCAGAACTATTCAAGATGGAATACTTCGAGACAGTTGCATACCTAGCTCAGTCTCCTCAGTTCTATAAGCAGATGGCAATGATGGCTGGCTTTGGTCGCATCTTCGAAATTGGCCCAGTGTTTAGAGCTGACCCTTCCTTTACTTCTCGTCACGCAACTGAGTTCACCTCAGTTGATATGGAAGTCTCATACATCGAATCTCATGAAGACATCATGAAAATGCAAGAAGACCTAATGGTTGCTGCATTATCTGCTGTTAAAGAAAAGCACGGCGATGAGATCAAGCGTCTATTCGATGTTGATGTTGTAGTTCCAACTACTCCATTCCCAAGAATCCCTCTAGCTGAAGCTATCGACATTGTTGCTAAGCGCGGTCACGAGATTACTCGTGGGGGAGATATGGACCCAGAAGGTGAAAGACAGATTGCAGCTCACGTTGCAGAAACTCTAAACCACGAGTTTGTCTTCCTAACCGACTACCCATCAACAGTTAGACCGTTCTATCACATGAGACATGCTGACAACGATGCTCTAACTAACAGCTACGACCTCATTTGGCGTGGAACTGAAATAACTACCGGTGCTCAACGTGAACACCGTCTAGAAGTTCTAATCGAACAAGCTAAGAGTAAGGGACTAGATCCTGCAGGTCTGCAGTCATACATGGACTTCTTCAAGTTCGGTGCTCCACCGCACGGTGGTTTCGGCATGGGTCTACTAAGAGTTGTAATGCTCTTGCTTCACGAAACAAACATTCGTGAAGTTGGTTACCTATTCCGTGGACCTAACCGCCTAGAGCCGTAAGCCATGTTTGAACGTTCTGCCCAAATACAAGGTGTTAATGCCGCGTATACAGAAGAACAACAAGCCTCTTATAAAGCCCAGCATGATGCCGTAGCTGAAGCTATTGCTGATCAGAAACGCAAAGGTGCACTCTTTAGCGACATCGATGTTCAGAAGCTAATCGCTGACCATTATGCTTTCGTCAAACAGTTCTGGACACCAAATAAGCAGGCATACAAATCATTAGCCCTGACATATGTACTAGACCCAATACCTAACAATTTATCGTGAATGGGTTGCTCAAGGTTTAGAGCGTGGTGAGTTATCTAGGCATTCGAAGCAACCTATGAGTCGTTCGAGCCGGGTCTAGCTAAATACATCAAATCAGCCATAGAGATCTGGGCTGACCAGAACCTGGATTAGTCCTTAATCGCACTCTTCTCCCGAACAGTAAACGGTTCGCCAATCCAGCCGTAAGAGAAGTATTTCTGGAATGACGAGACTGCGAATATGAAGATAGCTAAGGTGAGGGATCTGTAGTTATCTAGTCTGTAAGCAACAAAATCCCAGAGCAGATTTGCATCATTGTGTGGGCCGGCAACGACTAAGAAGGCAAAGAGTCCAACAGGTATTAAAGCTATTCTCCTTATTGTTCTATAGGCCCTGCGATAGGCGAGATTGCGCTTTGTTTCTTGAAACTCGTCAGCTATTCCTTCGGTGTTGAATACGAACCGAACTGAAGCTGCTTGCATAAACAGCAAAACCATCAATGTGATCACCCAGGCAAGCAAGTTGTGTTCCTTATTTGCTACATCTATAGTCCAGACGTATAAAGCGAGAATGCTCATAGCGTTGATAAAAATCCTTGCGGGAGTGTTTACCATGCCATCGAAGAACTGACTGGTTCTTAGCCAGGTAACTAAAGTTTTCTTAAAGCCATCAGCGCTAGCATCCACGAGAGTCTCAAAACGTTCCGCTTTCTGCTCAACAACCTTTTCAAACTTTTCTTCTTTGGTTTGTTTCTTTGTAGCCATTAGTTTGCCTCCAAGCTAAAGATCTGTTCTACTTTTTTGTTTAGCGCTTTGGCTATGCGCAATGCGAGCACAAGGCTCGGGCTATATTCGTTTCTTTCGATATAGCCGATGGTTTGGTAGTGCACATCGACCGCATCTGCCAGTTGTTGTCTGGTCAGTTTAGCTTTGGTGCGCACTAGCTCGAGCTGGTTATAGATGAGCTCTTCATCTGCTTTAGGTTTACGTCCCATGTATGTAGCATAATTACTATGTAGTAATAATGCAACATTACTTATTCGGCGTGTCCCTCCGGTTATAGGGCTTTCTTGAAGCGCTTAATTTCTCGCTGCTCTTTGTTAGTAAGCGGCAATACGACATTTTCCCAGTCGTTTGAAATTACTTTTGGCTGGCCGGGTAGCCGAATAAACTGCCTGCGCATTTTAGGGCTGATGATCAGGACTCTCTTGTCTTCATCCCAAGAGATGACCACTTTTTTAGTTTTGAATTCCCATTCCTGAGGAATGTTGAGTATTTGCTCGGTCTCTAGCTGAACTATCTTGGTTTCCATATAATCTCCTTAGTGTCGATTACTTGGAACGCTAAAACAATCCTCCGACAAACTAGATTTTGGTTCGGAGATGTAATGAGTGAAATCTTGAAGGTATGAATTTGTAATCTTCGAGATCGAAGAAGATCTCTGATGTTGGCAGAACTTCCCAATCTGTGAACTTGAGGAACCACTCTTCGAGAACAACCTTGGCCTCTAGTTGAGCTAAATGCATGCCAATGCAGGAATGTCTGCCGTAACCAAATCCAAGATGTGGGTTAGCTCCTCTATCTAGTTTGATTTGTTCTGGTTCTTGAATTACTTCTTTGTCTTGGTT
>CAILDA010000046.1 GCA_903832875.1 uncultured Micrococcales bacterium | reverse complement strand
TTGAGACTGTGAAGCAGATCTCAGCTCAGATGCAGCAACGAAACTACGAAGGCTTACTGAAATGAGTCGGTTTCTCTTGATCGGTCCTCCAGGGGCTGGCAAGGGAACCCAGGCTGCGCTTCTCGCTCAGGCATATGGCATTCCAGCTGTTTCAACTGGGGATATCTTTAGAGCGAACGTCAAAAACGAAACTGAGTTAGGCGTACTTGCTAAATCTTTCATGGATAAGGGTGAATACGTTCCAGATTCACTAACCAATGATTTGGTTAGAGATCGTTTAGCTCAAGCAGATGTTGCCAGAGGTTTCTTGCTTGATGGCTATCCAAGAACAAAAGATCAGGTTCTAGAACTTGATGTTATTTTGTCTTCTCATAACACCGGTTTAGATGCCGTTATCCTTTTGGCATCAGATCCTGAAGAACTCGTTCGAAGACTACTCAACCGTGCTCAAGAGCAGGGTCGAGCAGATGACACCGAAGAAGTTATTCGTCATCGTCAGAATGTTTATCTAGAGCAGACTCAGCCTTTGATTGAGATTTATTCTTCAAGAGCTTTAGTTGTTGAGATTGATGGCATTGGCCAAGTTGGCGAAGTTACTGAGCGAATCTTGAATGCACTAACTGCTCGTGGCCTAAGCCCAGCGCTCTAAGGATTATCTTGGCTCGCGAACGTATTTCGCTGAAATCTAATTCAGACATTATTGCCATGCGTGAAGCAGGGCTAATTACAGCTCATGCCTTAGCTGCTGTGAAAGCTGCTATCAAGCCTGGCGTTTCAACTTTGGAACTCGATGCCATAGCTGAAGCAACTATTAAATCTTTTGGCGCTGCATCTAACTTCAAGTTAGTTGGGGGATACCGCCACACAATCTGTTCCAGCATCAACGATGAAGTGGTTCACGGAATTCCCTCTAAAGATCGACTTTTAGCTGCCGGCGACATCATTTCAGTGGATTGTGGGGCAATTACACCGGCTGGCTGGAATGGCGATGCTGCTTTTAGCATGGTTGTCCCTGGTGGAGATTCTGAGGTTATGGCATCCCGCCAAGCTCTAAGTGATGCCTGTGAAGCATCCCTTTGGGCTGGAATGGCTGCTTTTGCTACTGCTACCAGGCTAAATGAGGTCGGTCGAGCTGTTGAAAAGACCATTAGAGAGCACGGTAGATACGGCATTTTGCAGGATTACATAGGCCATGGGGTAGGTAAGTCCATGCATGAAGATCCTGCTGTTTTCAACTATCAGACCCGAGATTTAGGGCCAGTAGTCGAATCGGGGCTAGTTATAGCCATAGAACCCATGATTACCGGGGGTAAAGAGCAGGTCAAGATCCTCAGTGATGAATGGACTGTTTCGACTAAAGATGGCTCAGATGGGGCTCATTGGGAGCACACCGTAGTCAGGCATAAAGAGGGTATTTGGGTGCTAACTGCCGAAGATGGGGGTCTTTCAGGCCTAGCTGCCTACGGGGTTGTTCCAGTACCTTTAAACCCTTAACTACCATTTATTGCGGTTTTGTCCTAAGATTGAGTCTTGGTGTTTCGGCGCGTAAAATCCCTAATTTTTATCGGGTATTTTCGCGTGCTTTTGGGGCATCAAAGCAAAGAAGATAAGTGAGTACATGGCCAGCAAAGACGGCGTCATCGAGATCGAGGGCATTGTTGTTGAAGCTCTTCCGAACGCGATGTTCAGAGTAGAGCTGACCAACGGGCACAAAGTCTTGGCACACATCTCGGGCAAAATGCGTCAGAACTACATTCGCATTCTTCCTGAAGATCGCGTGATTGTTGAGCTTTCAACCTACGACTTAAATCGTGGGCGCATCACTTATCGCTACAAGTAAATCGGTTCTAAAAAAACCACGAACAGAAATTTAGAGACATGAAGGTTAACCCAAGCGTTAAGAAGATTTGCGACAAGTGCAAGGTCATTCGTCGTCACGGTCGCGTCATGGTCATTTGCGAAAACCCGCGTCACAAGCAGCGCCAGGGTTAAGCAACCAAAGATTTGCACCACCTCGTCGCAAGACGAGTACAACTAAATAAAAACAAGGCAGTGTTCAAGATTAATTTCTGGCACCTCTCGTGAAGGCGAGAGCTTGAATAAATATTCAAGGTAACACTGTCGCAGACCTTCTAAACAACAGGAGAAATCCAAATGGCACGTATTGCCGGAGTCGATATTCCACGCGACAAGCGCGTTGAAATCGCCCTAACCTACATCTATGGAATCGGCCGCACACGCAGTGTGAAGGTTTTAGCCGACACCAACATCGATAAGAACATCCGCGTTAAAGATCTAACCGACGATCAGCTAATTGCTATTCGTGATTACCTAGATGGTAACTACAAAGTTGAAGGTGATCTTCGTCGTGATGTTGCAGCTGATATTCGCCGCAAGGTTGAGATTGGTTCATACGAAGGTATTCGTCACCGTAAGGGACTACCTGTTCGTGGTCAGCGCACTAAGACAAACGCACGTACTCGTAAGGGTCCAAAGCGTACCGTAGCCGGCAAGAAGAAAGCGGCTCGCTAATAGCCCCCGGCTTTAGCGTCGCATAAAGGATTTAGGAGAAAACTCATGGCAGCACCTAAGACAAAAGCAGCGGGTACAGTTCGCAAGCCACGTCGTAAAGAAAAGAAGAACGTTACGCACGGTCAGGCTCACATCAAGAGCACTTTCAACAACACCATCGTCTCTATCACTGATGACACTGGTGCTGTTATTTCTTGGTCTTCATCAGGAGATGTTGGTTTCAAGGGTTCACGTAAGTCAACCCCGTTCGCCGCTCAAATGGCAGCAGAAGCAGCAGCTCGTAAGGCTCAAGAGCACGGTTTGAAGAAGGTAGACGTTTTCGTAAAGGGCCCAGGCTCTGGTCGTGAAACGGCTATTCGTTCACTTCAGGCTGCAGGTCTTGAAGTTGGATCAATTTCTGATGTAACACCTCAAGCTCACAACGGATGTCGCCCACCTAAGCGTCGCCGTATCTAAGTTTCAAAAGTTTTACAGCACAACAACTTAATACAGCTGTTTAGTGGCCACTGAATAGCAAACCCAACAAACGGAACATCAAATAGCGGATGTTTCAATGAAAGGAACCAACGTGCTTATTGCACAGACACCAGTTCTGCACGAAGAAATCGACAGCAACTTCCCGAACCGCGCTCGCTTCACCCTAGATCCACTAGAGCCTGGTTTTGGTTACACCCTAGGTAACTCACTGCGTCGCACACTACTTTCATCTATCCCAGGTGCTGCTGTTACAAGCATCAAGATTGAAGGAATCAGCCACGAGTTCGGTCCTATCGACGGTGTGAAGGAAGATGTTACTGAACTGATCTTGAACGTTAAAGATCTAGTTGTTTCATCAACTGCTGATGAGCCAGTTATCGTTCACCTAAAGGCAGGTGTTGGCGTTGCTAAGGCATCTGACATCGTTGCTCCTGAGAACGTAACTATTCACAACCCTGAGTTGGTTATCGCAACTGTAAACAAGGGAACTCTTGACATGCACTTGACCATCGAAGCTGGTCGTGGCTATGTTCAGGCTAATCAGAACCGTCAGCCAGATATGGCTAACAACGGAATCATTCCGATTGACTCAATCTATTCACCAGTGCTAAAAGTTTCTTACCGTGTTGAGGCAACTCGTGCGGGAGAATTCACAAACTTCGACAAGCTAATTGTTGATGTTGAGACCAAGCCATCAATTACTCCTCGTGAAGCAGTAGCTTCTGCAGGTATTACTTTGGTGAACCTCTTCGGTCTTGCAAAAGCTTTGGATGAGAACGCAGAAGGTATCGATCTTCCTGCATCTTCAATTCCAGTTGACCTACCACCAGCACTAGCTAAGCCAATTGAAGAACTAGACCTAACTGTCCGTTCATACAACTGCCTAAAGCGCGAAGGTATCAACACTGTTAGCGAACTAATCAACCTAACCGAAGACCAGCTGATGAACATCCGCAACTTTGGTTCTAAGTCTGTTGATGAAGTACGCGACAAGCTAACTTCAATGGGTCTACGTTTCCGTGACTCAGTTCCAGGATTTGATGCTGCTTACTTCAGCTCAAACTTTGCAGAGGATGACCAGGCGTAAGCCCAGGTCAAAGAAAAGTAAGAGGAGAAACTCATGCCACGCCCAACTAAGGGTCCACGCCTAGGTGGAGGTCCAGCTCACGAGCGTCTATTGCTCAACAACTTGGCTGCATCACTATTCACACACAAGGCAGTGACCACAACTCAGACCAAGGCTAAGCGCGTTCAGCCAGTTGCCGAGAAGCTTGTATCACTTGCTAAGCGCGGTGACCTGCACGCTCGTCGTCAAGCTATGGCTGACATCACAGACAAGAACGTAGTTCACGAGCTTTTCACTAACATTGCTCCACTAGTTCAGGATCGTCCAGGCGGATACACCAGAATCACCAAGCTAGGTTTCCGTAAGGGCGACAACGCTCCTATGGCGCTAATCGAACTTGTTCTTGAGCCTGTTGCTGCAAAGCCTGCAAGAACTAAGTCAAAAGTTGTTAACGCTGTCAAGGGAACTGCTGCTGCA
>CAILDA010000045.1 GCA_903832875.1 uncultured Micrococcales bacterium | reverse complement strand
GGATTACAGATCTGTTTATTTGCCATTGGGCAAATAGAGCACAAACAACTGCTAGCAGTAAACATATAACTAAAGTTGTAATCCACTTAGTTGTGAGAGCAAGTTTTAGCATTACGCGCTATAAGGTGCAACAACAGTGTCAACTCTTTGGAACTCTTTGAGGTCACTGTATCCGGTTGTTGACATGGCACGACGAAGAGCACCTATTAGGTTTGTCTTGCCATCAGCAGCAGTTGAAGGACCGGTAAGAATCTGCTCAAGAGATCCACTTCGACCAACATGAACTCTTTCACCTCTAGGTAACTCTGGGTTATAAGCTTCAGCTCCCCAGTGCCAACCCTGACCAGGAGCTTCATCAGCACGAGCAAGAACAGAACCAAGCATTACTGCATCTGCACCACAGGCAATAGCTTTTACGATATCTCCTGAAGTTCCAAGTCCACCATCAGCAATAACGTGAACGTAACGACCACCTGATTCATCCATGTAATCTCTTCTTGCTCCAGCAACATCGGCAACAGCTGTTGCCATCGGTGCATGAATACCCAGAACAGTTCTGGTGGTTGATGCTCTACCACCACCAAAACCAACTAGAACACCGGCAGCACCGGTGCGCATCAAATGCAGTGCTGCAGTGTATGTGGCAGCTCCACCAACAATGACAGGAACATCTAGTTCATAGATGAACTCTTTTAGGTTTAGTGCTTCATGGGTTTTAGAAACATGTTCCGCTGAAACAGTGGTGCCACGAATAACAAATATGTCAACACCAGCAGCGATAACAGCCTTGGCATACTCTGCAGTTTTCTGTGGTGAGAGAGCAGCAGCAACAGTAACACCTGATTTACGAATGTATGCCAGACGTTCTTTGATTAGCTCTGCCTTAATTGGCTCTGCATAGATTTGCTGCATACGTGAAGTTGCTTCAGCTTCGCTTAGCTTGGCTATCTCTGCTAGCTGCTTTGAAGGATCTTCGTATCTAGTCCAAAGACCTTCAAGATCTAGAACACCTAAGCCACCTAGTTTGCCAATGGCAATAGCGGTATCAGGAGATACCACTGAGTCCATAGGAGCTCCTAGGACAGGTAATCCAAAGCTATAAGCATCAATGTTCCAAGCCGTTGAGACATCTTTAGGGTCACGGGTTCTTCTTGAAGGGACGACTGCTATGTCATCAAATGCCCAGCTACGGTTACCGCGCTTACCGCGACCAATTTCTATTTCGCTCACAGTAATCTCCTAGCGGTTGTTGTAATTAGGGGCTTCAACAGTCATCTGAATGTCGTGCGGGTGTGATTCCTTTAGTCCTGCGGGAGTGATTCTTACGAACTTACCTTTAGCTTGTAATTCTTCGATAGTGCCTGCGCCAACATAACCCATAGCAGCACGAAGACCACCGATAAGTTGATGAGCAACTGTTGCAACTGTTCCTCTGTAAGGAACTCTTCCCTCGATACCTTCAGGAACTAGCTTGTCTTCTCTTAGAACATCGTCCTGGAAGTAGCGGTCCTTGGAATAGCTCTTAGCTTCGCCACGTGATTGCATAGCGCCAAGAGATCCCATACCTCGATAGGTCTTGAACTGCTTGCCACCCACAAAAGTAATATCTCCTGGAGCTTCATCAGTTCCAGCAAGCAAGGAACCAATCATCACTGCATTTGCTCCAGCAACAAGGGCCTTTGGAATATCTCCTGAGAACTGCAAACCACCATCAGCAATAACTGGAACACCTGCCGGCTTACAAGCCAACGATGCTTCATAAACTGCAGTGATCTGAGGAACACCAACACCAGCAATAACACGAGTGGTGCAAATAGAACCAGGACCAACACCAACCTTAACTCCATCGGCACCGGCAGCAACAAGAGCTGCTGCACCTTCACGAGTTGCAACATTGCCACCGATAACATCAACATGTTTAGCAACTGGTTCTGCCTTTAGTTTGGCAACCATATCTAATACAGCAGTGTTGTGGCCATGAGCAGTATCAACAATAAGAATGTCAACACCAGCATCAACAAGAGCCATCGCTCTTTCCCAACCCTGGTCACCAACACCAACAGCAGCCGCTACTAGCAATCTTCCTGAAGAGTCTTTG
>CAILDA010000044.1 GCA_903832875.1 uncultured Micrococcales bacterium | reverse complement strand
CGGTGCAGATGCAACTGTAAAGACAGTAAAGGTGAACAGCACCGTTATTGCTATTACAGATAACGCTGGTGCACTGGCAACAGAGCTAGCCAATGGAACTAAGAATGCCACGATCTTCGTTGACCCGACAGTTGCGTATGCGGTTGGCGCTGGTAACGGAACCAAGATTGAGTTTGATGGTGGCGATGTAGTAGTGACTAAGGCTGCGACTGCAAACACTTGGAACCTAGCTGGTCTTGTTACTGGAGAAAACGCGATTACCTTCACCATCACACCTGGTGATGCTAATGCTGAACCAGCGACATACACAGTTACTATTCCTGTTGCACTTTCAAGTGACAAGACCTTGAAGGCATTCAAGATCAACGGAGTCACAGTTGCAGTTGGTTCAACCTATGTTGTTGCTAAGGGAGATACCTCAGCAGAACTAGATGCTGAAACTAACAGCGAATTTGCATCCTTTGAAGTTTCTGGTACCGATGAATTACTAATTGGTCTTAACACTGCCGTAATCACTGTTACTGCTGAAGATGGTACAACAGCAGAATACAAAGTAACTGTAGTTGTTCCTAAGGATGTCCACACCATCGTGGTTGGCTTCCCTAAGGTAGGCATCGTTGCAGTTGATGCTAAGGCTAACAAGGCAGGTAACGCGATCTTGGTTGGTGAAATCAAGAAGCTGACAACTGCTAAGGCAAAAGTTGTGAAGGTAACTATTACCAACAACTTCTTGATCAAGAAGGACAAGCCAACAGCTGGTCCTGCTCGTGCAGCCGCTATTCAGAAGTATTTGACTACCGACAAGACGGCCACAAAGGTTATTGGTTTGAAGACCTTGAAGTATGACCTAATTGCTGGTGCAACAACCCAAAAGGGTACAACAGTAGTTATCTATTACTACTAATAAATGAATTGTGAAATGCCTCTGGGTGACCGGAGGCATTTTGCTTTAAGTGCTATTAGTTTCGGTAACTTCCAGAAACCGTGAGGGTTGCAGTTGACCCTGTTGCGGTAAGAGTCTTTATCACTTTGGTTGGGAAAATGCCATTTAGCTTTAGCGCTGACAATAAGGCGGCACTTCTCTGATCCAGAAGTGCTTTAGCTTTTGGCTGGTTTTTAGCAATACTTAGAGTAAGTGTGAGTCCGTTCACGCCTTGATACTTGGCTGCTAGCGCATTTGCGATGTCCTTGCCCGAAGCCGTGAGGGTGGCTTTACCGGTAGCGAAACTTAGTTTGGCAACATTAGATCTCTTGGTTAGAACGTAGAACCATATTTTCTCTGTGTTGGTATGTGCGCCATCTGCAGAGGTCACTCGCACATGAGCTGCATTCAGACCCGCTTTGAAAGTACCTATTGGCTGGATGGCTGTTGTTGCAAAAGTTTGGCTAGGGAAGACGCCCAGTCTGACACTCCTAGTGCCAGGTTCAAGGGTAACGACTAAATCTGCATCTCGCTTGACTCCATTGATAGAAACATGCCTCAAGCTGGTATCCCATTGCGCGGTCATTGAAGACAGGATCTCTTGTTGTGAATTTAGTTGCCAGACAGTCCAGCTTTGTGAGCCTTCTGCGGCATCTAAGCCTGGACCGAAAGCGTCCTGCGAGATTGAATTTCTGATTGCAGCGCTAACATTGGCAGCCATCTGGGGTAGTTCTAATGCTTTAGCTTTGTTGGCCACCCTGGCTAGCGACTGCAAATACATTTCATTGCACTCTGTCGAAGCGAAGCATTTGTTCAGCATCAAGCCTGCTGACTCAAAGAAACCGAATGAACCGTTCCAGGTTTGATCAGTTCCCCAGGGGAGCATGGTTGCTTTGCCCTCATCATCGAAATTCACATAGTAGTTATTTCTGTTGCGGACGTAACCATCCCAATGCTCTGTGTAGATTTCGGTAGCCCACTCCAGAGTCATTTCCTTCATGTCGGCCAGCTCGTTTATTCTCTCCCACCAGGCAGCACCATCGAGTTGATTGGCATCAATCAGAGTGGAGAGCATGGTGTATGAATCTTTTATCCCACTCTCAATAGCAAAATTAGACTCATGCCCAACCCAGAAATCCGGAAAGTAAGGAACTGCACCTTTGACCATTTGACTACTGGTTACATTCCAGCGTCTTAGCATCTCAGGATTCACTGTTTCGACATTCAGATGAAGTCCGTAGTTAATTCCGTTTAGAGTCACATCGGCAAAACCAGTTCTTGAAGCAGGAACTCCCACTGCTCTGAATAGCCGATATGTCAACACTTCATGGATGTAGCTACCATCTTGAACCATATTGTTTAGGGTCATCTTGGAGATGCCAAAAAATGTCTGACCGTCCACAAAAGCATCCATTTTGATTTTGAAGGCTGCTTTGCCGGTTATGTCCCGCCAAGATCCCCAAGCACCTTTTAGGTGCACTCCGACTCGGTAAGGCCCATAGGTCTTAGATCCCATAGTGAATCTCATCTGGGTCTCTCGCCACTCACCCTCGTTATCCCAGCTGACATTTGGCCAGCGCATGGAGTTGTAATCCGAGTCAGACATTTGTAAAGAGATTTTGTTTACTTGTAGCGGGTTAAACACAACTGCACCAGCATCAGTGCCTTCAAGATAACTTGGCGTTGCTTGGGCCACTCCTGAGTTCAGCAAACTCCCAGCCAGGACGATGATAATCAAAGCGGTTAGGCGGTTGGCTAAACGTTTTGTTAACATAACTAGAGCCTACCTTCAGGCACTTATAGGCTTCTAGTATGAATACGGAAATGGCGGTGAAGCATGCGAAAGAGTCTTCGTAGTATTGCCATAACCTCCGTTGCCCTGCTAGTTCTAACCGGTGCGGTAACTGCCAACGCTGCTAACTCAGATTGTTTATCAACTCCTGAGCTGAACAGTGCACATTTGGTGGAGTCAAAATCTTTGGACTATGGAGTTTCTGCTCAGGCTTGGCAGTGGGAACCAGGATCCGATGCCACCAACGCTTCACTTTCCCCTCTGGGAACTAGGGTTTCGATTGCAACTGGAAATCTAAGGAACATTTCATTTGGGATTTTGCACTGGAGCATTCCCGAAACTCAGGATCTGAGAATGCTCTCTGTTACTGGGGATAAAGCTCTGGCATCGCTAAATGGCGATTATTTTGATGGCAACGGTCCATGGAATGCCATGTTAGAAGACAGTCACATGATCTATTCCCCGCCTGGCACAACAGGGGTGGTAGGACTGATTAAACGCACCGTAGTTCCAAGTAAGGGTTATCGCGGAACAGGATCTGTAACGGTAGGCACAAAGAAGTATCTGGTTACTGGAGTAAACCAACTCAGCCCAGGCAAGGATTCAATAGTTGTCTACGGGCAGGGCTTTGTTCATGATGTGACACCTAAAGGCCAAGTCACGATTGTCATCAAGAGTGGCAAAATCTATAAGGTTTACCCAAAAGGTGCAGCGGTTTCCAAACGACTAGGCACTGTTATCCAGGTCAGAGGAAAGTATGCGGCAACTTTTGCTAAGTTCGCTTTGAAAAAAGTGGCCAAGGTAGCTCTTGCTCCTGCACCCTTGTATGAAACCAAGATGGTTGCCGATACTGTTGCCCCCGCTGGAAGTATTTCAAGTGCTAACAACACGGTACCTATCGATGCCTATAACTTTGGACCTTTGAGTTCAAGTGGCGCTACCTTATTCGATGGCGAGTACTCAGAGACCACTAGATCTGGCAGGGTGACTCTTCGAATTCTTCCTGATGCAACCGGAAAGCTAGTTGTTCGTAATGTTTACCGACAGGGCTATTTCACTAAAGTTGACGCTGGTGGATATATTTTGCAAGCCAAGGGGGATACGGCAACAGCTGCGCTTCGTTTCAAAGCAGGAGACGTGGTGACTATTTCTCGAGGTTACCGATCAGCCACCGGAGCTAACTTTATTAATGCTGCTGGCCGAGGTCCAAGAATTGTTCAGAATAACAAGTTCGTATGGATATGTGCGATGCACGGTAAAGAGTTCCGTCCACGCTCGGCTATTGGCTGGAACCAAGATGGACAAGTTTGGTTGATGGCTTCAAGTCGTGGAGCTGATGCAGCAGATATGGGAATGCGTCAGGGTGGTTCAACAGCTGATCAAATGGCCAGATGGTTGATGGCTCTGGGTGCTACCGATGCAGTATTGCTTGATGGTGGAGGCTCGACAACTATGGAGATCAAAGACCCCGATGCTAGTTGGCAGAGATTTGATTTACCGGATAGCGCTTGGTATCGCGCGTTATCTAATGCTTTTAGTATCGAAGCGAATTACTAGTTCTTCTTATTAGGGTTCATGACCCTGGCAGCAAGTTTAATTGCAAACCTTCGGGTGAAGAATCTACTTGAAATAGCAGTGACTTTATTAACGCCACCATCAATCACAGAGCCAGGGGATTTTCTCTTTGAGAGTGCTTTGAAAGTAGTCTTCATCACATCTTCACGAGAGCGAATCATCTTTCCTAGCGCGGGATCGCTTCCGCCAGCATCGAAGAATTCAGTTTCGGTAGGTCCCGGGCAAACAGCTAGAACCTTGACTCCTGATCGTCTGGTCTCACCCCATAGAGCTTCAGTGAAAGATAATACAAAAGCTTTAGTGGCTCCATAAACGGCCATGTATGGCAAAGACTGGAAAGCAGCGGTTGAGGCAATGTTGATCACAATGCCTTCTTTACGCTCAACCATGCCAGGCAAGAAGGCATGGGTTAGTTCAACAAGGGTATGAACATTTACTGTTAGCTCATCAACAACGGACTTGTTGTCCTCATCAATAAAGTCGATGGTATGGCCAAATCCAGCGTTGTTGACCAGGATGTCAATCTGGGTGCCACGGCCTTTGAGCACCTTAGCCAGGGTTGAACCGGAGTCTTTGACGCTAAGGTCCATCGGAAGCACGGTAGCGGCATAGATGCCGTGTTTAGCCGCTATTTGGTCTGCTAAGGCCCGTAGGCGGTCTGCTCTGCGGGCTACCAAGATAACCTTGGCTCCACGGTCAGTGAACTCTATAGCGTAGCTTTCGCCGAGGCCTGAGCTTGCCCCAGTGATTAGGGCAGTTTTGCCAGTTAAGTCTTCCATCACGCCTATTCTGCCAGTTTCTAGTCAGGCTAGGCTTAACTCAACGTGTCTTTAGGAGATCAAAAGTGCTAAATCGTATCCGACAGTTCAGAGCAGCCCTTTTACTAGGCCTAGCCTCAGCCATAATCTTTTGGCCTATCAGCTACTGGCTTCCGCTCGGGGAGTATCTAGGTGCTTTGAACACAACCGAGTATGCCGAATACCAAATTGAACTCAAGAGCTTCGTTGCGTTGTATCTGATCTTTTTTATCTTGAACCTAATCACTGCAGGGCTTACTGCAACCAGATTTAACTACAGAGTCAAGTATTGGTTAGCGCTGGTTCCGGCAGGTTTGTTGCTAGTGGTTCCTTTTCTACTAAGCATTCCAATCGCTATTCAGTACTCAGACAGAAACTATTTTGAAGTGCTAGGTGCTTTCTATCGTTTGTTCCGTTTCACTAAGCCTGAACTACTTGCAGTTGTTTTCCTTTGCACATTCATAGCGGTTGCTTTGAATGTTTTAGCTGCACGGATTATTCGTTCGGCTGCCGATGTTGACAAGGTGACAAATAAAGTTAGAAATAGATATTTCATTTACGCTGGAGCAGTTTTCGCTATTTTGGCTATCGCAGTTTCGCTTGGTTCAATCAATGCTGAGAAGCGATCTTTAGATAGAGCGCAGTGCAATAACTATGCAGCGATAGAACTACCTGAAACTGATGATGACGTTCTAATCTTCCTGTCTCAAATTATGGTCTATGGTGAAGCCTCTGGTACAGATTCTGTCAAGAGTGCTTTTACTAATTTCTCGACGATTTCACGTCAGTACTATTCGCTTTTGAACAGTGAAGCTGATGAAGCAACTTTGACCCAATACCAGTTGCAGACAGCTACCGCTAAAGACAAAGTAACTGAAGTTTGTTCTGAATACGCAGTGAAATAGCTGGTATTCGCTTAAGCGAATCTCCTGCTATTTATAGTTTTCCTCAATAAATAGGATGAAATCTGACACCAGTTGATCAGATGGAGTAGCTATGGGTACGAGATTAAACAAGGCTCTGAACTCATTTTTAGCCTTTGGTTTAGCCAGCGTCTTTAGCTTGGCTGCCAGCCCTGTGTCTATAGCTGCCGAGAGCTGTATTGCTGGTTTTGAACAAGTTGGCGACTACTGTCAAAAGACCTTTAGTTACTCAGAGGGTGCTAGTGACTTCAAGGTTCCTGCTGGTCTAGGTAAGGTTCAGTTTGCGGTTTTTGGGGCCGCTGGAGGCTCTGGTGGGCTTGACTGTGGCCTTGGTTGCACCGTTGCTCTAAGTAGCGATGTGGGCTATTTGGTTCTTACTTTCAACGATCTATCAGGTAAAACCATCAATATTTATCCAGGTGGCAAAGGTGGCGATGGAGCCACTGGAGTTTCTAAATCTGGTGGTGGCTTAGGTGGTGTTTCAACTTTCTCAGCTAACCTCAACGGTGGTCGAGGCGGAGACACCGGGCCAACTGGAACTTCTGGCGCAGGTGGTGGCGGTGGAGCGGCAACAGTCATCGAGATCAACGGTAAGCAGTATGTTGCTGCTGGCGCTGGTGGCGGTGGAGGATCTGCTAACTCACGTAATGGTTCTACTTTTGGAAATACCCAAGCGTTTTATGTCGAGAGCACCTCAGGTGGCAATGGCCTAAGTTCAACCTGTGCAATTTTCTGTGATGGTGCAGGTGGTGGCGGTGGTGGTGCCGGCGTTAAAGGTGGTGCGGGAGGAAAACTTTATCCTGCAACTAACGGTGATCGTGAATCGGCCGGTTACGGTGGCTCAGCTGGAACTAACACTCCAGCAGGCAAAGAAGTAACTACAAGTACTTACACAGACGCAGATGGTTCTGGAAAAGTAATCATGAGTTACACACCTGTTGAAGGTGCTCAGGGTAT
>CAILDA010000043.1 GCA_903832875.1 uncultured Micrococcales bacterium | reverse complement strand
CAAACGCTGTTAGCAAAAGATCACAGGCGAGAACAAGGTCAGCTTCGCTGCCAAACCATGAACCAAAGAAGTCCTGTCCTCTAAGGATCGCAATGGTGTTGAAGTACCAGGCGGTGATTAATCCAACTGCGGAGACGGTGAAGTAGAAGAAAGCCCTTGCATTCCTGTTAGTTTGCTTCATTTGATTTTCTTTCCTCGGTAAATAATTTAGACTTGAGAGTAATGAGACCTCTAAGCAATTTTGTCATTCGACACAGCAAACTATCCCTCTTTGGCTTTATCGGTTTGGTATTACTTTCCCTAATCGGTGGATTCCAAGCCTTTGGCAATCTAAAGGGTGGCGGTTACTACGACCCAAATGCTGATTCAGCAAAAGTAACCGAGATGCTAATCAAGGACTTCAACCAGAATGACCCTGAGGTTGTCCTAGTTGCTGACATGGGCAGATCTGTTGATGAGGCGCAATCAGTCCAGAATGCTGACCTAATCACCAGTGCTTTAGAGCAAACCGAAGGCGTTAAGACTGTTACTTCTTACTATTCATTAGGAAGACCAGCAACTCTTAAATCCAAAGACGGCATGGCCGTCTACTTCTTCGCCAAATTCGAGGATTCAGCTAAACAGGCTGAAGTATCAAAAACTATTCAAGATAAGATCGGCGGCAAAAATTACGGTGCAACCATTTATGTTGCTGGCTGGGGCCCTATCACCTCTGAAATCAATCACGTTATTGAAGGTGACCTAACCAGAGCTGAATCAGTAGCGCTACCACTAACTCTCCTTCTGATGATCTTTGTATTTGGTTCTGTTGTTGCAGCTGGGTTACCGCTGATGATTGCAGGGCTAACCATCTTAGGTTCCTTCTTCTTTATCTGGCTATCTTCACTTTTCACAGACACTTCAACTTTCTCAGTGAACCTGGTTACCGGTCTTGGTTTAGGTCTTGGTATCGACTATGCATTATTGATGGTGAACCGCTTCAGAGAAGAACGAAGCAAGAAGGTTCCCGTTGCTGACGCTGTTCAAACTACGGTGCTAACTGCTGGAAGAACAGTGTTCTTCTCAGGGCTCACAGTTGCTCTAGTTATGGTTGGGCTGAACTTCTTCCCTCAATACTTCCTGAAGTCGTTTGCTTATGCCGGTTTAGTTTCTGTTGGTATTGCTGTGGCAGCAGCGCTGATAGCGCTGCCTGCTTTCCTAAACATCCTTGGGGACAACGTCAACCGTTGGCCACTATTCAAACACCGTGCACCTAAAGACGTTGGCTTCTGGTCCAAGCTTGCGAAGTTTGTAATGAGACGACCAATTCCAGTTATCTTGGTTTCTGTTCTAGCTCTAGGCTCTTTAGCTGCTTTAGGTATGAATGTGAAGCTAGGTCAGGTTGATGACCGCATCTTGCCAACTGATAACAGAGTTGTGTTAGCTACTAATCAGATCCGCGATCGTTTCGATGGTCGTGAAGGTTCTCCTATTGAGATCATGGTGCAGAACCCAACTGAT
>CAILDA010000042.1 GCA_903832875.1 uncultured Micrococcales bacterium | reverse complement strand
TCAATGGCTAACATTGCAGGTTACCGAGCAGTTATTGAAGCTGCTCACGAATTCGGTCGTTTCTTTACCGGTCAGGTAACTGCTGCTGGAAAAGTTCCACCAGCAAAAGTTTTAGTTGCCGGTGCCGGTGTTGCTGGTCTTGCAGCTATCGGAGCAGCATCTTCGCTTGGATCAATTGTTAGAGCAACAGATCCAAGACCAGAGGTAGCTGACCAAGTTAAATCAATTGGTGGAACTTACCTGGCAGTTGAAGTTGCCGAGAAGATGGAATCTTCAGATGGTTATGCCAAAGCAACCAGCGCAGACTATGACAAAAGAGCAGCTGAGATTTACTCTGAGCAAGCAGCCGATGTTGACATCATCATTACTACAGCTCTTATTCCAGGTCGCCCTGCTCCGAAGCTAATCACCGCTAAAGATGTTGCCAGCATGAAATCTGGCAGCGTCATTGTTGATATGGCTGCGGCACAAGGTGGAAACGTTGAAGGCTCTGTCGCTGGTCAAAAGGTTGTCACAAGTAACGGTGTAACAATCATTGGATACACCGACCTGCCAGGACGTTTACCTGCTCAGGCATCACAACTTTTTGGAACCAACCTGGTAAATCTCTTGAAATTGGTAACACCTGAAAAGAATGGTGTTCTATCTCTTGATTTTGAAGACATCGTGCAGAGATCAGTAACAGTAGTCCAAGACGGCTCGATTACTTGGCCACCACCGCCGGTTCAAGTTTCAGCAGCCCCACAAGCTGCCAAAGTAGAGGCAGTTGCTCCTAAAGAGAAGAAGACCATGTCACCGCAAAGACGTGGTGCTTTGTTTGCCTTTGGTATTGCAGCACTGTTCTTGATATGTGCCTTTGCACCAGCTCCACTGCCTCAGCACTTCTTAGTGCTGACCTTATCTGTGGTGATTGGGTTCTATGTCATCGGCAAGGTGCACCACGCCTTACACACACCTCTCATGAGTGTTACCAACGCCATTTCAGGAATCATCGTGGTTGGAGCGTTACTTCAGCTAACTATTCCTAACCTGGCCGTTCAAATCTTGGCTGGAATTGCAACAACTTTGGCCAGCATCAACATCTTTGGTGGCTTTGCGGTAACCAGACGAATGCTCAACATGTTCTCGAAGGGAGGCAAATAAATGGAATCCCTTCTAACTATTGCCCCAATGATCGCAACCGCCGCTTACATAGTTTCATCACTGCTGTTTATTCTCTCCCTTGCTGGATTGAGTAAACACGAAAGCGCTAAGGGTGGAATCGTCTACGGTGTCTCAGGTATGGCTCTTGCGCTTGTTGCAACCACTCTCCTAACCATCACCAATGGTTGGAACAAACCTGAATCCCAACTTGGTTTGATCTTCATTGTTGTAGGTCTTGTAATCGGTGCATCCATCGGTCTTTGGCGAGCACGTGTTGTTGAAATGACTGGCATGCCTGAGCTGATCGCAATCTTGCACAGTTTCGTTGGTGTTGCTGCAGTTCTTATTGGCTGGAACGGTGCTCTATTTGACGAAGGAACACCTGAAGAGCTTCTTGGTGTTCACCATGCAGAAGTATTCATTGGTGTCTTCATCGGTGCGGTGACCTTCACAGGTTCAATCGTGGCTTACCTAAAGCTCTCTGCCAAGATTTCATCTAAGCCACTGATGCTGCCAGGTAAGAACTTCCTAAACGTTGGTGCATTAGTTGCATTCCTAGTGCTAACCGTTTGGTACGTAATGACTCCAGACATCAGCCTTTTGATAGCTGTGACAGTTCTAGCGCTAGCTCTTGGTTGGCACCTAGTTGCCTCCATCGGTGGCGGAGATATGCCAGTCGTTGTTTCAATGCTTAACAGTTACTCAGGTTGGGCAGCAGCTGCAGCTGGATTCCTCCTAAATAATGACCTACTTATTGTTACCGGTGCCCTAGTTGGTTCTTCCGGTGCTTACCTTTCATACATCATGTGTAAAGCAATGAACAGATCCTTCATCTCAGTTATTGCTGGAGGATTTGGAATCGAAGCACCAACTAGCAGTGACGAAGATCTAGGTGAATACCGCGAAACCGATGCAGCATCTGTTGCTGAACTGCTAAGAAACGCAACTTCAGTAGTAATCACTCCAGGATATGGAATGGCTGTTGCTCAGGCTCAATACCCAGTTGCAGATCTAGCGGCAAGACTGAGAGATAAAGGTGTCACCGTAAGGTTTGGTATTCACCCAGTAGCTGGAAGACTGCCAGGTCACATGAACGTGCTCCTTGCTGAAGCGAAAGTCCCTTACGACATTGTTGATGAGATGGATGAAATCAACGATGACTTTGCAACTACATCAGTAGTGCTAGTTATCGGAGCTAATGACACAGTTAACCCAGCAGCAGCTGAAGACCCATCAAGCCCTATTGCTGGTATGCCGGTTCTAAGAGTCTGGGAAGCAGAGAACGTAATCGTATTCAAGCGTTCAATGGCTTCAGGCTACGCAGGTGTCCAGAACCCACTGTTCTTCAGAGAGAATGCTGCAATGCTATTTGGTGATGCTAAAGAACGTGTTGAAGACATCCTTAGAGCTCTATAAAAAAGAAGCGCCCTCGGCAGGAATCGAACCTGCGACCAAGAGATTAGAAGGCTCTTGCTCTATCCACTGAGCTACGAAGGCTTGTTTGTAGCAGGTACCAGTTTAGCCTAAGCAGCCGGCTTGAATTGGAGGTATTGAATAGTCCCAGCTGCCAGGCATCAGTTAGTGCGAATACTTACTATTCCAACTGATCCGAATCTTGTTGGGCTCTTCCAACTTAGTTGAGGGCCAACCTTAGTAGCTTTCAAATGAATGGTAAGACCCTGAGCCATTGAAGCTGCATCTATGGGAAGAATCACTTCCTTGGCTCGCATATCCCCGCTAGACCAATTTAGAACCGCTTGGCTACCAGCGGAAGTTGTTACAGTTACCTGTTGATTTCCGGTTGAAAGCCTCATGTCACAAGTTCTAAGTTGAAGTTTGATAGTCCCATACGCCCGAGGAAGTTTCATCGGCATGAGCGTAAGCGAAGCAGACTTAGTTTTGACCCAAGTAGCTTCAGACTGTTCATCCCATTGCCTGGTGAAATTGATTTCAGTTCTTCTGTCGAAGTCTTTCACTCCGGATGCAGCCCAAATCAGACCTTCAACTCCCGGCTGTGAAGACCTAGCAAGCTCTGCTATTTCTTTTGCTGGGAAAGTTGCAAGTAATTTCTCGCTGTCGAACTTGGGTAATGCTGGAGCATTCATCTTGAAAGCCTCTGCAAGATTGGCTGCAGCTTTTATTCCTGTCCTGCCGGTTCCAGCGTAATAATCCAGATACTTGAAATGTCCCTCTTTACCTGGTGAGTCAATCCAGATTGCAGGTATTCCCAAGCTCTCCGCAAAGATGATTCCATGCAGCGATGTTGAATAGACAATTTCAGCTCCGAGCATCTGCTTCAAAACAGTTATTGGATCATTGTCCGCAGAAATAAAGCTTTTTAGGTGTTCATGGTGCCAACGTTTGAAGACAATCTCATCCCTGAAGTGAGGCAAGATTCTGATCTTGCCTCTGGAACTATTGGCTTCAGGAGATTGTTTTTTTAGCTCTGCAGCCCAGAGGTGTTGCATAAGCACACCTGGGTCAAACAGTTCGGTAACTCTGCTTACATCCCAACCATTTTTCTTCAACACATCAAGGGTCATGGGTCCGCGAACAGCGGTAACCAGAATATCTCCGCCTGGATGCTCATCCAAAGCAGCTTCCGATTTGAGTCCGGAACCCCAGATTATGTCCCCACTGGATGCTCTATGCAGAACTGAACCAATGGCTAACAACTTATGGTCTCCAGGTAGTGCTTGTCTGGGTTGAGAACCTGTAAGTTTTGCGATCAATTGTTCTGAAGCTTCGTCGCCGAAGTTACCAAATCTAAATAGTTGATTAGTAATGTTTGGGCTCATCGCTCTGTTTTTGGCTTCCCACCAGAACAGAGGTATTTTCGGTTGAATTGGCTCAACCATAAAGCCAGCGACACTACTAACATCGACAGAACCAACAGGCTTAATCTTTGGTTGCAAGGTTGCTTTAACTTTGACCATTGGTTTAGCAAGTTCTTCGACTTTGCCTGTTGCAATAAAACAGTGTGAGTCGTTGTATCCGCCAGTGATTACATACTGGTCTCCCCTGAGGGCAAATCCAGTTGGATACACGACCCAGGTAGTTGTTGGATTTAGGTCTGTTGCTCTGCTATCCACAAAACCGTGTTGACTTGCGTCGCTATGCGGATCGAATCCAAAATCTATTGGGTGAACTAATTCGCTAATTGGGGCAAAAGGGTATTTTGCAGAGAATTCGTATAGCGCTGGAACATACTCGACACCATCGTGCATGTTGTACCTTGAGTGAACAACGTTTAGGAAGCCATCCTTATATCGAATTGGCTGGGCACCGCCACGCATAAAGCCAAAAATCTCACTGTATTTAGATTTCCAAGAGATCAGGTTATCGATGTCGCAGAGCACTTCAGTTTCAGAAGAATCTAAGTCGACTTTCAAGATGATGTGCGGGTTTGCTGAATACACAGCCCAAATTTCATTATCAGATTCGAACAAGGCCCAGTTTTTTTCGGTTTTGCGTCTTGCTGCCCTAAGTACTAGTTCTCTTGCTGGCTCAAGTGGCAGAGCTGACTCACCGCTTAGCTTCACGATGAATTGTTGGTTGAAATCATCCTCGGTGTGTCCGTTATTCCAAACTAAATACAGCTCACCTTTTAGTTCAAAGAGTCTTGGGTCCGCGAACCAGTGCTTACTCTGATCAGAAACCTGAGTTGATGCAAAAGTTAGGTGATCTGAAAAAGGTTTGGCTGATCCTGGAATGACTTTGAAGTTCCCGTCGAGCAAACATGTGGCTATTCTTCTCTTCATGTCCACGGCACTAACAAACCGGTACGCAACGAGATAGCCATCTTCGAGTGCTACCAGAGCCATGTTGAACACACTCAGGGAAGAATCAGCTAGGTGTTCCCATTGGCTAGGAACTAATTCTTTGGACTGGATAGCCCTGAATGTAACCTCGTTCAACTGTGCTCTCCGCTCCAAGTATTCACCCAAGTCTACCGACTGAGCCTTGACGGGAACCGTGAGGACTTTCTGTGAATTACTTGAATATTGATGTTTTGGCAGATTGATTAGACTCGAAGAAGGGCTCGACCAGTATTATTAGTTACCTAGGTAAATAAATCAAACAATCGGAGACACATGTTTCGCCTTTCCAAACTATCTTTAGCTAACAGATCAGTAGTAGCACTTATGACGGCAATCCTTGCTGTCTTTGGCTTCGTAGCAGTTGGCCAGCTCAAGCAGGAACTATTTCCTTCTCTAGAGTTCCCACAAGCAGCTATTGTGACTTCTTACCCAGGAGCATCTCCTGAAGTAATGGACACTCAGGTCTCTAGAGTTATTGAAGGTGCAGTTCAGAATCTTGATGGTGTTACCACCACAGCTTCAACAAGCCAGTCATCTATCTCAACTGTGCGTGTGACTTTTGATTTTGGAACAAGCACTTCTAAAGTGACCGATTCACTTAACAGTGCTTTGGATTCAGTAAAGGCAACATTGCCTGCTAACGCTTCAGCACGAGTTCTAAGTGGTGGACTAGGCACCATTCCTGTCGTTGTTCTAAGCGTTGCTTCCGACAACGGTGATAACACAGCTATTTCAAAGATCCTTCCAGATATCGCTACTCCCCTTTTCAAGAAAGTACCTGGAGTCAAAGACGTTCAAATTGGTGGTATTCGTGAATACCGCATCAACCTAAAGCTAAACACTGCGCTAATGGCAATGAATGGTCTAACTGCTCAGTCAATCTCAACGGCTCTAAAGACCAATGGTTTTGTTATTCCTGCAGGAACTTTGCAAGATGACAAGGGTCAGATCACCGTTGAAGTTGGAACACCGGTGGAATCGATCGCTGCTCTAAAATCCCTTCCGCTTAGCGCATCAAGTTTTGGAGCTCCAGCCGGAGGTAGAACTCTTACCATCGGTGATGTTGCTGAAGTTACTTATGCTTTAGCTCCTATCGAATCAATCTCACGTGTTGATGGCAAGCCTTCGCTTGCTATTGCCATCACCAAGACAACAGATGGCAACACAGTTGCCATGTCTCATGCAATCAAGCCACTAGAGGCAGAACTTGCTAGCAAACTAGGTGGCAAAGTTACCGTTAAGGAAACTTTCAACCAAGCACCATTCGTAGAGAAGTCAATCCTTGACCTCATCGAAGAAGGCTTACTAGGTCTTTTGTTTGCGGTAATCATCATCTTGCTGTTCCTAAGATCATGGCGTTCAACTCTGGTAACAGCTATCTCTATCCCTACTTCCCTACTGGTTGCTTTCATCGGTCTAGCTGGTTTTGGTTACTCATTGAACCTCTTCACCCTTAGCGCGCTAACTATTGCTATTGGACGTGTTGTTGATGACTCAATTGTTGTTATTGAAAACATCAACAGACACCTCTCTTATGGTGAAAAGAAGATGGAAGCAATCCTCAACTCAGTCAAGGAAGTTGCTGGTGCTATTACAGCTGCGACTCTAACTACAGTTGCCGTGTTCTTGCCTATCGCCGGTGTTGGTGGACTAGTTGGTCAGCTGTTTAGGCCTTTCGCCCTTACCTTCGCTTTGGCTTTGGTTGCTTCACTATTCGTGTCTTTGACCATCGTTCCGGTCATCGCTACCTGGTTCCTGAAAGCTCCTGCCGTTGAGAAGACTCTCACTGAAGCGGCTGCACGCAAGCTTGCTGCGAAGGTCCGTGAGGAAGAGGAAGCTCGCGAGCGCAAGTC
>CAILDA010000041.1 GCA_903832875.1 uncultured Micrococcales bacterium | reverse complement strand
GATTGAAATTCGCATCGCTTAGAACAACGTATGTCACAAAAACAGCTATGAAATAAACACCTGACCATTTCACTGCTGTTGCTGCTCCAAGAGCTAAACCCATGGCGAGAAGCCAGGGTCTATTCCAACTGCTAAGCCGAACGGCTTGACGGTCTTTTAGTAAGAAGTAAAAACTAAGAATTACAAAGAAACCAAGAATTTGATCAAGCAGTGCTGTTCTTGAAAGAACAATGCCAACGCCATCGATAGCAAATAACAAACCAGCTAACACTGACCAAATTGTTGAATTGAAAATAATCTTGGCAACTTTCATGGTTACCCAAACCGAAGCTATTCCTAAAAGAGCTACGACTATTCGCCAGCCGAACGGATTCCCCGCACCAAAGACCATCATTCCTAAGCCAATGAGCCACTTACCCAAAGGTGGATGAACAACATAGGAAGGGTTATTCACTAAACCGTAAGGATCACCGTTACTAAATGAGGTGTCAGCGTTGGTACCCCAGCTGCCCTCGTATCCCAAGTGCCAAAGCGAGTAAGCATCTTTGACGTAATAGGTTTCATCAAAAACAAGTGAATTTGGGTACGCCAAGTTATAAAGCCTTAGAAAGGCAGCAAGAATCAGTACCCCAAGGGGAGCCCAGGTGTTAAATAGAGCCATTCTGCCTGGGGTGGCAGTAAATCTTGCGAAAAGTGTTAGCACCCCTAAATGTTAGTTTGCGAGAATAGAACGTGCTCATCTTGGCGGCAACACCTATAGGTAATCTCTCAGACTCATCTGCGAGGTTAATCGAGCATTTAGGCTCTTCCAGGTTCATAGCTGCCGAAGACACCAGGACCTTACTGAAACTAGCCAATGGGCTAGGGGTCAAACTAAATGCCAAGTTATTTAGCCTGCATGAACACAATGAAGCAGATCGAGTTCAACAGTTACTCGAAATAGCTCAAACCGAAGATGTTCTAGTGGTTAGCGATGCCGGTATGCCAACAGTTTCAGATCCAGGCTTTGTTTTAGTTAGAGCTGCAATCGAAGCAGGTATTGCAGTAACGGTTATTCCAGGACCTTCTGCTGTGTTAGCAGCTCTTGCAGTTTCTGGTTTACCTACTGACAGGTTTAGTTTTGAAGGCTTCCTACCTAGAAAATCGGGGGAGCGAAAGAAGTTTTTCACTGAATTACTAGCTGAACCTAGAACCATGGTGTTCTTCGAATCACCACATCGAATCAAAGATTCGCTCAGTGATGCAGCAACTGTTTTTGGTCCAGATCGAAGAGCAACTGTTTCTAGGGAACTGACCAAGAAGTTCGAAGAGACAGTTAGAGGATCTTTAACAGAGCTTCTAAGCTGGGCAGAAGTTGAACCTAGGGGAGAACTGGTTCTAGTAATAGCCGGTATCAGCCAAGAAGAGAAACCTGAGGTGACCTCAGCTGATCTTCTAGAGGCAGTTGAGTTTGCTAGAAACTCTGGTTTGTCCTTGAAACAATCGGTAGCAAAAGTTGCCTTAGCCAATGGGGTAAGTAAGAGTGATTTGTATCAGCAGGTCTTAGATTCAAGAGAGAGTTAAGATTGAACTAATGCCAACAAATAACAACGGTCAGTCGTTTTATGTGACGACACCCATCTTCTATGTGAATGATGCTCCTCACATCGGGCATGCCTATACCGAGGTGGCAGCCGATGTTCTAGCTCGTTGGCATCGCCAAAGAGGCGAAGATAGCTTCTTACTTACCGGTACCGATGAGCACGGTGAAAAGGTTCTAAGAACAGCAGCAGCTAATAAGAGCTCAGCTCAAGAGTGGACAGACAAGTTAGTTCATGATTCATGGTTGCCACTATTGGAAACCATTGACATTGATAATCAAGATTTCATTAGAACAACTGAACCAAGACATGAAGCTAATGTGCAGAAGTTTATGCAGAAGCTTTACGACAAAGGTTTTATCTATCAGGGTTCATTCAAAGGTGCTTACTGTGTTGGTTGTGAAGAGTATAAGAACAAAGCAGATCTAGTTGATGGTACCGGGGAATTCGAAGGCCAAGATGTGTGTGCTATTCACTCAAAGCCTGTTGAGCAACTTGAAGAGAACAACTACTTCTTCAAACTAAGTGAGTTTGAACAACCTCTACTTGATTTCTTTGAACAGAACCCTAACTTCATTCAACCTGAATCAGCGAAGAACGAAGTGGTCTCTTTCGTTAGACGTGGCTTAGAAGATCTATCTATCTCGAGATCTAAAGAGAAGTTCGACTGGGGAATCGATATCCCTTGGGATGATTCACACATCACCTATGTCTGGTTCGATGCACTTTTGAATTACATCACCGCTATCGGTTATGGCCAGGATGAAGCAGCCTTTCAAAAGAGATGGCCGGCAACTGTTCAAATAGTTGGTAAAGACATCCTGCGCTTCCATGCAGTTATCTGGCCAGCGATGTTGATGGCTGCAGAGATAGTTCCACCAACTCAGATCTTTGGTCACGGTTGGTTACTTGTTGGTGGCGAGAAGATGTCGAAGTCAAAGCTAACCGGTATCGCACCTAACCAGATCACTGACATCTTCGGTAGCGATGCTTTCCGTTACTACTTCATGAAAGCTATTGCCTTCGGTCAAGATGGTTCATTTAGTTGGGAAGATCTCACAGCTAGATATCATTCAGAGCTAGCTAATGGTTTCGGTAACTTAGCTTCAAGATCTCTTGCCATGGTTAGAAAATACTTCAATGGTGTTATCCCAGAACCTACTTCTTACACAGATGCAGATAACCAAGTAATAGCTGTTGCAGCTAAGGCAGTTCTAGATGCAGACAAGGCTATTGATGTTGTTGCTATCAACGAAGCCATCAACGCCACCTGGACACTAGTTGATGAACTAAACGGATACATCACAACTCAAGAGCCTTGGGTGCTTGCTAAAGACGAAGCGAACCGTGAACGCCTGGCAACTGTTATGTATGTCTGTAGTGAAGGTCTTCGAGTGCTATCAGTATTGCTAGCCCCTGTTATTCCTAAGGCTGCTAACAAACTGTGGGCTGCTCTTACTGAAGGTAAGTTAGGTGAACTAGCTGACCAGCCACTAAGTGATGCTGGCACATGGGGTCAACTAACTGCAGGTATTCAAGTTTCAGAACTAGAGGTACTCTTCCCTCGCATTGAAGCTGAGACTGCTAGCTAGATCATGGGCACCGAGCCGAATAAGGACCTGCCAAGCGAAAACTATATTCGTGTTCGTAACCGTACGTCAGAAGACGGTGGCTCAAGAGATCTAAGTTATCCAGATCTTCCAGAACCATTAGAAGTTGGTACCTACGATAACCACACTCACCTGGAAATAGCCGATGGTGAGAATCCCATGGATTACCGAGAGCACTTAGAGCTTTCTAACCAAGCAGGAATATTAGGTGCTGTTCAAGTTGGTGGTTCAGTTGAAACGTCCATTTGGTCAGCACGAACTGCTGCTATTGAACCAAGACTGTTAGCTGCTGTTGCTTTGCATCCGAATGTTGCAGCTGAGTATGCCTCATTGCGAGAACTTGATGAAGGTATTGCCGAGATAGCAAAGCTAGCTAAAGAGCCAAGGGTAAGAGCAGTTGGCGAAACTGGTCTTGATTACTTTAGAACAACTGAAGAACTATTGTTTTTACAACAGCACTCTTTTGAAGCTCATATCGAAATAGCAAAAGAGAACAACATTGCTTTGCAGATCCATGATCGTGATGCGCATGAAGATGTTGTGAATACCTTGCTAAAAGTTGGAGCTCCTGAACGAACAGTGTTTCACTGCTTTAGCGGTGGAATAGAATTAGCAGAGATTCTAATTGAGCATGGTTGGTATGCATCTTTCTCAGGAACAGTTACTTTCAAAAAGAATCAAGAACTAAGAGATGCTTTAGCGATGTTGCCACCAGAACTTATCTTGGTTGAAACAGATGCACCTTTCCTAACACCTGAACCATTTAGAGGAAGACCTAACTCTCCTTACCTCATTGGGCTAACAGTTAGACGAATGGCTGAGGTTAGAGGAATCAGTGTCAATGACATGGCATCTGAATTAACTGCTAATACTGAGGCTGTCTATGGTTCTTGGGCTGAGGGTCTCTAATGGTTGAGCTTTTAGGCGGTGCAGATGTAAGAGCATTAGCTGCTGCTCTTGGAGTTGTCCCAACTAAGAAGCTTGGTCAGAACTTTGTAACAGATCCAAACACGATTAGAAAGATTGTTGCTCAGGCAAAACTAACTGGGGATGAAACAGTCGTTGAAATTGGCCCTGGCTTAGGCTCACTTACCCTAGGGCTACTAGAAGTAGCCAAGAACGTCATTGCCGTTGAGATTGACCACAAGATGGCAGCAGCTATTCAAGACACAGTTAGTAAACGTGCCCCTGGTAAGAACTTCTTCCTAGTTTCAGCAGATGCCCTGAAAGTTACTGAGCTACCGTTAGCGCCACAAGCCTTGGTAGCTAACCTGCCATACAACATCTCTGTTCCTGTGTTACTGCACTTCTTAGAACATTTCCCAACCATTCACTCAGGCTTAGTGCTAGTTCAAGCTGAGGTAGCTCATCGCTTGGCAGCAACTCCTGGTTCTAAGGTTTATGGGGTGCCAAGTGCAAAGCTTGCTTGGTATGCCGAGAGTAACCTTGCTGGCAACATCGGAAGAAACATCTTCTGGCCTCAACCTAATGTTGATTCTGCTTTGGTCTACTTCATCAAACGTGTTACCCCATTAGGTGATGAAGAACTACGTCTTGCCACTTTCCAAGTTATTGATGAAGCATTTGCTCAAAGAAGAAAGACACTCAGGCAAGCACTAGCTAACTGGGCTGGTTCTCCAGCCCTTGCTGAACAGATTTTATTGCGAGCAGGCATTGACCCAACTAAACGTGGTGAAGCGCTAGAGATCATGGACTTCGTGAGTATTGCTAAGGCTAAGCAATGATCTTCAAGAAGAAGAAACAAGAGCCAGGTATCTTCGATGACCTTCCAGTTTTTGAAAGTCATCCTTCAACTCAAAAAGCAGAGCACAAGAAACATGGCCGAAGAGCAATGCTTGTTCCTGAGACGCCGGCTAATCCCAATGTTTCTTCTGCTCAACTTTTGACCAATACCGGAAAACAAAAAGAGGAATGGTTAGAGCTGATCTTTGAATCGCGTCATCGTGAAGCTAAACAAAAATCTATTGCTACTTTTTTAGAAGAAAACTACCGAGTTCAAAAGTGGTGGGCCGCTTCAATTGCCTTGATGTATCTACAATGGCGAGAAACCCCGAAGACAAATACCGGAAGTGACACGGTACTTAGATTTAGCAAGGTCTTAGAGACTTCTCCTGCTCTTGCATACAACATCCTGATCTCCAACAGCATCTATGGGGAAGGGTTTGCAAAGTTCCTGAAGCAAGTTCAATCCGAACGGATTGTGCTCACTTTCAAAGACGAGACTCGGTCAACTATTATCCTCAAAGCAGTCGAAGGTGTTTGCGAAGTATTAATCGAACATGAATTCATTGGTAACCCAGTAATGCTCAAGGCTAGAACTAAGTTCTGGAAGGATTTACTTGAGCAGATAGCCCAGCAGGTGAAACGATGAGCAAGATAATCAAAGCAACAGCCCCAGCCAAAGTGAATTTGGTTTTTGAAGTCGGTGGCATTCAGCCTGATGGTTACCATCCAGTTAACTCTTTGTTTTTAGCCCTAAACCTGCGTGAAGAACTCACACTGGTTAATGGTGAAACTGGAACAGGTGTCAGTATTTATGTTCACGGTCAGAGCTTGCCTGAAAGACACATCCAAGCTGTCCCAACCGATGAAACAAATCTGGTTTATAAAGTTGCTCAAGCGCTAGCTAGTCATCACAACATTCCAACTCCCGATCTGCAGGTAGATATCCTGAAGCGCATTCCTGTTGCCGGTGGAATGGCTGGAGGTTCTTCCGATGCTGCTGCCATGCTCGTGGCTCTGAATGAGTTCCTCTTTCAAGAGCAAGGCATTGCAAGACTCTCTACTGCCGAGCTAGCAGCGCTAGGAGCAAAGCTAGGGTCAGATATTCCTTTCTGTCTTTATGGTGGCTTGGCGATTGGAACTAACCGTGGTGAGCAAATACAAGAACTACCTGATCTTGAATTTGAGAGCAACTGGTTGCTCTGCATCAGTAATCAAGGGTTATCCACACCTTTGGTGTTCCATAAGTTCGATGAACTTAGTACAGGCAATTCCTTCAATGATTTAGGGTCTTTGAGAATTACTAGTGCCCAGGAATTAGCCGCTGTCATGTCTAATGATTTAGAGGGGGCTGCCCTCGCATTGATACCAGCCCTTGCTCATCTCAAAGAGCAGTTAGAAGAATTAGGCGCACTTCGGGCTATGGTTTCAGGTTCCGGTCCAACTATCGCAGCCCTATTTGATTCAGCTGCTAGATGCCATGAAGTCGTTGAGCTTTTGAAGGCAGAAGGTATTTTTGCTCTGGTTAGCACAGGTCCTAGTGCTGGGGCTAGGCTCGAGAGCTAAGAAGGGTCAAAGACTCTAAACATCTGGCAGACTTAGAGGGTGTTAGCTGCCCTAGGTGGCTCACAATGCTCCCTAGTGTAACGGCAGCACGGCACCCTTTGGAGGTGTTCGGTCCAGGTTCGAATCCTGGGGGAGCAGCGATATCCCATGACAACGGAGGTTAGATGAGCGAGCAGCACTTAGCCGTTGTCGTACTCGCTGCGGGCGAAGGCACCAGGATGCGATCAGCAACTCCTAAGGTCATGCATGAAATTGCTGGTTTACCAATGCTGGGCCATGCTCTAGCTACCGCAACTGCTCTTGGTGCTCAATACGTTATTCCAGTGATCCGTCATGAAAAAGAAAAGATAGAGCCATACATCCACGCTTTCTATCCAACAGTGCACATCTCTCATCAGGATGATGTTCCTGGCACTGGTAGAGCTGTTGAGTGTGCACTAAACGTCCTACCTGATGGTTTCTCAGGTGCTGTAGTTGTTACCAGCGGTGATGTTCCATTACTTGATGTTCAAACCATTGAATCAATGCTTGATGTGCATCTAACCAGTGGTGCGGGAGCAACATTGCTAACTGCAGTATTTAGTGATCCTTCAGGTTACGGTCGAATCGTTAGATCAGATAACGGTGCTTTTAGTTCAATCGTTGAGCATCGAGATGCCACCGAAGAAGAACTTGAGATTACTGAAGTAAATGCCGGTGTCTATGTCTTTGATTATTTAGAGCTAAAGAAAGCTTTATCAGCTATTGGTACTCATAATGCTGCAGGTGAGAAGTATCTAACTGATGCAGCTGTTGAGATTCTCAAATCCGGTAGAGAAGTGCAAGCACTTCAAGTTTCAGATAACTGGTTAGTTGCTGGAGTGAACAACCGAATTCAGTTGCAGCAAGTAAGTGCAGAACTTAACAGGAGAATCTGTGAAGCTTGGATGCTTGCCGGGGTTACCATCACAGATCCACAAACTACTTTTATCGACATCACTGCAAGTCTTGGTGAAGATGTCACCTTGCTACCAGGTACTCACCTCAAGGGAATAACCAGAATCGGTAGAGGCAGCACAGTCGGTCCGGAAGTAACCATGCTGGATACTCAGGTTGGCGAAAACGTTTCAATTATCAAATCTCACATCGTTGGTGCGGTTATTGATGATGAGGCAACTGTTGGTCCATTTAGTTACCTAAGAGCAGGAACACATCTAGGAGCTGGTGGCAAGATCGGTACCTTCGTTGAAACTAAGAATGCAGTTATCGGGGCAGGATCCAAGATTCCACACCTAAGTTACGTCGGCGATGCCACCATCGGTGTTGAGAGCAACATCGGAGCAGGCACCATCTTCGCTAACTATGACGGCGTAGATAAACATCACACTGTCATTGGCTCACACGTCAGATCAGGCTCACACAACGTGTTTGTAGCGCCTGTTACCCTAGGCGATGGCTCATATACAGCTGCCGGAACAGTAGTTAGAAAAGATGTCGAGCCAGGCGCGCTAGGCATGAGCGTTGCTCCGCAACGTAACCTTGCCGATTGGGTGTTAGATAAGAGAGCAACGACCAAAGCAGCAGCAGCTGCTAAAAAAGCTAAAGAATAAGAAACGAGAGAAGTAAGTGCAGATCAAATCAACAGGTCAAAAGCGTTTGGTATTAGCCACCGGTCGTGCTCACCCTGAGCTGGCCAAAGAGATAGCGACTCTGCTTGATACGGAAATAGTCCCAACTACTTCTTATGACTTTGCTAACGGTGAGATCTTCGTTCGCTTCGATGAGAGCGTCCGTGGTGTTGATGCTTTCGTTCTTCAGTCTCATTCAGCTCCTATCAACGACCAATTGATGGAACAGCTCATCATGGTTGATGCTCTAAAGCGAGCTAGCGCTAAAAGAATCACAGTCGTTTCTCCTTTCTTCCCTTACGCCAGACAAGACAAGAAGCACAAGGGACGTGAACCCATCTCAGCGAGATTAGTTGCAGATCTTTACAAGGCAGCTGGAGCAGACAGATTGATGTCTGTTGATTTGCATTCACCTCAGATCCAAGGATTCTTTGATGGACCGGTGGATCATCTTTGGGCTTTGCCACTTCTAGCTGATTATGTGAAGCAAACCTTTGGATCAGAGAACCTCACTATCGTCTCCCCTGATTCAGGTCGAGTTCGTGTTGCAGATATCTGGGCTGACCGTCTTGGTGCTCCTCTAGCGATTATTCACAAACGTCGTGACCCTAATAAGCCAAACCAGGTTCAGGTAAATGAACTTGTTGGTGAAGTTGCAGGACGTGTCTGTGTTCTAGTTGACGACATGATCGACACAGCTGGCACAATCGTGGCTGCTGCTAAAGCGCTGAGAGAAAACGGTGCAGGCAGAATCATTGTTGCTTCAACTCATGCGGTGTTTAGTCACCCTGCAGTTGAAAGACTTTCAGGTCCTGATGTTGACAATGTGATTGTCACCAACACTTTGCCTATCGATGCCTCCAAGCAGTTCGAGAAGCTAACCGTGCTATCTATTGCTCCGCTGATTGCTAGGGCTATCTCCTCAGTATTCAACGATGACAGCGTAACTAGCCTGTTTGATGGCCACGTCTAAACCGCAACAGCTTTCTCTATTTGGGGCAGTTGCCATTGGCTTGGCTTCGATGCTCGGAGCCGGCGTCTTCTTTGTTTGGTCAACAGCTTGGGAAAAAGTAAACGACCAGATCTTCTTTGCTTTAGCACTAGCCGCACTGGTGGCAAGCCTCAACGCGGCTTCTGTTTATCAACTTGCTAGCTATGTCTCTCGAGCAGGCGGTGTTTACAGCTACGCCAGAGTGTACCTTCCTAAAGAATTTAGTTTCATAGCAGGCTTCTCTTTTGTATTTGGCAAGATAGCCTCCATTGCTGCCATTGCCATCATCATTGAAACTTATTTGCTACCTGGCTACCAAGGTTGGCCAGTAGCTGTTGCATCAATCCTGTTGATGACCGCACTAAATCTGTTTGGAATTAATCGAACAGCACAGATGGCAGCAGCACTGGCAATCACAACAATCAGCTTCATAGTTTTTAGCATCGTTACCGGCTTTGCTCATGGCCTAAGTTCTCGAAGCTTCAACACAGACATGCTGATGCCTTCGGCGAGCCTGTCAACTCTCTCAGCAGCCTCCATAATTTTCTTTGCCTTTGCCGGCTATGCGAGAGTGGCTACTCTGGGCGATGAGGTTAAAGATCCAAAGAAAAACATCCCTAAAGCAATCGCTATATCTCTGGCTGCTGTCTTGGTGATCTATCTTCTAATCACGATTGTTTTTATCGGAATACTTCAGCCAAGCAATGAAGCAGTTCCTGCTGCAGTTTTTGAAGCGATGACAGGTATTACCGCTCCTTGGTTTCCTACTTGGCTTATTGATTTAGTTGTTGTTGGGGCAAGTCTGGGCTCAATACTTGCTTTGCTTGCCGGTGTCTCCAGAACAGCGGCAACAATGGCTGAAGATAGAGAACTACCTTCAGCCTTCGCTAAAAGAAACCGTTTTGGAGCTCCTTGGTTAGCGGAAGTCTTAATTGCAGTCGGTGCAATTACCCTGATTGAAACCTCCCAATACACCCAGTGGGTCATAGCTTTCTCCAGTTTCTCCGTGCTTTTGTATTATGCAATCGGGCACATTTCAGCCTTTATGCAACCAAAAATTGAGCGCAAACAACCAAGATTCGTAGCAGGTTTGGGCTTTCTGCTCTGTCTTTTACTACTAAGTAACGTTCCAGGCCCTGCCTTCCAGGTCAGCACCGTAATTCTCGTTTTGGCAATGCTGGTCAGGTTGGTTATCCGACGGGTTGCCAGTACCGGTAAGCACAACTAGACTTACTTAGAAACAACGGCGAGGGTTACAAATCGTAACCGTAATCGACGGGGTCAAGATCTTTGGATCAAGGTTCCTCGCGTAAAACGCTTGAGTTGAACACCAAAGATTAAGGAAAACTCATGTCAGAAAACAAACTAGTTGGCGAACTAAGAAGCAAGTTCGGTAAGGGTGCTGCTCGTAAAGAGCGTGCAGCTGGCCGCACACCTGCAGTGATCTATGGTCACGGTTCAGAGCCACGTCACATCACACTTCCTGCCCACCAGGTAGCTCTTGTGCTTCGTCACAAGAACGCCATCATCGAGCTAGAACTAAACGGCAAGACCGAGACTGTTCTTGTTAAAAGCGCATCTAAGGATGTTGTCACCCAGGTTATCGAGCACGTTGACCTAGTTGAGATCGTCAAGGGTGAGCGAGTTCACGTTGAAGTTCCTGTTCACATTGTTGGTGAATCAATGTCAGGTACTGTTATCGACCTTGAGCACAAGACAGTAAAGATTGAAGTTGATGCAACTACCATTCCTGAATTCGTTGAAGTTGTCTTCAACAAAGAAGGACTTGGTTTCCACGTAACAGCAGGAGACATCAAGCTTCCAGCTGGAGCAAAGCTAGATCTAGATGACCACGTACTTATCGCTACCGTTATCGGTACCGGTGCCGGTGCATCAGATGAAACTGAAGCAGCACCTGCAGCAGCAGCTGCAGAAGCGCCTAAGGCTGAGTAGTTCTCATCGCTACTAAGACTTATCTAATAGTCGGGCTCGGTAACCCTGGGCCCGACTATTCTCACAACCGGCACAATGTCGGGCAGATGGTCTTAGACGTATTAGCAAAGAGAACCAACGCAACTTTCAAATCACATAAAGCTCATGCTCTTGTTGCCGAGGGCAAACTGGGTCAAGGCTTTGATGCACCAAAACTAGTCTTAGCTAAATCACTTGGATACATGAACACCTCAGGTGGACCAGTAGCTAACCTCCTGAAGTTTTATGATCTAAAACCAGATCAACTTATTGTGATTCACGATGAGTTAGACCTAGAACCAGAAACCATCAAGATTAAGTTCTCCGGTGGTCACGGTGGTCATAATGGACTAAGGGATATCATCAGCGCTGTTGGTAATGACTACATCAGAATCAGAGTTGGTATCGGTCGTCCACCAGGCACGATGGATGCAGCTGACTTTGTCCTCAAAGACTTCAACTCAACTGAAAGAGCAGAGTTACCAACCACCTTGGAAATAGCAGCAGATGCTGTTGAGGCCATTATTAATAAAGGGCTAGCTGAAGCTCAGCAGGTATTCCACTCCCAATAGCCACTTAGACTTGACCCATGGATGCGATACAAGTTTCTGAGGGTTTGTCGCGCCTTGTCGCACGCGTTTCTGATTCATATCCCTTTGTTGCAGTCACCAAAGCCCTAGCCAATAAGCGTTTAGAGGTCGTTGCTCCTAGTGGTGCTCAGCCTTGGATACTAAGTGCCATCTCAGATCTTCGTAGAGCCAAGAAACTATCTCAGCAGTGTTTAGTTGTGGTTAGCTCTGGTCGTGAAGCAGAAGACCTTGTCGAGTTCCTAAGAGTAACTAACCCAGATGCTGAAGTTTTAGAGTTTGCATCATGGGAAACCCTTCCTCATGAAAGGCTCTCACCATCAGCAGAGACTGTTGGTAGAAGGCTCAAGACATTACACAGACTCAATGAACTAAACAAAGAAAAGAGCAATAAGCAAGTCTTTGTTGTTGCATCGATTAGAGCTGCTTTGCAACCTGTTGTTCTAGGGTTAGCCGATTACCCACCTTTGACTCTCAAAGTTGAGGGTGAGTATCTATTGCCAGAACTTACTTTGAAGTTAGTTGAGATTGCTTATCAAAGAGTTGACATGGTTACTAAGCGTGGTGAGTTTGCTGTTCGTGGAGGCATCTTGGACATATTCCCAACTACCAGTTCGCACGCTATTCGCCTTGAGTTCTTTGGTGATGAATTAGAACAGATGAGAGAGTTCAGTGTTGCTGATCAGAGATCTCTAGACGGCAGACCTAAAGAGCTAACTATTTACCCAGCAAGAGAAATAATCATTACCCCTCAGGTTGCCCTTCGTGCAAGAGAGATGGAACATGAGTTTCCTAACCTTTCAACCATGCTTGCCAAAATTGGTCAAGGTATTCCAGTTGATGGCATGGAATCTTTAGCTCCGGCCCTTGTTGAATCCTTAGGGCAGGTTAGTGATTACTTGGCAGAGGATGCCTACGTTGTTTTACTCTCTCCTGAGAAATCAATGGCGAGAGCAGTCAACCTTATTGAAACCAATGAAGAGTTTCTTCATGCTGCCTGGGATGCAGCACTCGAAGGAGCTAAAGCTCCTATCGATCTAAGTTCAGGTGGTTTTAAGACTCTGCATGATTTCACTACTGGGCTTAGGGACAGACCTCTTGTGAGCATCTCATCTTTCCTTGTTGATGAGAATGAACAGATTGTTTTGAACCTTTTAGAGATACCGAACTTCAAAGGAATGGATGTTGAACCGGTTGATTACATCGCTGATCAACTCTCGCAAGGGCAACAGGTTGTTATTGCATCTCCTGGACATGGAACAGCTCAACGTATTGCTGAAATATTAGAAGCTGCCAAAATACCAGCAAAGGTCTTAGAAGAACTACCTGAAAGCATCGAAGATGTTTCAGTTGCAGTCAAAGAAGTTCTCTTAGTACAAGCTCCTATTCGTAAGGGCTTTGCAGCTATTGAAGCTAAGTTGATTCTCTTAACTGATAGTGACTTCTTTGGTAGGGGTGCAGGGTATGCACCGGTGAAGAGACCGAGGCTGGCAGCTAAACGTGGTCAAGCGGTTGACCCACTAGCCCTCAAAGCAGGTGACTATGTTGTTCATGAGATTCATGGCATCGGTCGCTTTGTTGAGATGGTGCAGCGACAACTTGGCAATACTAAGAACACTAGGGAATATCTAGTTATTGAATATGCCCCCTCTAAAAGAGGACTAGCTGGAGATGTTCTTTATGTTCCAACTGATCAGTTAGATTTCCTGACCAGATATGTCGGTGGGGAAGCACCGGTGCTATCCAAGATGGGTGGTACGGACTGGTCCAGGGTTAAAGGCAATGCTAGAAAAGCTGTTCGCAAGATTGCAATTGACCTAGTGAAACTCTATTCAGCCAGAATGAATGCCAAAGGCTATGCCTTCTTGCCTGATACCCCATGGCAAAGAGAAATGGAAGATAGCTTCCCATTTGTTGAAACTCCAGATCAGCTAAACACAGTTGAAGAAATCAAGAGAGATATGGAACGACCTGTTCCTATGGATCGATTGGTCGCAGGAGATGTTGGTTACGGTAAGACTGAGATTGCCATCAGAGCAGCCTTCAAGGCTGTTCAAGATGGCAAGCAGGTTGCTGTTCTTGTTCCAACAACGCTTTTGGTTCGCCAACACGTTGAAACCTTCATTGAACGCTTTGCTGGTTTCCCAGTGAATGTTAGAGCACTCTCTAGATTCCAAAGCGCTAAGGAATCTAAAGAAACAATTGCTGCTCTGGCTACCGGTGAAGTTGATGTTGTGATTGGAACACACCGGTTGCTATCTGCTGGAGTGAAGTTTAGAGATCTTGGGCTAATCATCATCGATGAAGAGCAACGCTTTGGTGTTGAGCACAAAGAGAAGCTGAAAGACATCAAAACCAATGTTGATGTTCTCTCCATGTCAGCAACTCCTATCCCAAGAACACTTGAGATGGCAATTACTGGCATTAGAGAGATGTCTACTCTTGCTACTCCTCCAGAAGAGCGGCACCCGATTCTGACCTATATTGGCCCATACAACGAGAAACAGGTTGCTGCCGCTATTCATAGAGAACTTATCCGTGAAGGCCAAGTATTCTTTGTTCATAACCGAGTGGACTCAATCGATAAGGTTGCCTCCCGACTAGCAGAGCTGGTTCCTGAAGCCAGGATTGCAGTTGCTCACGGTCAGATGAATGAAGGTCAATTAGAACAGGTTGTTATTGATTTCTGGGAGAGAAGATACGACGTATTAGTTTCAACCACCATCATTGAAGCTGGTATTGATATTCCTAATGCCAATACTCTGATTGTTGATAGATCAGAGAACTTTGGGTTATCGCAACTTCATCAAATCAGAGGAAGAGTTGGCAGGTCAAGAGAACGTGCTTATGCATACTTCCTATACTCACCAGACAAGCCATTATCACCTTTTGCTTTAGACAGACTCTCAACAATTGCTGCTAACAACGAACTAGGTTCAGGTATGCAGGTAGCGCTAAAGGACCTAGAAATACGTGGAGCAGGAAACCTGCTGGGTGGAGAACAATCAGGACACATAGCCGGTGTTGGTTTTGATCTATACCTTCGAATGATTGGTGAAGCAGTAGATGAGTTCAAGGGCATCAAACATGAATCTCCAGCCGAACTAAAACTAGAGATCCCAATCGATGCTCATATTCCTATTGCTTACGTTGATTCAGAACGGCTAAGACTTGAGGCATATCACAAGCTATCTGCAGCTAGTGGCGAGCTAGGAACTAGAGCCCAACTCGATGCCATCTTCCAAGAACTAGAAGACCGATACGGAAAAGCACCACAGTCCGTCAAGAACCTAATTGATGTCACAGAGTTGAGGCAACAGTGCAACAGACTAAACCTCAAAGATGTCATGATGATCGGCAACCAGTTCAAACTAACCCCAATTGAACTAACCGAAGCAAGACAGGTTCAACTCAGTTACGCATACCCAGGGCTTAGATATTTAGCTTCAGCTAAACAACTATCAGTTCCAGCACCAAGAGATGACCAAGGTGAAATACTCCAAGACAGAGCCTTGATCGATTGGGCCTGGGTGTTCCTGTCTCAAGTGTTTATCTCTCTTGAATCTGAATAGTCAAGCCAAGGCTTGACAAGATCTTGACTTGAGTTGAGAGGGTTGGATTCGACTTTGCCTGTTCAATGTGGCAAATGTCCCGAGTGCTAATTCCTACCAACTTTGCAAGTGAGCGCTGCGACATCTTTAGTGCACTTCTTCTGGAGACCACCGCCATAGCTAGTGAATTACGAAGGTTACGTTCTTCAAAAGCCAGCGTCAGGTTTCTATTGAACTCGTGATCCTCAGGCTTCCAATCAGCCATCAGAAGCTTGTCGTGCTCTTCCTGGGTCAGTATTTCTAGCGAATT
>CAILDA010000040.1 GCA_903832875.1 uncultured Micrococcales bacterium | reverse complement strand
TGGTGTTGCAGTTCTTGCTGCCATGGGGTTAGCAGCGTTAGTGCCGGTAGCTCTGAGCGGTCACGCTGCAGGTTCTGCTTCACACTCGATGGCGGTCAACGCACTTGGTCTTCATCTAGTTGGTATTTGCATCTGGGTTGGCGGTTTAGTTGCACTCTATGTTTCATATAAAACTGAAGCTGTGAATGCATTCGTCTCAAGATACTCAACTCTTGCGCTGTTTGGTTTTGGTTTAGTTGCTGTATCTGGTTTTGCTTCAGCCCAGATACGTATTGGTCCTATTACAAACCTTTTCACAACTGGCTATGGCCAAGTTGTTTTACTAAAGAGTTTGGTTCTTGTAATTCTTGGAATCTTTGGTGCGATCTATCGCAAAAGGTTCATTGGCAAATTACAAGAAACCGCAAATAAGTTCTGGAAACTAGTTCTAGTTGAATTCTTGTTATTCGGATCAGCTATTGGTTTAGGAACGGCATTAGCTAGAACAGCTAACCCAGTTACTGATTACCCAGGTGGAACTCTTACCCCCGCTGAAATACTCACAGGTTCAAAGCTTCCTCAAGAACCAACAGCTATGACTTGGTTCACTACTTTCAAACCAGATCTAATCTGGTTGCTGGTAACAGCAGCGCTTGCTGGTTTCTATATAGCCGGCGTTCTTCGTCTTAGAAAGCGAGGAGACAGTTGGCCTATCGGCAGAACATTCTCATGGCTTGCTGGTGTTGGGTTACTGTTCTATGTCACCAACGGTTACTTCAATGCGTATGAGCAATATCTTTTCAGCTCACACATGCTTGCTCACATGTTGCTAACCATGGGAGTTCCTGTGTTGTTAGTTCCTGGTGCTCCAGTGACACTGTTGGCAAGGGCAGTATCAAAGCGTCAAGATAACTCTCGTGGCGTGAGGGAGTGGGTGCTCTGGGCTGTTCACACTAAGTACGCTGAGTTCTTATCCCATCCACTGGTAGCTGCAATTATGTTTGCCAGTTCTTTAGTGGTCTTTTACTTCACACCTATATTTGGTTGGGCAACACGTGAACACGTCGGCCACGAATGGATGATTGTTCACTTTGTTATTTCCGGATACCTTTTTGTTCAAGCGCTTATCGGTGTTGATCCTGGACCTAAACGTTTTGGTTACCCGCAACGACTAATACTTTTGATTGCAACTCTTGCCTTCCATGCTTTCTTTGGTTTAGCTCTGATGTCAGGAGATACCTTGTTACTTCCTGAATGGTATGGAGCAATGGGAAGAGTGTGGGGTCAAACCCCATTAGAAGATCAACAAACCGGTGGAGCAATAGCTTGGGGTATTGGTGAACTCCCAACAGCAGCGCTAACCATCATCGTTGCTATGCAGTGGGCTAGAAGTGACGAAAGAGATGCTAAACGACTAGATAGAGCAAGTGACCGCAGCGGTAACGAGGATTTGTCTGAATACAACCGTATGCTTGACGCTCTGGCCAAACGCAAAGAAGATTCAAGGTAAATACGTTGTCTGAAATCAAGCTCTCTAAAGAGCAACTAGCCCTTTTTGATTACATTGAGAAAGATGGTCAAACCGTCTTTGTCACCGGCCGTGCTGGTACCGGTAAATCAACCCTGCTTGGCTATCTAAGAGATAACACTGACCAGGATGTTGTGGTGTGTGCCCCTACCGGTGTTGCTGCATACAACGTAGGTGGAATCACTATTCACTCTTTGTTTGGCTTTCCTTTCGGAGCACTAACAGCAAGTGATGTTGCTAAACATTTAGGCAGAAGAGCACGGGAGGTTCTTCGCGAAATAGACATGCTGATCATCGATGAAGTTTCTATGGTTTCAGCAAACCTAATGGATGCCATCGATGTTGCACTGAGGGTTGCTCGAGGAAAACCTAAAGTTCCTTTCGGTGCTTGCAAAGTTATTATGTTTGGAGATCCATATCAGTTAGCTCCAGTTCCAGCTAGAGGCGAAGAACTAGAGAAACTAGTTGAAATGGATTACCGCTCCCAGTGGTTCTTTGATGCCAAAGTGTGGGGCTCAGAACGCATGGAAATATTTGAACTGGTTGAAATCTTTAGACAAAGAGATCCTGAATTCAAACAGATTCTGAATTCCATTCGTGTTGGTGAAGTAAATCAGGAGATGGTTGATCGTATCAATGAAGCCGGTAACCGTTTCCCACCGCATGAGAATGTAATTCGACTAGCAACAGTGAACAACATTGTTGACAACGTCAACTCTGTTCGGTTAGCGAAACTAGAAACAGAAGAACGAATCTTCAAATCATCTTTTGCAACAGGCGATGCCAGTGCTTTTGGTAATGCACTTCCAGCTGAGAGCCAACTGCATCTCAAAGTAGGTGCTCAGGTTATGTTCATCAAGAACGATGATCAGAAACCAGTTAAGAATGCTGATGGTGCAATGACCTGGCGTTGGGTTAATGGAACTATCGGCAAGATAGTTTCTTTTGGTGATGGCAACCAGGTTCTTGTTGAAGCAGATAATGAAATACACACTGTCGGTGTTAGTACCTGGCAAAAAGTGCGTTACCTAATCGAAGAAGAGTTCAATGAAGAGACCGGTAAATTCACCGAGAAACTCGTTCCTGAAGTTTTAGCTGAATTCAAACAAATACCTTTGCGATTAGCTTGGGCGGTTACTGTTCATAAATCGCAGGGACAGACCTATGACGAGGTAACAATAGATATGGGTTCAGGTGCCTTCTCTTCAGGGCATACCTATGTTGCACTCTCAAGAGTGAGATCACTAGAAGGTCTTTATCTAACTAAGCCGATAAGACTAAAAGACATTCAAGTAGATCAGGCTGTTGTTGAGTTCATGGGTGGAGCTAGATCTATGGTCAGCGAAGACCCGTTAGGTCTGTCCTAAGAGTTCAACCACCAGTTGATTGGATGCTCAACTCGTTGCGACCACCAGGATTCCTTGTGTCCAGTTCCTGGATACAACTCAGCTTTGTATGTCAGATCTCTCTGCCAGCCAGCTTTATCCATGGCCTCAACAAAGTTGTAATGCCAAGAACAGTAAGTAGCATCCAGTTCTGCTGTGCCAACATCGCTATAAACCCGAACACCCTTTGGTAAAGATTCAACAGTTAGATCAATAAGTTCTTGGCAACCCAAGAGCCATGCAGTTGATAACCCTAGAGCTGTTCCAAATACCTCAGGGTGTCTTGAGACGCCATAGAGAACAGCAAGACCACCAAGAGATGAACCCATCTGTGCTGTTCGTGATGGGTCTAGCTTTAGCCCATATCTTTTAGCCAGTTCAGGTACTAGTCGAAGAGCAAGCATGTCTTGGTATTCGTTACCTTTGTAATCTAACTGGCTTGGTTTCTTGATTGCACCGATGTTATCTAGCATGTGTGGTCTGGTCTTCAAGATATCTTCTGGGGCAAGTTCTGCCATACGTAAAGAATCATCAACTCGATAAACCCCAACAATGATTGGTAGCTTGCCATCTTTAGCAACGATGCGACCTGTTGCTATTGCTTCCGGTAGTCCCCAGTTCTGATGATTCCAAGTTTCACTAACATCAAGCAGGAAGTTACCGCCATCGTGAGCCACCAACAAAGGAGTTTCTCCGTCATGCTCAGCAGGAACCCAAACATCGATTCTTCTTCCCTCAAAGACGAAGTTCTCTATTGCTCCACCAGCTAGTTCACGCTCTTGAGTTTGCACTGTGTGAACAGCGATGCCACTGGCAGCTGTTTTAGAATTTGATCCTTTTGTTTTCTTCAGATGCAGTTCACGCATACCTAAGAAGAAAGGAAATACGAAAGCAATGGCGCTTATGAAACCGGCTGCGATATACCAACCAACATTTTTCATGCCTAGCTTCTTTGATTCAAAGATCATGAATGGAACAGCAGCAAAAGCTGTTAGTAACAGGTCACAGGCCACGACTAGATCTGCCTCGCTACCAAACCATGAACCAAAGAAGTCTTGGCCCCTAAGGATTGCTATGGTGTTGAAGTACCAGGCGGTGACCAATCCAACTGCGGAGACGGTGAAGTAGAAGAAAGCCCTTGCATTCCTGTTAGTTTGCTTCATTTGATTTTCTTTCCTCGGTAAGTAATTTAGACTAGAGAGTAATGAGACCTCTAAGCAATTTTGTCATTCGACACAGCAAACTATCCCTCTTTGGCTTTATCGGGCTAATACTTCTTTCCCTAATCGGTGGATTCCAAGCCTTTGGCAATCTAAAGGGTG
>CAILDA010000039.1 GCA_903832875.1 uncultured Micrococcales bacterium | reverse complement strand
TTTAGTTTTACCTGCACGCATAGCTGCCGCTAGTGCATTGGGTTTGTATCCGAGTTGGTCGGCAACTGCTTGAACGTGATCAACAGTTTGTTTATTGATGCGACCGTAACCAGATAAAGCTCTGGATACGGTAGCTCGCGACACGCCTGCAGCCTCTGCCACATCGTTTATTGTCACGTTCTTTATTGCTGCCATAAAGTCAATCCTTACCTATTTGCTAAGTAACATTATTCGTAATCAAAACGTAATCATCAAAAGTTGCTAATCAAATGAAGTTACTGCGATGATAATAGCACGACTTGCGAGAACGTTCTCGCAAATCTCGCAAAATACTAGGAGAAACTATGAACAAGCGCATTTTGAGCGTAGGTATCGCAGCAATCGCTGCAGCCGCGCTTACCCTTGGTGTCACAGGTTGTGCACCTGAAAAGAAACTAACAATTGCATTCGTAATGGGTGCAGAATCAGATCCATTCTTCCAGGCAATGAAGGTCGGAGCAGAAGCGGAAGCTTTGGCTCAGGGTGTTGACCTTGTATGGCAGGGAGACCCATCAGAGTACAACGTAGCTACTCAGGTTCCAATCGTTGACAACGTACTAGCTCAGTCACCAGACGGTCTTGTATTGATCCCTACAGACCCTAACGGTCTTCAGGCATCAGCTAACAAGGCTATCGAAGCTGGCGTTGCAGTTGCAATGGTTGACACCACTGTTTCAGACGCATCAAAGGCTGTAATCACCATCACTGGTGATAACTCTGATGGTGGAGCAAAGGCTGCAGACGCAATTGCTACTGCTATTGGTTACAAGGCTGGCAAGACTTACGAAGTTGTTGTTGGTCTAACCTCAGCTACAGCAACTACAAACGTTGGTCGTCTAAACGGTTTCAAGGACCGCGTTGCTTCAACCTACCCTGGCATCCAGATCAAGGACGTCGCTTACTCAGCATCTAACCCACAGACTGCTAACAGCAACGTAAACAACTGGTTGACCAAGTACCCAAACCTAAAGGGTATCTTCGCTATCGATGGAACTAACGCTTCAGGTGCAGCAGCTGCACTTCAGGCTAGGAACCTAGTTGGCAAAATTGCTCTAGTTGGTTACGACGCATACCCTGCAAACGTAGATCTACTAAAGCAGGGTGTATTCACTGCTCTTATTGCACAGGACCCAGCTGCTGAAGCTCGTCTAGCAATCAAGACTCTTGTTGAATACATCAAGAACGGTACCAAGGCAGCTACACACGACGTTGTAATCCCGAACGTAACACTAGATGCCAACACATCAGCAGATGACTTCACTAAGTACACTTACGTAGCCACAAACTAGTAAGAGACTTAGAGAAGTAAAACCCTCCATAGCTATAAAGGAACACACATTGAGCAACAGCAAGCAAGAGACTCAAGGAAGCGCAGGCTTCTTGAGCCAGGTGAAAGCCTCGTTCAAGAACCAGAGCACTCTCCTAGTGGTGACCCTAGTTGTCTTAGGTGTTGTATTTCAGATTGCATCTCAAGGGATCTTTCTAACTACAAACACTCTAGGCACAGTCCTCAACGACTGGGGCTCATACATCTTGCTTGCTGTTGCTCAAACCTTTGTAGTGATAACTGGCGGTATCGACCTTTCGGTTGGGGCCACAGTTAGTTTGAGTTCTGTCGTTGCCGGGTGGGTGTTGGTAAAAGGCATGGGCCTTGATAACAACACCTCCGGTAGCGATGCAATCCCTTATGTTCTAATTGCAGTCCTTGTTTCACTGCTTGTTGGTTTAGCTGTCGGTGCATTAAATGCAACGCTGATCAACGTTCTAAAAATTGTTCCTTTCATTGCAACCCTGGCAACCATGGGTGCGATGACAGGTTTGGCAATCATCATCTCTGGTGGAATGCCCTTACAAGGCCCTAACGATTTCCAACTAGGTATGCCCTATAAAGTCTTCGGAGTTCAACTCCCAATCTCAACCACAGTTCTAGCTGTGATGATCATCACAGTTATCTGTGGTCTGTTCTTACACAAGAGCAAGTTTGGTTTACACACTTACGCACTAGGTTCTAACCCTTTTGCAACTCGCGCTGCTGGTATTAGCCCAGCCAGACACATCACTAAGGTTTACATGCTCTCTGGAGGACTTGCTGGCCTTGCTGGTGCTTACGCATACATCAGACTAGGTGCAGGATCTCCAACTAACGGTGCTGGCATGGAGCTTTACGCTATCGCTGCAACGGTTATCGGTGGTGCATCACTTATGGGTGGTGTTGGAAGAATCATTTCAGTAGCTCTTGGAACACTTGTTCTCTTCACCGTTCAATCAGGTCTGCTAATGGTGAAAGTAGTAACAGTTAGCCCATCTCTCAAGCAAGTTATTGTTGCAATCTTGATTGCAGCTGCCGTAGCAGTGCAAACTCTGCAGAAACCTGGCAGGAAATAATCATGGCTCAGAAAATTATTTACGAAGTAAGAAACGTTTCTAAAAACTACGGAGCAGTTGTTGCTCTCGATGGTGCAAGTTTCAAACTTCACGCAGGTGAAGTAGTTGGTCTTGTCGGTGACAACG
>CAILDA010000038.1 GCA_903832875.1 uncultured Micrococcales bacterium | reverse complement strand
GTTTCAATGATGCTGCTCTTGAACTGGGTTGAAGTTATTCGGTTGTATCAGTCACTGCAGCTGTCTTTGTTTGGAACGATAACTGTGAGCTTTGGCCAACTAGCCTTGCTGCCTAATGTTATTGCGTTGGCAAACTCATGGCTAACCGGCGTTGGCTTCGCTGTTGGTGAAGGATCTATGGTTTCTCCACTTGGCACAGAGCTTGGACCATTGCCTGCTATTCCGATGTTGGCAGCATTGCCAGTAGGGGCTAATAGTTTTGGGATTGTGTTTATCTTGGTTCCTTTGCTGTGTACTTTTGGAGCGACATTACTTATAAAGTCACACACTGCAGAACTTCGCTTCAACTATGCCTCAGCAACCTCTGCCGCTATTGCGCTAGGTGTTGCTATTGGCTTCGTAGCAGCTGTTGAGATGTGGATTTTGGCTGATTTCTCTGGTGGCTCGATAGGACCAGGGCGTATGGCAACCGTTGGGGCTAACCCGTGGCTGGTAGCAGGAGTTACCTTCGTGGAAGTCACTGTGGCTGCCATCTTGGCTGGCTTCTTCAGTGCAAGACCAGATGCAGCGGATGCTGAACTTATCCAAAGAACCCGCAGGATAAAATAGTTACATGCTCTCTGTTGTCGTACTCATCTCAGGCAGCGGATCAAACCTTTTAGCACTGCTAAAAGCAGCTGAGAATCCGCTATTTCCAGCCAAAATTGTTGCTGTTGGCTCAGATAAAGACGCACCTGGATTAGTCCATGCTGAGCTCTATGAAGTAGATACCTTTGTGGTTGAGCCTTCACGCTTTGGTTCAAAAGAGCAATGGGCTGCGACGTTATTGGCTAGCGTGCAGCACCATCAACCAGATCTAGTAGTGCTAGCTGGGTTTATGAGAATCTTGCCAGCTAACTTTGTTGCTGCACTTAAGGGCAAACTTATAAACACCCACCCCTCACTGCTACCTGATTTCAAAGGTGCTCATGCGGTTAGAGATGCACTTGCAGCAGGTGCTACCAAGACCGGTGTTACCATCCACTATGTTGATGAGGGTGTTGACACAGGGGAGATCATTGTTCAAAGTGAAGTAGAGATTCTCCCTCAAGAAACGGAGCACGCATTACATGAGCGAATCAAGACCATTGAACGAGCGCTTTTAGTTAAGACCATTGAACAGTTTGCTTTAAAGCAAAAAGATTTAGCCAAGGCCTAACCAGAGGAAGACAATTGTCAGCTCAAAACGAATACACACCTGCCGATTATCGTCATCGTGATCGAGTGCAGGTTAGACGTGCACTTATCTCTGTTAGCGATAAGACTGGTCTTATTGAACTGGCAACGGCTCTCAACCAGTCAGGTGTTTCAATTGTTTCAACTGGTTCAACTGCTGCAAGTATTCGTGCTGCTGGTATTGCGGTCACCGAGGTTGTTGAGGTTACCGGTTTTGCTGAAGCACTAGATGGCAGAGTCAAGACTCTGCATCCTAAGATCCACGGTGGCTTGCTCGCAGATATGCGTTTAGTGAACCATGAGGAACAGCTCAAGCAACTAGAAATTGAACCCTTTGAACTTGTTGTGGTTAACCTCTATCCGTTTGTGAAAACAGTTGCCTCAGGAGCTAAAGGCGATGCTGTTGTTGAGCAGATTGACATTGGTGGACCAGCGATGGTCAGGGGAGCAGCTAAGAACTTTGCAAACGTTGCCATCGTTGTTGACCCAGGTAAATATGCTGAAGTAATTGAATCAATTGATGCGGGTGGGACAACTCTTGCTGAAAGAAGAGAATTAGCTGCACTCGCTTTCGCCCATACCTCTCGTTATGACACCGCTGTGGCTAACTGGTTTGCCAATGAAGTTGAAACAAGAGCTTTACCTAATCAAACTATTTTGACCTCACATAAGAACCCTGGTTTCCCACAGAGCATTGAATTAGAAGCAGAGCTACTAAATGTTCTTCGTTATGGCGAGAACGCTCACCAGTCAGCTGCTATTTATAGGAATAGCGCGCCGATGGCTGTTGCAGGTATTGCCCAAGCTAAATTGCATGCCGGTAAAGAGATGTCTTATAACAACTACGTTGATGCTGATGCAGCAGTTAGAACTGCCTATGACTTCTCAGAACCCGCGGTAGCTATCATCAAGCACGCTAATCCTTGCGGTATAGCCATTGCACCTTTAGGAGCAGATGACCCTATCGCTAGCGCCCATTCAGCGGCTTACCTTTGTGATCCGGTTAGCGCTTTTGGTGGTGTTGTAGCG
>CAILDA010000037.1 GCA_903832875.1 uncultured Micrococcales bacterium | reverse complement strand
GTGTTATTCAATAACAGAATCACTGTTTACTTGATGTTCCTAATCGTTCCTGTGCTTTGGTACATCTTGTTCAGAACCAAGCTTGGTCTTCGTGCTCGTGCCGTTGGTGAGCATCCACTAGCTGCTGACACTGTAGGTATCAATGTTGGTCGAACTAGATTCTGGTGGGTAACAATTGGAGGAATGGTCGCAGGTCTCGGTGGAGCAGCGCTTACCATCGGTAACGTAGGTTCTTTCGGTCGCGAGATGTCCGGTGGTCAAGGTTTCATCGCTTTGGCTGTTGTCATCCTTGGTAGATGGCAACCGATCTATGTGACGCTATCGGCATTGTTATTTGGTTTCACAATTATTCTTCGTGTTTGGGCTAACCAGGTTTCCCCTGGTATTCCAGTGGACTTCATCACCATGGTTCCTTACCTGGTAACCCTTGTTGCCGTTGCAGGTTTTGCTGGCAAGGTGCGACCTCCCGCGGCCTCCGGTAAACCTTATGAGAAGGGCTAAACATGGCTGAGATTAACTGGGATGAACTAAAAACTGCTGCTATCAAGGCAATGCAAAGTTCTTATTCGCCTTATTCTCATTTTCCAGTCGGAGCAGCAGCTCTAGTTGATGATGGTCGTATCGTCTCTGGTTGCAATGTTGAGAATGCTAGTTACGGCGTTGGGCTATGTGCTGAATGTGGACTAGTAAGCAACCTTGCGATGACCGGTGGTGGCAAACTAGTTGCCTTTTACTGTGTTGATGGAGCAGAGAACATTTTGATGCCTTGCGGCAGATGCCGTCAGCTCTTGTTTGAGTTCTCTCAAGAGGGAATGCTGTTACAGACAACATCTGGCATCAAAACCATCGAACAGGTCTTACCCGATGCTTTTGGTCCAAGAGATCTCGAAACTGGTTTCAATGCGCAAGAGCGCAACTAAAGGATTATTGTGGCTAAGGAATTTTCTGCTGTTGAACTAATCGTTGCTAAACGCGAAAGACAAGAACTATCAACTGAGCAGATCAACTGGTTGGTAAATAATTACACCTCAGGTGTTGTAGCTGATGAACAGATGTCTGCCATGGCTATGGCAATTCTGCTCAATGGCATGAACAGACGAGAAATCAAAGATCTAACTCTTGCCATGATCGCTACCGGTGAGCGTCTAGATTTCAGTGACATCACAATTCCAACAGCCGATAAGCATTCAACCGGTGGTGTTGGTGACAAGATCACTCTGATGCTTGCTCCACTGGTCGCAGTATTTGGTGTTGCCGTTCCTCAGCTATCAGGTCGTGGACTAGGTCACACCGGTGGAACCTTAGACAAACTAGAAGCTATTCCAGGTTGGCAGGCAGCTCTATCAAATCAGCAGATGCACGCCCAGCTAGCCAAGGTAGGCGCTATTATCTGTGCTGCTGGAACTGGGCTTGCTCCTGCTGATAAGAAACTCTATGCACTAAGAGATGTCACTGGAACTGTTGAAGCTATTCCTTTGATTGCAAGCTCGATCATGTCTAAGAAGATTGCTGAAGGAACTTCTTCAC
>CAILDA010000036.1 GCA_903832875.1 uncultured Micrococcales bacterium | reverse complement strand
TGTTACTAGAACCATGCATGAATTACACAAGCTCTGTACTTGTCAGGAACCTAGATTAGATCTAGATATCGACTAGGGGTTCGCTCTCTATCATCAGAGGTATCCCGCTTCGCCCAAGTAATGTTTAGCTGGTCTTTAGCTCTGGTTACTGCAACATAGAACAAGCGTTGTTCTTCTGCTATCTGTGTTTCGGTCTTGGCATAGCTAATTGGTAGGTAGCCTTCGGTAGCTCCAATAATGAACACTATTTTGTATTCCAAACCTTTGGCAGCATGGATTGTACTTAGCGTGATTGATTCCTTGGTTGGTTCATGCTGTGATCTTTGTCGCTCTTCCAGTTCACTGGCAAAAGTTTTTATAGTTGCATCGTTACCAAGTTCATCAGCTATCTGAACAAAAGAATTCAAAGCTTCCCATTGCTCTAATTGAGCACCTGAAACATTTGGAGCAATACTCTGCCAACCAAGGCTTCTGGCTATGGCAGAGACGCTTTCATAAACAGATTTACTCGTTGGGTTCATAGCCTCTGCTCGAACCAGTCTTACCGCAGACATAATCTCAGGCCTATTGAAATACCTTTGACCACCGCGAACCTGATATTCAACTGCTGCATCAGCTAAGGCTTTTTCAATATGTTCTGACTGTCCATTGATGCGATAGAGAACAGCAATCTGAGACGCCTTTACTCCTTTAGAGAGAGCATCCTTGATTTGGTTGGCTACCCATGAGCACTCTGTTGCTCTATCAGTAAATGATTGAACCTGAGGCTCAACTCCACTTGGGCGAACTGCTTCAAGCGGTGAATAGTTCTTGTTTCCCCTTAGGTGATTGGCAACTGTAATGATTTCAGGAGTGGACCGGTAGTTCTTGGTAAGAGAGATTACGTTAGCTCCTGGATACCTTGATTCGAAGTTTTCTAGAAATGTAGCGCTTGCCCCAGTAAATGAGTAAATGGTCTGGTTGGGATCTCCCACCACACAGAGATCGCTTCTCTCACCTAACCAGGTATCAAGTAACTCTTGTTGCAGCGGTGAAATGTCCTGATACTCATCAACTGTGAAGAAACGATACTGCTGATGAACGTGAGCAAGAGCTCGAGGTTCGGCACGAAGCATTCCTGTGCAGAGTAAGAGCACATCCTCCCAGTCAATCTGTTTAGCTTTGACCTTTGCATCTTCGTAGGCAACTTGAATCTCGTAGCCACGTATCGGGGAAAGTCCTGCGATCACCGGTCGGCTAGACATTCTCTCGGCATAACCTTCGAGAGAGAGCATCGAGTATTTACGCCATTCAATCTCTGCTGCAAGATCACGAATGCTGTTTGGGTCAAGTCTTATTTTTAGTGATTCAGCGGCTTGCCCTATAGCCCTTGATTTAGATTCCAAAACCCTAGGAGCTTCAATTCCAAAGAACTCTCGCCAGAAGTATTCCAATTGAGCCAAAGCTGAAGCGTGAAAAGTTTTTGCATTTACTTGATGAACACCTAGCTGCCTAAGTCTTGACCGTAACTCACCGGCAGCCTTGTTTGTATATGTCAAAGCCATTACTCGATGTTCCGAGAAATCGCCACGAAGAATTCCATAAGCAATGCGATGTGTAATAGTTCTGGTTTTACCAGTACCAGCACCAGCCAAGATAACTGTTGGCCCTAGCAGAGATTGTGCTGCTTCACGCTGCTGTTCATCCAGAGCATCGAGGATTTCGTCTGCTTCGTATTCCATTAGCGATTATCGATCTCGGTTGCAGAAATAATTTCTTCACCCAACCAGTTTTCAATCAATGCTCGAGCAATTGATATACGACTAGGTAGCGAGATTTCTGTGGCTTCAGCTTTTAGTTCTGCTCTGCTAAACCAACGTAGCTTTGAAATCTCAACACCATCGGCTTTGTAACAATCAGCAGAATTACTCGGATCTACTTTTGCTGTGAATGCCAACATCAAAGAATATGGATAAGGCCAAGATTGGCTTCCTAAATAAACAGGTTCAGTTACAAGTAATCCAGATTCTTCTAACATCTCTCGAATAACTGCAGCCTCTAAAGATTCAGCCGCTTCAACAAAACCTGCGAGCACAGACCAACGGTTGTTTTCCCAGCTACCTTGCGTGCCCAGCAGAATTCGATCCTGATCATCGATGATGCTAACGATTACTGCAGCATCAGTTCTTGGAAAGAGTTCCCTATCTTCAGCAATGCACATTCTTGACCAGCCACCCTGTTTCATGATGGTTAGCTGACCGCAATTAGGGCAATGCTGATGAGTCTCGTGCCAGTTATGAATGGCTAAGGCTTGAGTGAAAAGCGCTGCATCCCTTGGATGTAATCCAGCACCACTTCTTCTAAGTTCAATCCACTTAGTTGGGTCCGCTTCAATTGCGTTTGCTGCGTTATCGCTAAGCACTGAAAGAACAATGGCCGTCCCAATTGGTTGATCACCTAATTCAACTGTTGTCCTACCTAAATAAACACGGTATTTACCAGCCGTTGCCTCTTCGGTGTTTAGTAATCGAAGTTCACCATCTTGAACAAGTGTCTTGCCTTTATGCAAAACAAGGATTCTGGTCTCAGGTTCTAACCAGAGCAGGTCAAATAGTTCAGCGCTATCCCGATTAGCCCCATCGCGGTCAACGACCGCTTGGGCTAATGGAAGATTTAGGGGCTTAGACATCTGACTTTTCTGTTTTAGGTGAGATAAGAATGCGTGGCGATAACAGGTCTTGGGGCTAATCTTGTCTAACCTGAAATGCATGGGCAAACCTTCCTTGATTTTAGCGGCGTTAGCAGCCGACGCACTGCCGGGCATTCGATTCGTTCAGGTTCAGAACCTAACCATTGATGGCGACGGGCTGACTACCGAACTACTTACCACTGATGACGGCCGAGGTATTCTCCTCAAATCCCCTAAGACAGCGGTTGCAGCTACCGACCTGGGCACTGAAGTTAGAGCACTGAGGGTCCTCAAGAACGTAGCTTTGCCCTTTAGTGTCTCTGCCCTGCTAGGACAGACCTCCCCTAAAGCCATTCGTCAGGCACTGGCATTTGAATATGTGCCAGGTGCACCAATTGATCTTTCTAGAGTTCGTCTTGAAGACCCACTGATTAATTCCATCGGTCAAGCTCTTGCTCGAATTCACTCAATTCCTTCAAGCTTGGTTTCAGATGCTGGTTTACCGGAATACCAGCCTGCTCAACGAGTTCGCGAACGCGTAGCTGAATTTGACAGAGCCATGGATACCGGCAAAATCCACCGCGACTTACTTGAGCGTTGGCAAACAGCTCTACTCGATGTCAACCTGTTCCGCTATCAACCGGTTGTTGTTCACGGCGGACTCAGAAGCGATGTCCTACTTGCTGAAGGAACTGACATTGTTGGAGTCACCGAGTGGCGTAGCCTCTGCGTCGATGACCCAGCATCTGATCTTGCCTTTATCTATGGGGAAGCTCAACCTGAGATAGCCGCAGCTATCACCTTGGCTTACGAGGGTTCGATCCGAGCCGACAGAAACCTAAAACAAAGAGCAAATCTTTACTTCGAACTCTCGCTCGCGACTTATTTATTACAGGTAATGGCTTTGGGAGATGAGGAGGGCATTGAAGAGGCAACTTTGATGTTGACCCAGCTTCATCAGGACCTTGTTGAAGGCTTACTGCCATCGCTTACCCCATCTGAATTTGCCACCAGCGCTCCTGAAGTAATCACCCCGATCTCCCAGGCAGCCAGTTTCACTGCTCCGGTGACAATCATCACGGAATCGATAGAAGTGGTTGATTTAGCCGAAGTTCAGCCCATTGCCGCCGAAGAGAAGCATGAAAAGCCTGAGGACGAACTGTTCTAGTTGTTTCCTAAGCCCGCTTCTTGTCGTAATCTAGTGGTTGAAAGAAAGAAGCATCATGGAAATCAGAATCGGCCTACAAAACACCTCTCGAGATATCTCATTTGAGTCAAAGCAGACTGCACCTGAGATTGAGAAAGCTGTTGAATTGGCGATAAGTTCTGATTCAAAACAATTGAAACTTGTTGATGACAAAGGTCGCATCTTCATTGTTCCTACCAATGCTTTGGCTTACGTTGAGATCGGTGCTGAAGAGGCCCGAAGAGTTGGATTTATTGCCTAATGGAACTTGCATTCATTCTTGTTTATGGTTCACTTCTTGGACTTATGGCTCCTTACATACTTTCCGGTAAAGAAAACTATGGAGCGTTTTTAGCCCCAGCTCTTTCTCTAGTTTCTGGTTTTGGATTGTGGACCATTTTGACCTGGGTTGGTCTTAGCTATAACGATCTTTGGATCTGGCTAATCACAATGCTTAGCATGCCAGTAGCGATGGTTGTTGGAGTGCGAGTCATCAGAGCTCGTCGTCTCGCTCAAGAAACACAAAACTAAGTAATTAGGCAGTTAGCCCAATAACTTCCATCCTGGAGCTGTGTGCTCCGGTCAGTTCTGAAATCAGTGGTTCCAATTTTGAGTACGCTGCTAAGTTAACTTCGTTCTCTTCTTCAACACTCAACTTCTTAGTCTTTGGAATGTGAGCCAATTTACGATTATCAAATGCAGCTCTAAGTTCTAGTAAGACATCACCCATGAGCCTTCTGCCCCATAAAGCCAAACGTGAACCCAGAACTGGATCTGCTTCAATGGCTTCAGATAAAACTCGCTTAGCGAACTTCTCAAAAGTTTTATCTTTCAAAGCCTTTTCAACTTCAGCTTGCAAATCATCGTCAAGACCTGATGCAAGCCTCGAATAGAAGTCATCTAGTAAACCTGAAGTTAGATAAACCTTCACAACAACCTCATACCAGTCAAGACCGATTGTGTTTGAATGAAAAACAGCAATTCTTTCTTTGAACGGGTTCATCTCAACAGCTGGATCTGCTCCAAGCTCAACAAGTTTCTTAGATAGTTGACGGTACTTATCAAAACTCTTAGCTGCTGCTTCACTGAGCTCGGCTTTATAGGAAGTGTTAGGTGAATACTTTAGGGCTGCTGTCAGAATCTCAAAGTTAGCTAACTGAAGATACGCCAATTGACCAAGGAAAGCTTTGGGTTCAGGCGTATATGGTTTGAGATTAATAGCTTTGGTGTTACGAGCGGTCTTCTCTTCCGCGCGTGGGGTAAGGCTCAGTTGCTTTGCAACCTTGCGTAACCGCTTCAACCATTCGAACACCGAACCATCTTAACCTCCATTGGCACGGTTAGACTTGACCGGATAAGACAGGCGGCCAAAACTATTGGATTTCAGCGACTTAGGCATCGATTCGGATATCGTTGCCGCACTAGCAACAAAAGGCATAACTAGCCCTTTTCCTATTCAGGAGCAGGCTATCCCCCTTGCATTGACTGGGCAGGACCTTATTGGTCAGGCCAAGACTGGCACAGGCAAAACCCTAGGTTTTGGACTCCCAATCATCCAAAGACTTGGGCTCAACCCTTCTCATGGTGCAAAAGCACTGGTGGTTGTTCCAACTCGTGAATTAGCTATTCAGGTAGCCGATGACCTAACTTTGGCCTCATCTAACAGAAATCTTCAAGTTGCTGCTATTTACGGTGGTAAGTCTTACGAGGGGCAAGTTGCCCAACTTGAGGCTGGAGCACAACTTATTGTTGGAACTCCTGGGCGTCTAATCGATCTAAGCAAGCAGAAGAAACTAGATCTTTCCAAAATTGAATGCATGGTCTTGGATGAAGCAGACGAGATGCTTGACCTTGGTTTCTTGCCTGATGTTGAAAGACTTTTTGCTTTTACCCCTGCAGGACGTCAAACCATGTTGTTCTCAGCAACTATGCCTGGTCAGATTGTTTCTCTTGCGAGAAAGTATCAGAACAAGCCGGTTCACATCAGAGTCAACGATCCTGATGAAGGTCATACCAAAGCTGATATCAAACAGTTCTTCTATCGTGCTCACGCTCTAGATAAAGATGAAGTTGTTGCCAGAATTCTGCAAGCAGAAGGCAGAGGCAAAACAATTATCTTTACTAAGACCAAGAGACAAGCAGCAAAAGTTTCAGATGAGTTAGTTGATCGCGGTTTCAAAGCAACAGCTTTACATGGCGACATGTCGCAAGAGGCTCGTGAGAAATCTATGGATGCTTTCAGAAGCGGCAAGAAAGACATTCTTGTTGCAACTGAAGTTGCTGCTCGTGGAATCGATGTTGACGATGTTACTCACGTAATCAACTACACGGTTCCAGAAGATGAGAAGGCGTACTTGCATAGAACTGGAAGAACTGGTCGTGCCGGAAGAACTGGTATCGCAGTTACTTTCGTTGACTGGGAAGATCTACTTCGTTGGTCAAACATTGACAAAGCTCTTGAACTAGGTGTTCCAGATCCAGTTGAGACTTATTCATCTTCACCACATCTATTTACTGACCTAGATATTCCAGCTGGAACCAAGGGAAGAATTGCTGCAACTAAAAGACCCGCCGATTGGAAACCAGGTGACAACGATAAACCTAGAGGTCAAAAACCTAGAAGTAATCAGCCACCTAGAAAACCTAAGACTGAAGCTGCTAAACCCCAGGGCGACCGTAAGGCGAGAAACAGAACTAGAAGCTATAAGCCTGGCGAGTAATTAGAACGAGTGCGAGAGAGTTGGATTAGTTCCTGTTCCTAAAAGCAAAATCTTTTGCAGCATTTCTATTGAAGTAGTTCTAAGACCCAACGGGTTCTTAGGCTTCACTGATAGACCGTGGTAATCACTCGAGCCTGTTGTAACAAGCCCAAACTCTTGGGCAAAGTTATCTAAGACGACTTTGACTTCGGGAGGCACTTCTCGGTGGTCGGTTTCAATTCCAAGAAGCCCCGCTTCAACCATTTTTTCAAAGTGACCCTTAGGAAACTCTTTTGGTTGATCGTCTTCGCTGCTTGTTCGAGCTAGCGGATGAGCGATAACTGGAACTCCCCCGGCGTTACGAACTGTCTTTATAACTTCAAGAACGTCTCTCGCTTCGTTTCGAATGTAATACTCACTGAACTTAGAAATCGGTGACTGAGGGTGATCAAAGACTTCTTCGACGGAGCCAAATTTCCCCAGATGAACCAAAGCTTGAGCTATATCCGGTCTTCCTAGTGTCGACCCTTCCTGCGCTATTTCTAAGACCAATTCAAATGAAAGCTCTGGGTAAGGCACTTTGAGTCTCTCCACGAACTTTTGGGTTCGGACATAGCGAGATATAAGGTTCTCTTCCAGTATTTCCTTGAGCGCTGAATCTTCAGGGTTCGGTAGGTAAGCGAGCAAATGAATTCCAAATGGCTCATGACCTGGAGTGCGTCCTTCTGTTGTTATTTCAACACCGGGGATGAAGCTCAGGCCCTTTTGGCTAGCTAGCTCTGCGGCTTTTGCCCAACCATCTGTTCTGTCATGGTCTGTAAGAGCAAATACAGCTATGCCTTCAGCTTTGATGTTTGCCACGAGATCCTCAACGGTGTCTGCACCATCGGAGTTCTTGGAATGAATGTGGAGGTCAATCTTCATGAGTTCTACCCTTCCCTACTTCTCCAAGATAACAGGGACCGCTGACACGTTTTGGCTAAAAATGGCAGAATAAATGCATGAGCAAAGACGCATCTGAGAAATTAGCCGCCCGAGGGTCGACACGATCACATCGCCCGACAGGAAGTGCTTTCGTAAAGTACATCGGCAGTAATTGGGCAGCCGATAAATCCCCACTACCTAAACCGCATGAAGTTGTTCCCTATGCTGCTAAACGTCGTGCAACTGTTGCTAAAGCCTTCAAGGGCAAAGTCTTAGTTATCGAAGCTGGTGGCGAGTTAGCTAGATCAAACGATACTTACTATCGTTTCCGTCCACACTCTGCATTTGCTCACCTAACCGGTTGGGGAACAGCTACTGTTCCAGATTCTGTTTTGGTAATTGATGCAAGAGGCAGTAGACCTAAATCAACTCTTTACTTCAGAGAAACAGCAGGTAAGAACACTGATGAGTTTTTTGCTAACAACCAAATCGGTGAATTTTGGGTTGGTTCAAGACCAGGGCTAAAGCACGTCTCTGCACTGCTAGGTTTACCAACCAAATCTCTGAGTAGTTTTGAAACAGATCTAAAAGCCATTGATAAGAAAGTTGTTCTTACTCTTGAGAAGAGCACCGCGCTTGTCGAGTTTGTTAGCGAACTAAGACTTATCAAAGATGAGTATGAAATTGCTGAGATGAAGAAATCTGTCGCAGCTTCAATCAAAGGTTTCGAATCAGTTGTCAAAAATCTAAAAGCTGCCACCAAACATCCAAGAGGTGAGCGCATCGTTGAAGGTGCTTTCTTCGCTCAGGCACGAGCTGAAGGAAATGACCTAGGTTATGAAACCATTGCTGCTGCCGGTCACCACGCTTGCACTTTGCACTGGATCATCAATGATGGACCAGTAAAGCCAGGTGAACTTTTGCTTCTAGATGCTGGTGTTGAAGTGGATAGCCTATACACCGCAGATGTGACTAGAACTCTTCCAATCAATGGCAAGTTCTCAAAGTTACAAAAAGAAATTTACCTGGCAGTACTTGAAGCTGC
>CAILDA010000035.1 GCA_903832875.1 uncultured Micrococcales bacterium | reverse complement strand
TGTCTTACCGTTAGTGCCAGTTACGTGAATAACTCGGTAAGCCTTCTGCGGGTCGCCAAGTAATTCAACTGCTCTTCTGGTTGGTTCAAGTCTTGGGCGAAGCTTGTGCTCTGGAATACGAGCCATAAGGGAAGCTTCAATTTCTTGAATCTTGGCTAATGCATCTGATTCTGGACTCAAAGCTTGGTCACCACAATGCCAACTGGAAGATCTTCTCCAACAGTTGTTCCTTCGCCGGCAACATCTCCTACTGAAGTTACTAACTCAAGAGTTAGAGTCTCTGACTTCACTAGCTCTTCGTGGGTTGCAACAGCGTCAATAACTTCTTGAACTGAAGTAAGAACTAGCTTGATGCGATCTGAAACATCTAGGTCTGCATCCTTACGTGCTTGCTGAACAGCACGAATAACATCTCTAGCAATACCTTCGGCTTCTAGTTCTGGAGTCACTCTTGAATCAAGAAGCACGAATCCACCTGAAGGCAAAATACCAATTAGGTTTACTGTCTCTGTTGCATCAGACAGGTCAGCAACTAAGTCAATCTCGTATTCACCTTCCATTAGTTCAACTCCACCACAGATAACCTTCTCGCCATCTTGTGACCAGTCACCTGACTTAGATGCACCAATGATCTGCTGCACTTGCTTACCAACACGAGGACCGAGTGCTCTAGAGTTCACAGTCAGACGCTTGATAACACCAAACTCAGTTGTTGAATCAAGAGATAGTTCAACTAAGTCAACTGACTTCACGTTTAGCTCTTCAGCGATGATGTCAACAAAGCCAGATAGTTCATCAGAATTCTTTGTAACAACAGTTAGTTTGGCTAGCGGCAAACGAACTCTTAGTCCGTTTACTTTTCTAAGACCATTAGCGACAGATGAAACAGCTCTAACCTGGTCCATAGCTTCAACTAGAGAATCATCACGAGTTAGTGCTTCATGATCAGGCCACTGAGTTAGATGCACAGAACGCATACCGGTTAGCCCCTGGAACACTTCTTCAGAAATCAAAGGAAGCATCGGAGCGCAAACTCTGGTCATAAGTTCAAGAACTGAATATAGGGTGTTGAAAGCTTGTGGGTCACCATCCCAGAACCTAGCTCTTGATCTTCTTACGTACCAGTTAGTCAGCACGTCAGAAAAGTCTCTAAGTCTTGCTGCAGCACCGAAGGTATCAAAACCATCTAGATCTGCCGTTACTCCAGCAATCATCTCTCTGGTCTTAGCAACTAGATATCTATCAAGAACGTCTGTGCTCTCTAGATCAAACTTTGCTTCGTAGTTAGAAGCATTGGCATAGAGAGTGAAGAAGTAATAGGTATTCCAAAGTGGTAGCAGAACCTGTCGAACACCTTCTCTAATTCCTTGTTCTGTGACAGACATAGTGCCACCACGAAGGATAGGGCTAGCTAGTAAGAACCAACGCATCGCATCTGAACCATCACGGTCAAATACTTCATTCACATCTGGATAGTTACGAAGGGATTTAGACATCTTCTGGCCATCAGAACCTAAAACGATTCCGTGTGAGACAGCTGTCTTGAAAGCAGGTCTATCGAATAACGCTGTTGATAGCACGTGCAGGGTATAGAACCAACCTCTGGTTTGACCTGAGTATTCCACGATGTAATCACCAGGACTGTGGGTATCAAACCAGTCACTGTTTTCAAATGGGTAGTGCACCTGAGCAAAAGGCATTGAACCTGATTCAAACCAGCAGTCAAGAACTTCTGGAACACGAACCATCTTCGACTTACCAGTTGGGTCATCAGGGTTCACTCGAGTTAGGTGATCAATGGTTGGACGGTGGAAGTCAGCAACCCTTACTCCAAAGTCTCTTTCCATCTCATCTAAAGAACCATAGACATCGATACGTGGATAGTTAGGGTCAGTTGATTTCCAAACAGGAATTGGCGCTCCCCAGAATCTGTTACGTGAGATAGCCCAATCACGGACATTCTCTAACCACTTACCAAAAGAACCATCTTTAGTGTGTTCTGGAACCCAGTTGATTTCCTGGTTTAGTTCCAACATGCGATCTTTAAGTTTCGTTGTTTCAACAAACCAAGAAGACACTGCTTTATAGATCAAAGGGTTCTTGCAACGGTAACAGTGTGGATATGGGTGGTCATAGCTAGCTTGCTTTAGCAAGCGGCCCATGTCTTTTAGCTTCTGAGTAATTGGCTTATTAGCTTCAAAGACATGCATACCTTCAAAGTCAGTGATGACTGAGTTGTATTCACCACGTTCGTTTACTGAAACATAAACCGGAATACCAGCAGCTTCACAAAGCTTTTGGTCATCTTCACCGTAGGCAGGTGCTTGGTGAACGATACCGGTACCTTCATTATCTGCAACATAATCTCCAAGGATTACCTGCCAAGCATTCTTAATATCAAATTTTGATTCATCGGCGTAGTAATCAAATAATCTTTCATACTTGATGCCATTAAGTTCTTTACCAAGAACAGTTGTCTCGATAGCAGCTAGTGCTTCATCAAGTTCTTCAAAACCTAAGTCTTTGACATGCGGAGCAATAAGAGATTTAGCAAGTAGGTACTTACCTGTTGCAGTGTTGACAACTGCATATTCAATTTCAGGGCCAACAGCTAAGGCAAAGTTAGTTGGCAGTGTCCAAGGAGTTGTCGTCCAAGCCAAGATCTTCACACCCTGGAACTTACCTTCGGTAATCGGGAAGGTAACGGTTACGGTCTGGTCTTGTCTGTTTTGATAAACATCTTCATCCATACGTAGCTCGTGGTTAGAAAGTGGTGTTTCACATCTGTAACAGTAAGCAAGAACTTTGAAGCCTTCGTAGATCAAACCTTTGTTGTGTAGTTGCTTGAAAGCCCAGAGCACTGACTCTGTGTATGGAGCATCCAGAGTCTTGTAGTCATTATCAAAATCAACCCAACGAGCTTGACGGGTTACATATGTTTCCCACTCTTTGGTGTATTTCAAAACAGAAGTACGACAATAGTCGTTGAACTTATCAATACCGAACTTTTCGATTTCAGGTCTACCTGAGATCTTTAGTTGTCTTTCAGCTTCAACCTCTGCTGGCAGACCATGGGTATCCCAACCAAACCTTCTTTCAACTCGGAAACCCTGCATGGTCTTGAACCTAGGAACCGTGTCTTTGGCATAACCGGTAAGAAGGTGTCCATAGTGCGGAAGACCATTGGCAAAAGGAGGGCCGTCATAGAAGACAAACTCAGGGGCATTCTCATCTTTGCGCTGGTCGATGGATGCCTGAAAAGTGTGGTCCTTAGCCCAAAAATCAAGGATTGACTCTTCGATGGCTGGGAACGAGGGGCTTGCTGGAACAGCCTCGCGGATGCCAAAAGAAGCTCCGTTATTTTTGGGATACATGCAAGGCTCTCTGGGTTTAGGTCTAAAAGGTACTAAGTCAATGTTAATCTTAATGAACCCTTACTTTTTGGAGATTCAAGCGTGAGCACAAGCCCTGATTTCAGAGCCCCGGCTACTACCCCTGAACGCGTTGGCGTTGAAGGTTTAGAGGAGAAATGGGCTCTAAAGTGGCAAGAAGACGGTACTTACCGCTTCAGAAGAGAAGCTACTCGCGCTGATGTCTACTCGATTGATACCCCACCACCTACCGTTTCAGGCTCTTTGCACGTAGGTCACGTCTTTAGTTATACCCATACCGACGTTGTTGCTAGATACCAACGTATGAAGGGTAAAGAGGTTTACTACCCAATGGGTTGGGATGACAATGGTCTGCCAACTGAGCGTCGTGTGCAGAACTACTTCGGTGTTCGCTGCGATCCTTCATTGCCATATGTCGAGAACTTTGTCCCTCCTTACGAAGGAGGCGACAACAAGTCCTCTAAAGCTGCTGACCAGATTCCTATCTCTCGGAAGAACTTCATTGAACTTTGCGAAAAGCTCACCGCTGAAGATGAATTACAGTTTGAAGCCCTTTGGCGTCAACTAGGTATCTCAGTTGACTGGGACCAGACCTATCAGACCATCTCCCCTTCAGCTCAGAAGGTATCCCAGCAAGCATTCCTAAATAACCTCGCTCGAGGTGAGGCTTACCAGTCCATGGCTCCAACTCTTTGGGATATCACATTCCGTACTGCTGTTGCTCAAGCTGAGCTAGAAGATAGAGACCAGCCAGGTGCTTATCACCGGATTGGCTTTGATGGTCCTGACGGCAAGATCTTTATCGAAACAACTAGACCAGAACTTATTCCTTCCTGTGTTGCTCTAGTCGCTCACCCAGATGATATGAGATACCAAGCAATGTTTGGTAAGAGCGTAACAACACCTTTGTTTGGTGTTGAGGTTCCAGTTCTAGCTCATCGTCTTGCTCAGATTGATAAAGGTTCAGGTATCGCCATGATCTGTACCTTTGGTGATGTCACTGACGTTATTTGGTGGCGTGAACTTGATTTACCTAACCGAGCAATCATCGGTTGGGATGGCCGCATCCTGGAAGATGCACCAGAAGTCATTACTTCTAAAGAAGGTCTTGCTGCCTTTGCTGAGCTTGCAGGAAAAACAGTCTTCTCAGCTAAAACCAGAATCGTTGAACTACTTCAAGAATCAGGGGATATGGTTGGTGAACCTAAGCCAATTACTCATCCAGTTAAGTTCTTTGAAAAAGGTGACCGTCCACTAGAAATCATTTCAACTAGACAGTGGTATGTCCGTAATGGTGGTCGTGATGCAGAACTACGTCAGAAGCTTTTAGATCTAGGTAAGCAACTGAAGTTCCATCCTGATTTCATGAAGGTTCGTTATGAGAACTGGGTCAATGGTCTAACCGGTGACTGGCTTATTTCCCGTCAAAGATTCTTCGGTGTTCCAATCCCTGTTTGGTATGCCCTTGATGCTCAAGGTAACCCTGACTTTGAAAAGGTACTAGTCCCAACCAGCACTCAACTACCTATTGACCCTTCAACAGATGTTCCTGATGGCTATACCGAATCACAACGTGGTGTTGCTAATGGTTTCATTGGTGAAGTTGACATCATGGACACCTGGGCTACCTCTTCCCTCACTCCACAGCTAGGTGGTGGCTGGTTAGATGATCCAGAGAAGTTTGCCAAGGTATTCCCATATGATCTAAGACCTCAAGGTCAAGACATTATTAGAACGTGGTTGTTCTCAACAGTTCTAAGAGCACAACAAGAGCACGGCGTTCTACCTTGGTCTGATGCAGCTATCTCAGGTTGGATTTTGGATCCTGACCGTAAAAAGATGTCTAAATCTAAAGGCAACGTAGTTACCCCTAACGATCTTCTAGTTGAACACTCTTCTGATGCTGTTCGATACTGGGCTGCCAGTGCTCGACTTGGCACAGATGCAGCTTTCGATACCGGTCAGATGAAGATTGGTCGCAGACTGGCTATCAAGGTCCTAAACGCAGCTAAGTTCGTGCTCTCATTTGATGCACCAAGTGAATCTGCAAAGGTAACCGAACCTATTGACCAGAGTTTGTTACTAAACCTGGCTCAAGTAGTTACTGATGCAACTGCAGCCTTTGATGCTTACGATCACACCAAAGCATTGGAACTAACCGAGAAGTTCTTCTGGAACTTTACTGATGACTATCTAGAGCTAGTAAAAGAACGTGCTTACGGCCAAGGTGGCTTCAACGCTGATGAGCAAGCCTCTGCCTTGGTAGCGCTTAGAACATCTTTACTAACCCTGCTCAGACTCTTCGCTCCATTCCTACCTTTTGCTACCGATGAAGTCTGGTCCTGGTGGCAAACCAACTCAGGTTCAATTCACCGCAGTTCTTGGCCAACGGCCAAAGAACTAGAAGCTGGCTTAGCTGCCACTAATGCTGATCTCTTGCCACTAGCTTCTCAGGCTCTATTTGGCACCCGTAAGGCCAAGAGCGATGCTAAGGCTTCGATGAAGGCTGATGTGACAAGTGCTGTTATGACTGCTCCTGCTGGAGTTTTAGAGCGCCTAGAGGTGCTTTCTAGAGACCTAAAGGCTGCTGGACGCATAGGTTCACTAACCTTTGCCCCAGCTGATGAGATTGCTGTTACCGAGGTTGTTTTAGCCCCAGCTGCTGAATAACTTTTCGCTATCAAGCCGATATCTTGTCGGTGAGACGGTCTAGGCTTTTGCTCATGACATTTGAAAACGAAAACCCATTTGCCCTTCGCTCAACCCTTGAATACGAGATGCCTGACTTCTCAAGAATCAATGACGAGAGCTATCTTCCTGCTTTCTATGCTGGCTGTGAAGAACAACTCGGTGAAGTGCACGACATCATCAAACAGGCTGACGTCACCTTTGAGAACACCGTCGTTGCAATGGAACGAAGTGGCCAGCTCTTGATGCGTGTGCTCACAGTGTTTTATAACAAGTCTTCAAGCGACACTAGCGATCGACTAGATGAGATCGAAGAAGAGGTAGCTCCTAAGCTAGCTGCTCACATGGATGCTATTCGTTTGAACCAAGATCTCTTTGGACGTATCAAGCACCTACATGAAAACAGAGACTCACTTGAACTAAACAATGAAGATGCCTGGTTGCTTGAGCGTTACTACATGGACTTCACTCACGCTGGTGCTCATTTAACAGATGCACAGCGTGAAGAGCTAAAAGGCCTAAATGAAGAACTTTCTAAATTAGAGACTCTATTCGGAAAAAACCTTTTGGCCGACACAAATGACCTTGCCGTTGAAGTTGATGATGTTGCTGAGCTAGATGGTCTTTCTGAGAACGAGATTGCTGCATGTGCAGCTGCTGCTAACGCGAGAGGGCTCGAGGGTAAGTGGCTTGTTGGCATGGTGAACTTCACCGGTCACCCACTGCTTTCTAGCATGAAGAACCGTGGCCTTCGTGAGCGTGTGATGAAGAACTCACTACTCAAGGGAAATTGTGATGTCAAAGACAATCGAATTGTTATCCAGCAGATCGTCAAGCTTCGTGCCAAAAGAGCAGAGCTCTTTGGCGTAAAGACTCATGCTGAGCACGTGCTTCAAGACCGTAACGCTCAGAACCCAGAAAACGTTCACAAGATGCTCAAGCAGATTGCTCCAGCCGCAGTTAGAAACGCTAGAGCAGAAGGTGCAGATCTACAGAAGGCCATTGAGGCAAGTGGCGAGAACTTCAAACTTGAGTCTTGGGACTGGGACTTCTATACAGAAGCTGTTCGCCTTGAGAAGTTCAACCTTGACACCACCGCTATGCGTCCATACTTTGAACTTGAAAGAGTTCTGCATGATGGTGTTTTCTTCGCAGCTAACAAGCTATTTGGAATTTCTTTCAAGGAACGTAAAGACATTGTTACCTATCACCCAGATGCTCGTGCATTCGAAGTTTTCAACGAAGATGGTTCAAAGCTAGCTCTGTTCATCGGTGACTTCTATACTCGCGATTCAAAGCGTGGTGGAGCATGGATGAACAACCTAGTTGACCAGAGTCACTTGCTCGGTCAGTTACCGGTTGTTGTGAACAACCTTAACGTTCCTAAGCCACCTGCTGGTCAACCAACTCTTTTGACATACGACGAGATCACAACTCTGTTCCACGAGTTTGGTCACACCTTGCATGGAATGCTTTCCGATGTGAAGTACCCGAGATTCTCTGGTACCAGCGTTGAAAGAGACTTCGTCGAGTTCCCATCTCAGGTAAACGAGATGTGGTTGACCTGGCCTGAGGTACTAGATAACTATGCCAAGCACTATGAGACCGGCGAAAAAATTCCTCAGGAATGGGTCGATAACCTCAAGGCTGCTTCTACCTTCAACGAAGGGCATGCAACTACTTCATACCTAGCTGCTGCAATTCTTGACCTTGCTTGGCACTCGCTACCTGCTGATGCAACAGTTGCGGATGTTGAAGCCTTTGAAGCAAAAGCAATTGCTGACTACGGACTAGATTACGGACCTGTGCCAACTCGTTACCGTTCAACATATTTCTCACACATCTTCGCTGGCGGTTACTCAGCTGGATACTACGGATACATTTGGTCAGAAGTTCTTGATGCTGACACTGTTGACTGGTTCAAGGAGAACGGTGGGCTAACAAGAGCTAATGGAGATCACTTCAGAAACACTCTGCTAGCTCGTGGTGGCTCTATCAACTCGATGCAGATGTTTAGAAACTTTAGAGGTCGCGATGCAACTATCGAGCCGTTGCTAAAGCGTCGTGGCTTGCTCTAAAACTTCTTAAAAGGGTTTTTTAGTTTCAGTAAAGCAATCAGTGCTAAGCCAAGCAATATGGCCCAGAACGCTGCCCCTACAGAGAAGTATGCAACACCGCTAGATGCAACCAAGAATGTAATAACGGCAGGCAATCTCTGCTCTGCTGTTTCAACCATTACATTGAAAGAGTTCACGATTGTTGGCAGTAACGCCAAACCGCTAGCAGCAAGCAAAAGTTCTCTTGGCGTCTGATAAACAAAGGCCACCGCAACACCTGCAAAGACTGCAAACACCCAATAAACAAGACCGCCGCTAACTGAAGCTATCCAGCGTTTAGTTGGATCTTTATGGGCCTGCTCATTAGCATTTAGTGCTGCTGTTATGGCGGCGAGGTTCATTACAAAACCACCGAAGAATGACGCAACAACGGTGCCAAGGCCGGT
>CAILDA010000034.1 GCA_903832875.1 uncultured Micrococcales bacterium | reverse complement strand
TTAGGGTCTTAGCCGCCATCACCCAGTGCTCAACCAGGATAGAGAGCTCTCCGCGCTTTGAGGTGATAACTTCACCATCAACAAATAGGTGATCGCCTAGGTCAACAAGTTCTTTGTATTCCTCAAGAGAACCTTCACCAACTTTGTCTAGAGAAAGCATTACCTGAATACGAGCACCAGTTCCTGCTTGCAAAGTTGCAAAGCAAAGCTTTCCGGTGTTTCTCTGGAACATAACTCTTCCAGCTAGAGCCACCTTGTCACCGGTTGCAACATCAACTTCCAAATCTGGATAATTGAGTTTCACTTCATCGATGGTGTGTGTAATAGGTAGAGACACAGGGTAGGCATCGCCTGTTGCAATTAGACGCTCACGCTTAGCTAAGCGAATCGCTATCTGCTCTGGCAGATCCTGCTCTTCTTCGCTTACCTGTAATGCTTCGTCGGTCATGCCGGCTCCTGTATGTAGAAAGTTAGGTTATCGATAAGCCTTACCCCTGCCACTACTGATGCCACTAATAACTGGGCAACGCCAGTAAAGTCATCATCGATTGTTGCAAAGGTGCGTTTATCAACTAACGCTAGATAATCAAGTTTAGCCAGCGGTTCACTCGTAAGTGTTGTTCTAGCCTCGCTAAGCGCAACACTGGGCTTTACTCCTTCAGTTATCTGCTCTTGAACATCTAGCAATGCTCTGAATAGTTCAGGTGCATAGGCACGAGCTTCAGGAGATAGGAACCTGTTACGAGAAGACCTAGCTAACAGGTCTTCTTCTCTGACTGTCTCAGCTTCAATGATCTCAATCGAGTCAACAAACTGCCTATGCACCATGCGCTTAATCAAGAACAGCTGCTGAGCATCCTTAGCCCCAAACACCGCAACCTTAGGCTTTATCAGCTCAAAGAACCAGGAGACGATATGCAGCATTCCTTCAAAGTGACCTGGTCTACTAGCCCCCTCAAATACCGAACCAAGAGCTCCCGCCCTTGGCTTCATAGGAGCAGCTATGCCATTGGCATAGACCTCGTCAACTGCAGGAGCAAAAACTAGATCAGGCTGAACCGCTTCGAGAGAAACTAAATCACTTTCCAGTGTTCTTGGATACTTATCGAAGTCTTCACCTTTACCGAACTGGGTAGGGTTCACAAAAATACTAAGGACTACAAAAGAGTTAGGAACCTCTTTAGCTTTCTCAACTAGAGAGAGATGACCCTCGTGCAAAGCACCCATGGTTGGCACAAAAACAATAGTTTTAGTTTCCCTTACTGCTTCAAGAGTTTCTTGTAATTCGGTAATGCTGTGAACTAACTTCATTCCAGATCACCGTCAAGTAAATCTGCAGGATCTATTTCAGTAACGGCAGTTCTCAAAGATTCTTCTAAAGAAGATCTAAGAATGCCTGCAAGAAGGTTTCTTGCCTTATCAATCTCAGCTTCTTCTAAAAGGTTGATAGCCTGCCCAACAATCAAAGAGGTGAAGGTGGAAGCAACTGAAACTGCTTCTGCATATTTCGCTCTTGCCTCACTTGGAACATGAACCGGTTCCCCACCTAGTTCAATAGCAAGCGTTTGAACAACAGGTAGCACTGACTTAGGTGAATCAACTGCAATGTATGACTCATTGAGTCTTGCTCTATCAATAGAACTGAACCCAGTGAACTTCATAGCTGGATGAATAGCCATTGGAACAATTCCTGAACTCAATGCTTCATCAAATACTTCAAATCCGTATTCAGGTGAAGTGTGAGCAAGTAACTGACCTCTAGTAAAAGAATCTGTTTTTGTAAGACCCGTAACAAGCTTTGCTATCTCTGATCCAGGAATAGCAAAGATAACTAAATCTGCTCCCTGCATCGCATCAACAACTGGGACTATGCGAACACCAGGTAACACGGCATTTACTTGTTCTGCTCTTGCTGGATCTGTTGTTGCAATAGCGAGTAACTGATGACCGGCGTCAGATACTGCTTTAGCTAAAGCAAGGCCAACCGGCCCTGCACCAATAACTGCAACAGATAAACGATTAGACATCAGGCAGTAACTGACTTTTTATCAGTGCTGTTGCCATCATCGGGTAACTTACAAATTTCAACAACGATAAAGGCAATTGCTAAAAGTAACAGCGATGCGATAGCAGCCGACAGGTTAGGGCCTATTGCTTCTGTTGCGATAACGGGAGATAAGAACTGTTTGACTAGAACCCCTGAATGCCAGCCGATAAATAGTGCAGCTGTTACAGCTGCCGCTCTAGCTAGAAGTAATACTTTGACTGCATAGAAAGGGTCAACAGGAAGAATCTTCTTCACTGTTCTTTCTTTAGCATCAAGAATCTTCTTTAGGTTTCTCTTGTATTTCCAAATGGGAAAGACAAGAACTAGAAGGATGATTGCAACAACAGCAACTGAAACAGAAAGCGTTATGCCGCTAACTGGAATGTGAAAGCCATTGGCTATTGCCCAGTTGCTATAGCCAAAGCCAGCCAAAGCTGCAAGTAACGCCCAGGAGATAACCCCGATAACACTTATTGGCTTCACTTTATTTGCACCTGATCTGCATAGCTTTCAGCTAGCTTTTCTATTCTCCCAATACCTGGCAGTTTCGCTGACTGGTCCATCACATACCAAGGGACAATCACG
>CAILDA010000033.1 GCA_903832875.1 uncultured Micrococcales bacterium | reverse complement strand
GTCAGCACGCTTTACGGAGTGAGCAATGTCTTTTGAACCTGAGTGCAACAAGGTGACAGTGCTATCAATTCCCTTTTTGTTTAGCAGTAATCCGAGTGGTCTGCCAACAGTAATTCCTCGACCAATGATGGCAACCTCGGCACCTTTGAGCTTTACCTGGTAGCGCTCTAGTAGTTCAACAATTCCAGCTGGTGTGCAAGGTAGCGGTGAAGTTAGTTCGTCACTGCCAGCAAGCACTAGCCTGCCTAAGTTGATTGGGTGTAAGCCATCGGCGTCTTTATCTGGGTCAATAAGTTCAAGCATTGCATTGGTATCAAATCCAAAAGGAAGTGGTAACTGGATTATGTATCCGGTGACATCCTTGGCGGTATTTAGATCTCTAATGGCTGCTCTAACATCAGCCTGACTAGCATTAGCAGGCAGATCGATTCTTACTGAATGAACACCAACCTGGTCACAGTCTCGGTGTTTTCCTGCAACGTAGCTGTGTGAGCCAGGATCATCGCCAACCAGTAACGTTCCAAGCCCTGGAGTGATTCCCTTTTTCTTGAGCTCAATAACTTCAAGGGCTAACTCTGCCTTGATGGCTTTAGCTGTTGCTCTACCGTCAAGAATTATTGCGCTCAAGTTATTACCAGTTCTCTAAACCGCTATATAGCGGGTAAGCACTTGTAAGTTTACGAACACGATCAGCAAGAGCATCAATGTCTGGGTTAGGCATTAGAACGCTCGCGATGATATCCGCTACCTCAGTAAATTCAACATCTCCAAAGCCGCGAGTAGCTAGCGCTGGTGTTCCAATTCGAACACCGCTAGTAACCATCGCTGGTCTTGGATCATTAGGAACAGAGTTTCTGTTAACTGTGATGCCAACATCATGCAATAGGTCTTCACAGGTCTGCCCATCAATAGGAGAGTTACGAAGATCAACTAGCACCAGGTGAACATCAGTTCCACCGGTAAGCACATCAACACCATTAGCTCTAACATCTGGCTGCATTAGACGTTCCGCAATCAGTTGGGCTCCACGAATAGTTCTTGCTTGTCTTTCTTTGAAGTCTTCTGCCATAGCTGCCTTGAAGGCAACCGCTTTAGCGGCAATCACATGCATAAGTGGGCCACCCTGTTGACCCGGGAAAACACTGGAGTCAATCTTCTTAGCTAGTTCAGCTTTACAAAGAATAAGACCAGAACGAGGACCAGCCAAGGTTTTATGAACTGTTGTTGAAACTACATCTGCATAAGGAACCGGGTTCGGGTGTAATCCTGCAGCAACAAGGCCAGCGAAGTGAGCCATGTCAACCCAAAGCTTCGCTCCGACTTCATCAGCAATCTTTCTAAACTCCGCAAAATCAAGGTGACGTGAATAAGCAGACCAACCGGCAATTAGAACTGCAGGCTTTACTTCATGTGCTCGCTGACGAACAACATCCATGTCAATCAAAAATGTCTCTGGGTCTAACTCGTAAGAGTGAGCTTCATACATCTTGCCTGAGAAGTTCAACTTCATACCGTGAGTTAAGTGTCCACCGTGGGCTAGTGCGAGCCCTAAAATACGATCGCCTGGGTTAGCTAGCGCCATCAAAACTGCTGCGCTAGCGCTAGCACCTGAGTGAGGCTGCACGTTAGCGTGTTCCGCTCCAAAGAGTTCTTTCGCTCTGTCGCGAGCAAGGTTCTCGGCTACGTCAACTGCTTCACAGCCACCGTAGTAACGCTTACCTGGGTAGCCTTCAGCATATTTGTTGGTTAGCACTGAACCTTGAGCTTCAAGAACAGACCTTGAGACAAAGTTTTCGCTGGCAATCATCTCAAGGAAGTTACGCTGACGATCTAGTTCTGCCTGCAAAACAGCGGCAATCTCAGGATCAGTCTCAGCTAACGGCGAGTTGAATGATCGGGGTAAATTAGACAATTTGGGAACTCCTAAATGGCTTGTACGGTTTGGCCCAGGCGCACGACCAAAATGCCTTCGCTCCCTGATGGAGACCCATCTTTAGCGCCAGTTGCGATAACCCCATTCTAACTCAGAGCCGGACCTGCCTTGATTTGCCTCAAAAAAGACACTCCGCAAGACAGAGAAGTTCATACCAGCGAAGGTTTCGGTAATATCGACAGAGAAGCGAATAAGAGAGAGCCGGGTTCGACAAGTGCCAGCAGCTAACATAATTGGGGTCAGCATGATTGCTGTTGGCTTCATCTTGGCTGGAATAGTGATCTGGCGCGCTGCGGTCTATCGTCGTCTTGATAAAGCAGCTCGTAAGCCTCTTGACGACTAGAGCCTAAACTTGTCCCTATGACTGCTCCCCTAAACCACTGGGTCCTCACCTTTGTCTGTGACGATAAGCCAGGTATTGTCCATGCCATTTCAGGGGCTATCGTGCAAGCTCACGGCAATATCACCGAAAGCCAGCAGTTCACCTCAGTCGAATCAGGCAAGTTCTTCATGCGTCTTCAGGTAGAGGTTTCAGCTACGAAGGAAGCGTTCGCGGAGCAGATTGCAACGGTAGCCAGCCAATTCAAACTGATTTGGCAGCTGGATGAAGTCGGCAGAAAAATCAAAACTCTTGTTCTGGTAAGTAAGAGTGCTCACTGTCTCAATGACCTTTTGTTCAATCAAAGATCAGGACAAATTCCTATTGAAGTTCCAGCTGTGTTTGGTAACCATCCTGACCTAGCAGAATTAGCTTCCTTCTATGGCATCAAATTTGAGGCACATTCAATGACCGATGCAGCTAGCAAAGCTGCCTTTGAACACATGCTTCGTGATTACATAAAACTAGCTGGCATTGAATTGATTGTTCTAGCTAGATTTATGCAGGTGCTCTCCCCTGAATTCTGTAAAGAGTTCGAAGGCAAGATTATTAATATTCACCACTCCTTCTTACCTGGCTTCAAAGGTGCAAATCCTTATGCTCAGGCTCATGCTCGAGGGGTAAAACTTATTGGTGCTACCGCTCACTTTGTTACAGCGGATCTTGATGAAGGTCCAATCATCGAACAGAACGTTGTTCGAGTAAACCACGGTGATTCAAAAACAGAACTGGTTGCTATCGGTCAAGATGTTGAGTCAAAGACCCTCGCCCAAGCGGTCAGATGGTTTGCGGAGCATCGAGTATTACTTGATACCGACCGCACCATCATCTTCCACTAAGACGAGGGTCTCAAAACTCTTTAGTGTCGCCTTCTTCGCATTCGAAGTTGCGAACCAATAGCAAACGAACCTAGCGCAATAGCTAAAGCAACTAAACCAATAGCAATAAACAATGGTTGTTGCTGCGTTGGACTAATGACAAGTTTCTCTTGACCTTGTTTTTCTAGTTCTTTAGTAACCGGCTTTGGAACCGCTACCTGAGATTGATCTGGGTCTTTTTGGATTAGGTCAGGCTTAGCTATCTCATCTTTAGGCTGAGCCTTGGTGACATCAGGGTTAGTAGGTAGCTTTGTGATCCCACCTCCAGTGCCTTGTGGCGGATTGACTCTTTGGTTCACCACTTCATCGGCGGTAATGGTAATCACATTGGACGCTAAGGCAGTTGTTGGACCTAGGTTCCCAGCCAAGTCAGCAACAGCATTAGCTGCAAGAGTGACCTGAGTTGTTCCAACACCACAACCAGTTAGCCCAACCTGCCAGCCAAGACCAGATCTCAGCACTGTGTAATTAAGGGAACAAGATGTTGCAGTTCCAGAAAAGACAAACTTCGCCTGAGTCATACCAGTAGTTGGTTCTTCGCTATCAAAGACCCAGACAGGTAAACCACCAACACCGGGAGCGGTGACATCGGTCACACTAAAGACCGGAGCTTTCGTGTCTATCTTGGTAGCAGCAGTTTGATTAGCCAAGCTTGGACCAATGTTTCCTGCGGTATCAACTACAGCTAAAGAATTCAAAACAAGACCGGCAAGATTGCCATCCAAACAGTTCGAGATGGTTATCACGTAGTCAGTTCCTGAACCAGTCATTGATTGAATCACACAACCGTTACCTTTTACTAGCCAGTCAGTGCTATCTGCAGCAAGTCCAGTTACTGTTTCTGTGAAAACGGCTTTATAGATAACCAGGTCGTTAGTGCTTGGTTGCTTTGTCAAAGCATTTATCTCAGGAAGAGTTCTGTCCAAGACAATCGTTGAAGTCGACACCGGTCTGATTGGACCAAGCACGTTACCTGAAACGGAATCTGATTTGAGAGTCAGAGCAATAGTGCCATCACTACATCCTGCAACTGTGGCAGCATAACTAGCACCCGATCCAACCAAGGTTGAAACGTAACAACCAGCGGCTGTCCCTGAGATTGTAAAGTCATCTGCAGTCAATCCTGTGATGGATTGACCAAAGGTGATATTGAATACCGGGTTCACAGCATTGCTTGGTGAGGCTGGAGCTGTGAAAGAGGTAACGCTAGGGCTAAATGTGTATGTAATCGATGCAATGCCATCTCCCGCTTGAGCTCCTGAGTAATAGGCAACCGACTGCAACTTAGTTGAGTTCGCATAACTAGATCCAGCACCACCACCGCCACCGTCAACGCCAACTGGGTCGGTGTCAGCTCCACCGCCACCACCGCCGTAGTAACCACCGCCACCACCGCCACCGCCAGCTACTGTGCTACCTGGAGTATTTGCACTTCCTCCAGTTCCACCTTGGCCTTGGCTTCCAGCTGTTCCTGGTGTTGTTGCTGCTCCATAGGAGCTACCTCCTGCACCACCGACGCTTGGTGTTCCTCCACCACCACCTAGGCCCTGACCATTGCCGCCAGCGATACCAGTAGTTCCAGAACCCATACCTCCAGAGCCGCCAATCCAACCACCGGTGCCACCGCCACCGGCTGCAACAGCGATGCGGTCAGTAAGCAATGTGCTTGTTCTGATGTCTGTAGCTCCTCCACCAGAGCCTTCATCGCCGTGACTAGAACCTGCCTGACCACCGCCGTTATAACCACCAGCTGCAGCATTACCTGATGAGCCTTGACCACCAACATAGACATACAGGTTTCCTGTTGGAACAGTCTTGAAGGTGCCGAGAGTTTTAGTTCCGTTACCGCCAGATCTGCCACCTTGGGCTCCTGAGATTGATAACGACATAGATCTAACATCGGCAGGTATCGGCCACATATAGTAATCACCGGCATAGGTGAAAGTAACCGTACATGTAGTTCTTGAAGCATTACATGACGGTGTTGGAGCGGTTGCTTGCGCCTGAACTTGTGGCACAACAATCACACCAAGGATTAATGAGAACATGCTGGCAAGCAATATTGGCTTGAACCAGCGTTTTAGTTTTTTAGAATGCATGCAGATAAAAATAAAACTCCAGCAGATTTCCTGCTGGAGTTTTACACAGGCTAACTAAAGCGCTGTTATCAACATTTAGCCAAGACGTGTCTTTAGGTTAGCTGCCAAAGAGGCCATGAACTCTTCAGTGGTTTGGTAAGCCTGACCTGGACCAATAAGAGCTGCAAGGTCTTTAGTCATGTGACCTGACTCAACAGTCTTGATTACAACATCTTCTAAAGTCTCAGCAAATTTCTGAACCTCAGGAGTGTTATCTAACTTTGCTCTGTGCATCAGAGCACGAGTCCAAGCATAGATAGATGCAATTGGGTTAGTCGAGGTCTTCTTACCAGCCTGGTGATCACGGTAGTGACGAGTCACAGTTCCGTGAGCAGCTTCAGCAAGACAAGTCTTGCCATCAGGAGTAGTTAGCACAGAAGTCATTAGACCTAAAGATCCGAAGCCTTGAGCAACAGTGTCTGACTGAACGTCACCGTCATAGTTCTTACATGCCCAGACGTAGCCACCTTCCCACTTCAAAGCAGCAGCAACCATGTCATCAATTAGACGGTGCTCGTAGGTAAGACCGGCAGCATCAAACTGAGTTTTGTATTCAGCTTCAAATACTTCCTGGAAAGCATCCTTGAAAGCACCATCGTAAGCCTTCAAGATGGTGTTCTTGGTTGAAAGATAAACCGGGTAGTTACGAGCAAGACCGTAGTTGAAAGAAGCTCTAGCGAAGTCACGGATTGAATCCATGTAGTTATACATACCCATGGCAACTCCACCGTGCTCTGGGTAATCAGCAACAGTCATAGTGGTTGGCTCTGAACCATCAGCCGGAGCCCAAGTCATTGTTACTCGTCCTGCACCTGGCACCTTGAAGTCAGTTGCCTTGTATTGATCTCCATGAGCGTGACGGCCGATGATGATTGGCTTAGTCCAACCAGGCACCAGTCTTGGCACGTTAGAAATAATGATTGGCTCACGGAAGACCACACCATCCAAGATGTTACGGATAGTTCCGTTAGGAGATTTCCACATCTTCTTCAAGCTGAACTCAGTAACACGAGCCTCATCTGGGGTGATAGTCGCACACTTAACACCAACACCATGCTTCTTGATGGCATTGGCTGAATCAATGGTCACCTGATCGTCGGTAGCATCTCTGTGTTCAATAGATAGGTCATAATATTCAAGATCGATATCTAGAAAAGGCAAAATCAAAGAGTCTTTGATGTTCTGCCAGATGATGCGGGTCATTTCATCGCCGTCAAGTTCAACTACCTTGCCGACTACCTTAATTTTTTCCATAGTGGTGCCTTCTGATTTAGTGGTGATTTGTTACTTATAGCCTAGACGAGTGAGTCCCGCCATGCCTTGTGCATCTTGGCGAACTTACC
>CAILDA010000032.1 GCA_903832875.1 uncultured Micrococcales bacterium | reverse complement strand
TTGAGAATAAGTGCAACATCTGTCTTAGCTTCACCAAGTTTTGCAACCGGGCCACCCGATTGCCAAATGTCTTCACAGATAACTGTTGAAAATCTAAGACCCTTATGTTCGAAGGTTAGAAGTTCATTGCCTGAGACGAATGTTCTGTATTCATCGAAGACTGAATAGTTAGGCAGATGATGCTTGGCATAGGTGCCGATCACTTTGCCAGCAATGATTACCGTTGCACAGTTCTTGGCTATTGCCCAACCGGTTTGTTCCTGAGCACTTGCCAGTGCTGGATGACCTATAACAACGGCCAGGTCTCTAAACTCAGGAGCAGTTAGTTTGGCAGCCAAGTCCTTCACAGCAAGCTCTGCTTCGAGGATGAAGGACTCTCTGCTGGCTAAATCTTCAATTGGGTAGCCCGTGATAGCCATCTCTCCAAAGACCAAGATATCGGCTTGATTCTGAACTGCGTCAAGAATGACCTGCCAGATGGCTTTTAGGTTGCCTTCAATGTCTCCAACGGTTGGGTTGGTTTGCGCTAAGGCTAGGCGAACATTGGGCATAACCACTAGCCTAGTAGGAGGAAATAGAAAGGTTTTTTGATGGACAAGCAACGCGATTTCGTGCTCAGGACAATCGAGGAACGTAACGTCAAGTTTGTTCGTCTTTGGTTCACTGATGTTGCGGGTACCTTGAAGTCTGTGGCTATTGCTCCAGCTGAGATTGAGGGGGCTTTTGCCGAAGGTATTGGCTTCGATGGCTCAGCAATTGAGGGTCTAGCGAGGTCATACGAGGCCGATATGCTGGCTCAACCAGACCCATCAACCTTCCAGATTCTGCCTTGGCGTGGGGAAATTGATCCAACCGCCCGTATGTTCTGCGATATCACCACTCCAGATGGTGTGCCAGCAGCAGCTGATCCTAGAAACGTTCTAAAGCGTGCCTTGGAGAAGGCAGCCAACATGGGCTTCTCTTTCTATATCCACCCAGAGATTGAGTTCTACCTACTAAAGTCTTCTCAGATAGGCACTGAAGGCCCAATTCCAGTTGATAAAGCTGGTTACTTCGACAACGTGCCTGGTGGAACAGCTAACGATTTCAGAAGACGTGCCGTGATGATGCTTGAGCAATTGGGCATCTCAGTTGAGTTCAGCCACCACGAAGGTGGACCTGGTCAAAACGAGATCGACTTGAGATATGCCGATGCTTTGACCATGGCCGATAACATCATGACTTTTAGAACTGTTATCAAGGAAGTGGCTATCGAGCAGGGTGTCTATGCAACTTTCATGCCTAAGCCATTTACTGAGCACCCAGGTTCTGGAATGCACACTCACATGTCACTATTCGAAGGTGACACCAATGCATTCTTTGATCCGTCTGGCGAGTATCACCTATCTAAGACAGCGAAGAGTTTTATCGCAGGTCTACTAAAGCATGCTCCTGAAATCACTGCTGTTACTAACCAGTACGTGAACTCATACAAGAGACTTTGGGGTGGGGGCGAAGCTCCATCATTTGTTTGCTGGGGACACAACAACAGATCAGCACTCATTCGTGTTCCGCTATACAAACCAAACAAGGGTAACTCTTCACGTATCGAGTATCGTGCGATTGATTCAGCTGCTAACCCTTATCTTTCATATGCTCTGTTGTTATCAGCAGGTCTTAAGGGAATTGAAGAAGGCTATGAACTGCCAGCTGAAACCGAAGACAACGTTTGGAATCTAACTGATGCTGAACGTCGAGCGATGGGTATTCAGCCATTGCCACAATCTCTTGATCACGCGATTCGTAAGTTAGAAGAATCAGAGCTTGCAGCTGAAACTCTAGGTGAATCAGTGTTCAGCTACGTTCTTGCTAACAAGCGTCGCGAGTGGAGCGATTACCGTGCTCAGGTAACTCCATATGAATTGAAGACCAACCTCGAAGTTCTCTAATGGCTACAGCTTCGCAAAGATCCGGAGGCGCACTCCTATCTCTTGCGCGTTTTGGCTTCATTGATTTAGAGGGAACGATAGCCAAACTTGACGAACTTGTTTCGTTAGTTGGCGATGTTGGTAGATCCGCTCTAGCGGCGTTATCAAAGGCAGCCTCACCGGATGATGCACTGAATAACATAATTGCCCTAGCACGAATTGATAAATCTAAAGTAAAGAAGATTCTCTCTAAAGAGGACTCGGCTGAGCGGCTGGCTAAGTTGGTCGGATCATCAACCGCGCTAAATGATTTCTTAGCAAGGACACCTTTGAATTTAGTCCTGTTCGATAAAGCCGTGCTGAGCCTTCCGGATAGAGCCTCCTACGACCTTGTATTCACCAAAGCGATTACTGATCTCAAGCAAAAGGAATTCAACTCTGCAGAGTTTGTTACCTGTTTACGAATCACTTATCGAACAGAGTTATTGAAAATTGCCATCTATGACGTATCTCTTGCTGACCCTCAGTTAGCTCAACCTAGAATCTCTCTTGCTTTGGCTGATTTAGCAGGAGCGGCATTAGAGGCGGGACTAGTCATTGCTCGTAAAGAACTAGGTGAAATTACTGACTTTGGATCTTTTACCAACGATGAGATCGCTCTAACCAAGTTGGCAGTTATTGGCATGGGTAAGGGCGGCGCTGGCGAACTGAATTACATCAGCGATGTTGACGTGATCTATGTTGCTGAATCTGCTAATGATTCTTTGGATAACGAACGAATGCTAGCCATTGCCACAAAGTTAGCAACCAGGCTTATGCGAGCGATGGATGCTAATAATCCAGAGCCAGCGCTTTGGCAGGTTGATGCTAACTTGCGTCCTGAAGGTAAATCAGGAGCTTTGGTTAGAACTCTTGATTCACACCAGGCTTACTATGCCAGATGGGCTGAGAACTGGGAGTTTCAAGCACTTCTCAAAGCAAGACCAATGGCAGGGGATAAGGAACTTGGTTCCAGGTATTTTGAGGCAGTTCAGCCTCTGGTGTGGCAATCAACGCAGCGTGAGAACTTCGTTGAATCAGTTCAACGAATGCGTGAACGAGTTAGTGCGAATATTCCAGAAAGTGAAGTTGATCGCCAGATAAAACTAGGTGTTGGTGGTCTTCGTGACATTGAGTTCACGGTTCAACTCTTACAGTTAGTGCACGGTCGAACTGACAATTCTGTACACGCTCCTGACACAGTTACGGCTATCGCGCAATTAGCAGCCGGAGGATACATCGGTAGAGCAGAAGCCAACGAATTTTCACAGCACTATAAGTTTTTGCGTCTAATCGAACACCGTATTCAGATGTCACAGATGAGAAGAACTCACCTGATGCCAACCGAGGAGAATGCTCAGCGTGCAATAGCACGTTCGGTAAATATCACTTGGACGGCACAGGATCTTCTCAATCATTGGCAAGAGGTTAAGCAAGAAGTTCGAGCTTTGCATCAGAAGATCTTCTATCGTCCGCTATTAGCTGCAGTCTCTAAAGCAAGTGACGGTCTCGAATTATCTAACGATCAAGCAGCAGATCGTTTGGCTGCAATCGGATTTGATGATCCAAAGGGAGCTTTGACACACATTTCTGCTCTTACGTCAGGTTTGTCTCGAAGGGCACAGATACAAAAACAACTGCTGCCGGTGTTGCTGCAGTGGTTCGCTGAAGGAACAGATCCAGATTCGGCACTGCTTGCCTTTAGAAGGCTCAGCGAAAACTTAGGTGAATCACACTGGTACCTGCGCATGCTTAGAGATAGCACGGGGGCAGCAGAGCGCATGACCGTTGCGCTATCAACTAGTCGTCTCGCAACAGCGATGTTAGAACTAATCCCTGAGGGTGCAGCTTGGTTTGAAGATGTCACTCAGTTGCAACCGCAGGGCTTAGAAACACTGAGATTGCAATCCGAAGCTTTAGGCACCAGACATGACTCCTTAGATGAATTTGCTAAGGCCATTAGACATATTCGTCGCCGAGAGACACTGCGGTTAGCGCTCGGTGCTGTTGTTGGGGAACTTACTTTGCAAGAACTTGGAACAGGACTAACGGATATCACCCAGTGGTATTTAGAATCTCTGTCCACCGCCGTTTTAGAGAGCATGATTCACAACGAAGCACCTGTGCTAGAACTGGTTGATTTTGGAATTGTTGCTATGGGTAGATTCGGCGGAGCAGAGCTTGGTTTTGGAAGCGACGCGGATGTGATGTTTGTTTATGATCCGAAGCCAACCATTCCAGTTGCGATTGC
>CAILDA010000031.1 GCA_903832875.1 uncultured Micrococcales bacterium | reverse complement strand
TCAACTTTCTCTACCTGCTATTCGAATTCACCGACACAACTGGCTATCGACGAATCGAAGAAGAGAGATGTAACCCTGGTTACTGCTGCTGGAAACGATAATCGCATTGCCACTAGTTCGTATCCAGGTAACTGTTATGGCAACATCACAATCGGTGCAACTGGATACACCGGAGATCGTTCCTATTACAGTAACTACTCTGGTTATTCACAAGCACAACAGGTATTCATCGGTGTGGATATCTCAGCTCCTGGTGGTGATGACAGAGCTGGTCTTGGAGCGCCTGCCGGTGGTGAGATTTGGTCAACTCTAAATAATGGCAAGACCACGCCAGGAAGCCCAATCTATGGAAAAGAAGAAGGCACCAGTATGGCCTCTCCAATAGCTGCCGGTGTTGTTGCTCTCATGTATTCAGTTCGACCTAGCCTTACCGATGATCAGGTTTGGAAGATCCTGAGTAGCACAGTCAAGCCATTCGTTTCGGATTCGGACTGCACCTACCAACTCGTCGAAACCGAATTGAATGATGGCTCCACCATCACAACAGGGTTATGTGGAATTGGCATTATCGATGCTGGAGCTGCTGTTGCGGCAGTGCAGAAGTTAAACAAATAAAGCCGGCTAAAAGCCGACTTTGATTTGTTGCTGGTGCGGAAGGTGGGACTTGAACCCACACGCCAAGGGCGCTAGAACCTAAATCTAGTGCGTCTGCCAATTTCGCCACTCCCGCGAGCCTTTATAGTCTAAGGGAAAATCTTCTGGTTTGAAAATGTGGATAACTTCAGCAAGAAATCATAGATTTTGTCAGCATAAGTCATGCATTTAGAGACTCTCACAGCGCTTACCGAGCGGGCAAGAGCTCTTGTCTCAAGCGGCACAGACAATCTCGAAACAGCCATTAGCCAAGCCGTTGATGAGGCCTTTGAAACCTCGATAGATATCAATAGTCAAGACGAGCTAACGCTGAAGGGGTCAATAAAGAACCAGCTGGTGGGGCTAGGTTCCCTGCAACAGTTAATCGAAGATCCAGAGATTGAAGAGATATGGATCAACTCGCCAAGTCAGATCTTCATTGCAAAAGGGGCAATAACCCAACGGGTACCCCTTGAACTAAGCGCCACAGAGGTAAGGCAAGCGGTTGAACGCATGCTCAGGGACTCGGGCCGAAGGCTAGATAGATCAGAGCCCTTTGTCGATGCTACTTTGCGGGATGGGTCAAGGCTGCATGTTGCAATCCCGGATGTCACAAAGAAAGACTGGGCGGTAAACATTAGAAAGTTTCCAGCCAGGGTATTCACCTTGACTGACATGGTTAGTTTTGGATCTATCAACGAGGAGCTCAAAAGATTTTTAGAATCCGAGTTCATCTCTGGCACTAACATCCTGGTATCGGGTGCCACTCAAGCTGGCAAAACAACAATGCTCTGTGCGCTGCTAAATGTTGGTGCAGAGTCGGACCGGTTAGTAAGCGTCGAAGAGACTTTTGAGATTCGAACCAATCACATCGACTGGGTTGCCATGCAGGCTCGGCAACCAAACCTCGAAGGTGTTGGCGAAATTACATTACGAAGATTAGTTCGTGAAGCTTTGCGAATGAGACCGACGCGATTAGTTATTGGCGAAGTAAGGCAAGCTGAAGCGCTCGATCTTCTGATTGCGCTAAATTCCGGCATCGCTGGTTTGTGTACTATTCATGCCAATTCAGCGACGGAGGCTCTGGCGAAAATGGAGTTATTGCCATTACTTGCAGGGGAGAACATCCCAGCTGCTTTCGTTAGCCAAACCGTTAACAGAACTATTGGTCTTGTTATTCACTGTGGTCGCGACGCCAAGGGTGTTCGAAGAGTTACTGAAGTTCTGAAGTCGCACCTAGTCAACCAAGATTTAGTTTGGTCAACGGTGTTTAGATGAAGAACAAAATCGAAAGCGCTCTAATCAGAGCTGGCATTCACAATCAGAGTTCAGGTCAGTTTTTGCTTTTGGTAATTGCATCTTTAGCGATACTAATAGGAGCGATATTCCTAGTAACCAAATCATGGCCGATTGCTTTGAGCACAGGAAGCTGCGTGCTTGCGCAAGCAATAGATAGCTTCAAAACCAAGACGAGTACTGAACGGCTAAAGCAAAATCAAGACTGGCCAAAATACCTTGATTCAATTCACTCTGCTGCCTGGTCAGGAAAATCTCTTACACAAGCAATTCTTGATAGCAGAGCCGTTGCCCCTAAAAGCATGAGCTGGGCGATTACTGAATTTGAAAAGGATCAGGCATCGGGCCTTAGCTTCGAGCAGTCGCTAGATAATCTGAAGAACAGGTTGGCTAACCCGATTGCAGATCGTTTTATAGAGATTACTCGACTAGCTTCTCTTTCCGGCGGTAATGGCTATCTTTCTGCAATTAGATCCCAAGCACTTCAGTTAAGACTGGAAAATGCCAATTGGAGTGAGATAGCAATCAAACAAAACTGGGTACTATCCTCGGCCAAGTTAGCGGTGCTAGCCCCATGGCTCGTTTTAGTCCTATTGAGTATGAAGCCTGAGACCAGTGCTGCCTTTCAAACCGAAACAGGTCTAATGGTCTTAGCACTAGGTTTAACGGCTTCGCTTCTGGCTTTTAGATTAATTCGTTTCCTAGGCGCAATCCCGGAACGTAAGAGAATCCTGAGCGCATAAATGCAGTGGATATCCTTAGGAGCTATTTTCTTGTCAGCTGTATTTTTCTACCAGTGTCTTGGGCAGGGTGGAAAGTTGCGGCTTGATGACAGGTTGAAACCCAGAGCTTTGCTAACTAACAAGAGAACGCGCACAACCAAGTTTCAAGCACTAGAGACTCTTATGGAAGTTCCTGACTTTGCTTCTCTTCTCTGGTTTGCAATTTGCGCAGGGGAGTCCTTGGAGAATTCTTTACGTATTGCTGTTAGTCGCTCCAATGGATTTGTTTCTAGCCAGTTCTACCAAGTGATTCAAAACGTCGATTTGGGAGCGTTATTGCAAATTGAATTACAAAATCTAGGTGCTGAGTCAAGATCTGATCATGTCAGAGAGTTGGCAACTAAATTGGCTGTGGCTCTGGGCAATGGCACCGCTATGGCTGATTTGCTAGCCGATTTTGTTCAATCCGCTAGCGCTGAACTACGAACCTCACTTTTAGACAAGGCAGCAAAAAACGAGACGAAAATGATGATTCCCCTGGTCTTTGTCATCCTGCCGGTAACAGTGATGTTTTCGGTGTACCCGAGCCTTGCCCTAATCCAAAATAATTTCTTATAAAAGAAGGAGAAAGAAAATGAAAAGAATACTGCTCTCAGAACAAGGTGATGTACCTGGCTGGGTTTTAGTGACACTAATGACCTCGGGGCTTGTAGTTCTGCTATGGGCCATTGCAGGCCCAGCTCTCAAGACCATATTCAACAACGCGGTTGCCAAGGTTGTCGTCATCTAGCTTTGGTAGCGAAGACGGTTCAGCTGTTACCGAGTTCGTCTTGGTTGTAATACCAATCACAATATTGATTTTGCCTTTGCTTGATCTGTTCGGATTATTTCAGGCATTAGTAGTCAAAGAGCAACAGGCCTATGAGATTGCTCGGTATGCCAGCCTTGCAGACGTGACAACGCTTCAAGCAGAGAACTTTAGGATTTCCACCGAGTCAACAAGCACGCTGGAGCGAATCTGGGATCCTTCTGACTGCAGGATTCAAGTAACTATTGCAGTCAGTCGCAGAATAACTTTTTGGCCTTATCCAGTTGACCTGAATGCCACAGGAACGGTGCACTGTGAAATCGCTTAGGGATGAGGGAGGAAACGCATTACTGGAGGGGGTTGGCTTTGCCGCCGTTGCCTTCGGTTTGCTGCTAACTCTGGGTATGAATGCATTGACCTTAGAGCGTGAAGCTCTTGCTTTGCAATCGATAGCCCGCAATGTCATGCGTTATTACGCTTTGCATCCCGGCAAAGAAATTGCCGATGTCGTTGCATTATTCCAGCGAGATGGCATTCTTGCCTCTGAATCCATCCAAGTTATTTTCACTTGCTCGAATCAGGATTGTGTGACAACAGGAAATCTATATTTGCTTGAGTTGCGCACTGAAGAACTTAACACAAAAGCTTTTGGGGTAATCGTTGAGTAAGTGGGGTTCAGATTCTGGAACTGCTTTGATCTGGTTTATTGGGCTGACGGTCTTGACTGCCATGCTTGCTTTGGTTCTGGTGTCGGCAATTGACCAATTTCTATTCGCTAAAGTTCTGAAAGATTTCACCGAGCAGTATGCGGTTGCTTGTAAGACGTTGCTATTAATTGAACCAAACCAGACCCTACAAGAAATAAGTTCTAGTCTCTGGAGTCAAGTGAACACTCCAGGTTTTTGGATTCAATCCATCAGCCTTGAGGAAGGAGCGACGGTCAAAGTAGTCCTGTGTGGTAGCTGGAGTTCACCAGTAGATCTAGTGAGCGCTTCTAGAAAGATTTGTGAACTCGCGCTAGCTAGATAACTTACTTGATGACAATGTGCTCTGACTTAGATAGTGACAAACCACCGGAACTGTTCTTGTAAATAGCAACAATATCTATTTCGTCACCTTGAACAATTGGCACTTCTCTTCCGTTGTTGTAATCCCAAGTCATTCCATAATCTGCTGAGTCATCAGTTCCGATAGTCTCCCAGTCACCGTTGCCAACCTTAGCTGCCCAAGTTACAGAACCTGGATCGATGCCTCGAACTGCCGAAGTTAAGGTAATTGACTGACCAGAAGTGAATAGGGAAGTGGTGAGATAAACCTTAGGAGAAGAGTTCACCACTGGTAGGTTTTTCACGGCCCGCAGAACAACAGTCCCAGAAGCTGGAACGGTAATGCTAACTTTTCCGTCAGTTCCGGAAGTTGCCTTGCCAGTACCTAGCAGGAATGTGAATGAGCTTGAAGGCGTTGAAGTCTGAACAGTCACTGTCCTAGCTTTCGTTCCGCTGTTGAATGCAACTACGTATTCGCGACGGTTAGTAGCATCGATTCGGCTATTGACCATCACGTTGCCTGACTGGAGACGTAACAACTGAGCTCCGCTAGCTAAAGCTGGGTGATCTTTTCTCAATTTGTTTAGCTGAGTAAGTCTCGTTGATAGTGGTGTGACGATGTTATAGGAGTTACGAACACCAATTGGGTCACCCCAGATGCGAGGCTCTTCTTTCCAAGTGCGCACCATGGTCGAGAACATGTCTTGTCTAGCGGCTTTATCGCCACCTCCGATTAGACCCAGTTCATCGCCGTAGAAAATAGATGGAATACCTCTGGTAAGGAACATAACGTCGTGAGCCAAGAGAGCTGCTTTACGCACCTCAGTTTTGTTTAGTCCACCATTAAGCATGTATCCAGCGCGTCCCATATCGTGATTACCTAGGAAGTTGATCAAGTCGTATGCACTCTTAGTCTTGGTTGTATACATGTTGTCGGACTTGAATACGTTAGCCAGGCTGGCTGCATCTCCACCTTTGGCGAAACCGACAGCGGCTGGTTGGAATGCAAAGTCAAGCACTGAAGGCAAGCCCTGCTTGTGAATGTATCCACTTAGTGCGCTGATAGAGCCGTCGTAATATTCACCAAAAGCAAAGAGTTTCTGGTTTCGTGCAGTCATGGTTGTCTGAGTCTTTTCAACCATCTGAGCCCACCATCTGGTGAAGAACTGATCATCAACGTGTTTAGCAGTATCGATACGGAAACCATCTACACCGTAGTCGTTGACCCACATCGAGTAAATATCTGCGAAGCCATCGACGACAGCTTGGTTCTCGGTCTTAACATCATCCAGTCCACCGAAGTCTCCATTTTGGTATTCACCCTTAGCGTTCCAATTGAGAATTGGACCCATGTTGTGGTAGTTGTTGATGTCGTTTAGGAATGCAGGGGCACGAGCAGTTAGTTGATCGGCAGGAATGTAAGCAGTCTGGTTTGTTGTTCCATCGTATTTTTTAGACACGATGTACTGGTTGATGTCTCCCGTGTGGTTAACCACGATGTCAAGAATTACCTTCATCCCAAGTTTGTGAGCACAGTCGCTAACAGCCTTGAAGTCTTCGTTGGTTCCCCAGTGTGGATCAATCTTGGTGAAATCTGTTACGAAGTAACCGTGATACGCACTCGAGCCATTTTGCACAAAGTTCTGAACAAACGGAGGGGAAATCCAAACAGCAGTAAAGCCCATGCGCTTGATACGGGGGATACCATCGCCTGAACCGTCATTATTCTCACAACCGTCAGCTAGACCCTTTAGGTCACCACCGTGGGAGTATGCCCAGTCGGTAGGCAGGTAGCCGGTCTGGTTTGCTTCACCAACAAGGCCACCGGTGTCATTGTTAGTGTCACCGTTCTTATATCGGTCAAACATGACGAAGTAAATACTGTCGTTAGCAAAAGATGAACGTTCAGTCTGGCCAAGTAGTGTTGCGGCTTGTTCAAGAGTTGGCAATACAGATGGTGCAACAGCTCCAGGAACTGGGTTAGTAACCAAGATCTTGCCTTCAGCATCAACTCTTCCCGATTCGATCCAAACTTCACCCCCGGTTAGCAAGACATCGATTGTTTGGTCTTTATCTATTGGGTCAGCTGTATTTCCTTTGTGAATAACAAATGGCAGCAACGTGGTCTCTTGAGTAATAGGAACTGTAAATGTCACACCCCAAGCATCTGGCTTAGCTGAATCAGGCAGTTGCGATTTGGCCCAAGTGGACGGTTTAGCTGCACCGCCAAAGTGTGCATCAAACTGTGCTTGCACTGTCCAACCGGTGTAATTCTTATCAGCACGTCGGTAATGAATGATGACTTTATCTTGACTGTGCGCAGACCCGTAGCGCACCTTTTCATACGCATCGCTTAGGTAGAGAACTGAATTCTTTGAAACATCAGTGACCATGCTCAAGCTGGTGTCAATAGTTCTTGTTCCAACCTTGAGTTGGGTCTTAACCGTTACTTCGGTTAGATCAGCAGGAACAGTAACGACGGCATTCATCGACTTATCGAAGTCGGCTGAGTAAACCTGAGAACCTGCAGTTACTTGGACTCTTCTATTTTTACGAGAATCAGCTGTTGCTTGGAGATTGAACTTAATATTCTTTGTCGCAGCAATACGGGTTAGATATGGAGTTCCTGTTGAGTCAAGCCAAATCTCAGGATGTAGCACTGGATCTATTGCAGTTTGTGAATTGGTAACACCGGTTGCTTTTATAACAATTCCTCCAGCGTTAGCCGGAACAGTAAGAACACCAAACCAGCCATGTCTGTCAGTTGCTGCTGCCCTTGAAGTTGCAACGACAGCACTTGGTGCACTTGCCAGAGCAATGGTTACTTTTGCAGATTTAGGTAAAGCACCTGGCACATGCACGACAAGGTCGTAACTAGGTGTGTCAGCTTGAGCGTTACCCACCTGGGTCAATCCAGTGAAGGGTATTACCAGAGCTAAAAATAAAGCACTGATACTGATAAGTCGTCTTTTAGTGTTTTTCTGCATAGTTCTGTCAGTCTATTTTGACCAATAGGTAAGCGTTTGCAGAATTCAGGATAATTACAGGAATTAGCCCTTATTTGTCGGCTGAACTGCATATTTAGGGATGTATCGATACATCAACCCTGCCCCGATAAAACCGAGGAAACCAAAGCCTGCCATGGCACTTGTTAGCCCAACTACAACAACTAAGCCGGAGAGAATGCCAGGGGCAGCCGCATCACCGAAATCAACTAGCAAACGATAGGAAGCTAGGAACTCGCTTCTGGCATCCTTGGGGGCAAGATCTGCTCCTAAGACCATTATCACTCCGCTACCTAAACCATTAGCTAGTGACATGAATAAGGCAAGCAATAAGAAGGTATTTGCATCAACTGCAAAGCCAACAACTAGGTGAGCAATACCTAAACCAATCAATGTTGGGACAGCTGCAAAGCTACGACCGAAACGATCCATTACCTGGCCACTTAGATAAAACATTGCAAAATCCAAAGCACCGGCAAAGCCAATATATAAAGATGCTTGCTCAGTTGGAATTGCTAAGGCTACTGCAAGAAGTGGAAGGCCTACCATTCTGGTGCCACGAAGTGCACTCAAGATAGAAGAGGCAACTCCTAGAGTTGCTAGTTTCTTGCTTTCACGTTTAGCGATCATGAAGGTTGCTTTAAGTGAGGAGCTGTTCTTGACCAAATCTTCCTTGCCTTTAGCAAGAATCAAAATGATTGCGGCAAGAGCACAGAGCACAAGTGGCAGGTAATAAACCTCTTGCACGGAATAGAACTTGATCACAGCAGCACCAATTACCGGTCCAACAAAAGATCCAGCTCTAAACATTCCTCCCAGAATTGAAAGTGATCTTGCTCTAACTTCAATAGGGACATGTTCTGTCATCCAGCTCAGTCTCGCTAAACCAAAAACCGCAGCAGCAGCGCCGACAATAAATACACCAGCACCGAGCATGAATAGGTTAAGTGCAAAGAGGCTGGCTAATATTCCAGCAGCTGCAACAGCGCTGGCTGCAATCATCGCTTTGCGCTCACCTAAGACATCAACAAATTTGGCGGCTGGGATATCGGCTACCAATCTTCCGATCATCATCAAACCGGTAATAAAACCTGCGGTAGCAAGATTTGCTCCTAGTAGCAGTGCTGTAGCTGGAATGCTTGGAATGATTCCAAATTCAGCTGTTGAAAAAAGAAAAGATGGCAGATAGACCGGAAAGACAAGCTGACGCTTTGCAAAACTCTGGTTAGATGCCATTAGCCAATTATCGCCTAGGCCAAGAACAACTAAGGGATTACAACCACTTTGATGCCAGAGACAGAGACTGTTCCACTGGTGCTCTTATAGATAGCAGCAAAAGAAAGTTTTGAACCGGCTGGTATTCCAGCCCCAACAATTGGCTGATAGTCCCAGGTCATACCGAAGTTTCTTGAATCGTCAGTTCCGATAGCAGTCCAAGGACCGTTACCATTTTTCATCACGAAAGTCACAGAGCCAAGGTCTTGGTTGCTCACTCCAGAGCCAAGCAAGATGGTCTTTGTTGAAGAGTCAGATAAAGCCGCAAGTGTTACTGAGACATTGTCATTTGCAGCAGGCAACTGACTATTAGCCCGATAGATCAAGGTACTTCTGGCTGGGACTGAAACAGATAGCTCACCGGTAGCAGATGAGTTCAAGGTTGAACCAGTTAGCAATGCTTGCCAAGAAGATGATGCAGTTGAAGTTGGAATCTTTACTGTCTTAGCTGAACTTCCGCTGTTGAAGGCAACAACATACTCTCGACGATCCTGGCTATCAAAGCGGCTGATAGCCAATACGTTTGCATCAACTAGTCGGGTGGTCTCAGATCCTATTGCAAGAGCAGGGTATTGCTTACGTAAAGAATTTAGTTGAGTGATGCGGGTAGTAAGAGGTGTTGTGGCAGTCAGATAAGAATCTGAACCGATCGGGTTTCCCCAAACACGTCCTTCAGTTTTCCACTGGGAAACCTGGGTTGGGAACATGTCCTGTCTTGCACCTTTGTCGCCACCGGAACCTACGATGCCAACTTCATCGCCGTAGTAAACGCTAGGGATACCTCGAGTGAGGAACATCAAGTCGTGAGCTAGTAGCAGTGATTGTGCTCTAGTGGTTCCAGTCTGGTTGAGTAACCAGGCTGCTCTTCCCATATCGTGGTTACCAAGGAAAGTAACTAGATCATAAGAGCTCTTAGTTTTAGTGATGAAGCTGTTGTCATTATCTAAAACTTCAGTCAGGTTTGAAGCTGCTCCACCTGATGCGTAATTTAGAGACTTAGCTTGGAATGCAAAATCAAGAACAGAAGGTAAACCGTATTTGCGCATGTAATTGGCAAGGGAGCTTGTGTTGGAGTCAAAGTACTCACCGTAGGCAAAAAGATTTTGATTCTTGGTTACCATGCTGGTGGATGTTTGACTGATCATCTTCGGCCACCACTTTGAGAAGTATGCGTTATCGACATGCTTAGCGGTATCGATTCTGAATCCATCAACACCAAAGTCATTTACCCATTTGGAATAGACATCAGCGAAACCCTGAACAACCACATCGTTCTCAGTTTTGACATCATCAAGACCAAAGAAGTCACCGTTTTGATACTGAGCTTGGTTACCCCAGTCGCCGACGCTTCCTTGATTGTGATAGTTGCTCACATCGTTGAGCCAAGCTGGAGCTTTAATGTTGGTTCCCCAAGATGGCACGTAAGCCGAGGTGTTCGGGCTGTTATGGAAACTGTATGAGTTATCCCGATAGGTGATTACGTCTCCTGTGTGGTTCATCACGATATCGACTATGACCTTCATGCCCAAGCGGTGAGCACAGTCAACAAAAGACTTGAACTCAGCATTAGTGCCCCAGTGTGGATCGATGGTGGTGAAGTCATTTATCCAGTAGCCGTGATATGAAGCAGATTGTCCCTGGACGAAGTTCTGCTTGAACGGCGGGGTAATCCAGACTGCACCAAAGCCCATGTTCTTGATTCGAGGGAGGCCCTCGCCAGTACCATCGTTGCGATTACAGCCATCACTAAGACCAGCTAGGTCTCCACCGTGGGACCAACTGATATCAGTAGGTGAGTAACCGGTTGAGTTTCGATTCGTTGAATTAATACCTCCGTTGTCATTAGCGGAGTTACCGTTCTTGTATCTATCGGTCATCACAAAGTAGATGCTGTCAGAAGCTAATGATGATCTCGATGAGTCTCCAGCTAAAGCAATGGCTTGCTCAGGGGTAAGTTCTTCGACAACTGTTTCGGTTCCTGGTTGCTGCGGTCTTGCAATTATCAGATTGCCATCAACATCGACTTTGCCTGATTCAATCCAGATTTCGTTACCCATTTTGTCTAAGTCAACGAACTGGTCTCCGATAGCAGGATCCTTCAATTGACCTTTGTGAATTAGGTAAGGAAGTTTTGAACTAAATGATGCAAGCGGAACGCTAAAGGTTATACCCCAAGTACTTGGTGTTGAACTAATCGGAGTCTTCGGCCTGATCCAAGTTGTTGGGGTCATCGCTCCACCAAATGAATCACTAAACCAAGTGTGTAATCCCCAGCTCTTATAAATCTTGTCATCGCGATGGTAGTGAATTAGAACCAAGTTAGATCTAGCGGCCACGCTTGAATAGATTGTGCCCATTCCGTTGTTTAGATAAATATCTGAGAGCTTCGAGGCATCGCCTTCGACTGGAGTGAAGTCATCGTAAAGTTTTTTGCTCTTAGTGTTTTGAGTCTTGATTTGATATTTAGTGGTGGTTGCAGCTACTGGAATAGTGGCAACAAAATCTGTTGTGCCGACTTTCACAAAAGGTTGACTGGTTGAAACACCATCAATTGTGACTACTGCGAATCTTGAGGTCTTATTCGTTGTGGATAGATGCACCTTGATGTTCTTAGCTGCTTGGACTCTAGTCAGCGCTGGAACGCCATTAGCGTCTAGCCAGACTTCATGACTAATAACTGGGTCAACACAGGTAGCGCTCTTAGGGATACCAGTTGCTGCGAAACATACTGAACCTGCACCGGCAGGTACTTTAGTGATACCCCACCAGCCATAGTTATCAAGGGCCACCAGTCTTGATGTTGCGATAACTGAGCTTGGGTTAGTAGCAGAAGATATCCTAATGGATGCATCAACCGGCAAAGCAGCAACAGGGACATGGGTTATTAGGTCATAGCTGGGCTGGCTAATTGCAGCATTGCTAGGAGTGATCAGGGTGAAGCCACCTAATGAAGATGTTAGAGCTAGCGCTAACACTCCGATAAGTATTTTGAATCTGCCCGCACTTGCACTCATAGTTGCATTGTAGTTAGCCTTACTGCGAAGATTCTGTCCTCCGTTCTCAGACTTCTGGCCACGCTTAGACTAGAGAGCATGTCTGACCTTGATTTATCTGCCGAAATCAGGCAAATACGTGGCACCTTTGCCACCATTGCCGAGGTATCAGACCTACCCAAATTAGAAAAAGAGATAGCTCAATTAAAAATTGAAGCTCAAGAGCCAACACTCTGGGATAACCCTGAATCTGCTCAAAAGGTAACCAGCGCGCTATCTCGTAAGCAAGCTCAAATAAACAGAATCAATGAAATAGCCAGTCGTCTAGATGACCTAGAGGTACTCATCTCACTGGCTAATAGTGAATCCGATAAATCAGCAGCTAATGAGGCAACTGCAGAGTTAGCAAACTTGAAGAAACTAGTTGCCGAACAAGAAGTTCTGACGCTTCTCAATGGTGAGTATGACTCAAGAGCTGCCATCATCACCATTAGATCTGGTGCAGGCGGCGATGATGCCACTGACTTTGCTGAAATGTTAATGCGGATGTATTTGCGTTTCTCAGAGAAGCAGAGTTGGCCTTCCCAAGTGCTGGACATTTCTTTTGCTGAAGGTGCTGGTATAAAGTCAGCCACATTTGAAATAGATGCTCCTTATGCATACGGACAATTATCAGTTGAAGCCGGAACTCACCGACTTGTTCGCATGAGTCCTTTCAATGCTGCTGGTAAGCGACAGACCAGCTTTGCAGCTGTTGAAGTCGTTCCACTAATTGAACAGACCGATGTTGTTGATATTCCTGAAAATGACATTCGCATCGATGTCTTTAGGTCTTCTGGTCCTGGTGGTCAATCGGTAAACACAACTGACTCTGCTGTTCGTATTACTCACTTACCAACTGGAACTGTTGTTTCCTGTCAGAACGAGAAGTCTCAGTTGCAAAATAAAGCAGCTGCCATGAGAGTGCTGCAATCAAGATTGCTAGAACTTAGAAGAACAGAAGAAGAAGCCACCAAGAAGCAGTTAGCAGGGGATGCAACCGCTTCTTGGGGAGATCAGATGCGCTCCTATGTCTTAGCCCCATATCAAATGGTGAAGGACCTTAGAACAAACTTTGAAGTGAATAACCCTGATGCTGTCTTTGATGGCGATCTATCCGGATTTATCGCTGCTGGCATCAGATGGCGTAAAACCCCTAGTAATTAGACAGACACACACCACATCTAAGGCTTGATAGCCTCAAGGCAATTTAGGCTAAAAACCTAATGATTTCTATCTCCCAGGTGACCAAAGCGTATCGAGGTGCTCCTCGAGCGGCTCTTGATGAAATATCCCTTGAGATAGATAAAGGTGAGTTTGTCTTTCTAGTCGGTGCCTCTGGTTCAGGTAAGTCGTCTTTGATGCGAATGATCTTGAGAGAAGATTTACCAACTTCAGGAAGCATCCATGTTTTAGGGGAGAACCTGGTTGGTATTCCTAACCGCAGGGTTCCTCACTTTAGAAGAAAACTAGGTGTGGTCTTTCAAGATTTCCGACTACTTCCTAATAAGACAGCAGCTCAGAATGTTGCTTTCAGTCTTGAAGTAATTGGTAAATCAGCAGGGTTTATTACTGAAGCTGTTCCTGAAGTTTTACGTTTAGTTGGTTTAGAGGATAAAGCAAACTCACTACCTAGTGAACTATCCGGTGGTGAACAGCAAAGAATTGCACTAGCTAGAGCAATTGTTAATAAGCCCGCAATTTTGCTTGCTGATGAGCCAACCGGAAACCTAGATCCAGCTACCAGTGAAGGCATCATGGCTTTGCTTGATCGGATCAACCTAGCTGGAACAACCATTGTCATGGCTACCCACGATAGAGGCATTGTTGATCGCGGTCGTAAGCGTGTTGTTGAACTAAGCCAAGGCAAGATCATTAGAGATGAACGCAGTTCAGGTTATGGACTGGAACGATGAGATTTAGTTTTGTCTTTAGTGAAATGGGTATCGCTATCAAGCGAAACCTGAGCATGGTTATCTCGGTAATTCTGGTTACCTTTATATCTCTTACCTTTGTTGGAACAGCTGGTTTATTGCAACAGCAAATCAGTTCCATGAAGACCTATTGGTATGACAAGGCTCAGGTTGCTGTTTATCTCTGCACTAAGACATCACCGCAAGATATCTGTCCGCAGGGTGAAGCTAGTAAAGATGTTCAGAACACTGTTAAAGAACGTCTTGAATCAACAACCCTTGCTCCATACATCGATAAGTATTACTTCGAGAATCACCAGCAGGCTTATAAAACCTTCCAAAAGGAATTCAAAGACAATGCTGTTGCCAAGTATGTGACTCCTGCTCAATTGAATGAAACCTTCTGGATTAACCTGAAGGACTCAAATCAGGCACCAATCATCATTGAAAGCTTCAATGGTTTATCCGGTATTGAAGAAGTCAAAGACCAAAGAACTTACCTAGATCAAATCTTCAGCATGCTAAACATTGCCAGCCTGGCTGCCATCTCTATTGCTGGCCTAATGCTGTTCTCAGCAGTATTGCTAATCTCAACCACGATCAGGCTCTCTGCTGTTATGCGCAGAAGAGAGATCGGAATCATGCGATTAGTTGGTGCAAGTAACTTCTATATCCAGCTACCTTTCATCCTGGAAGGTGTGGTTGCTGGAGTAATCGGAAGCCTTTTAGCTGGGGGAGCAATCTTCGCAATTGTTCAATTCTTCGTTCAAGGCTTCTTAGCCGAGTCGCTTCCTTTCACCAGTTTTGTTGGCATCCCAGATGCTCTGGCCCTGTTACCTGGGCTTGTTCTAGTTGGTGCGGGACTAGCTGCAGTAGCTGCAGCTTCTTCGATAAGAAGATATTTACGCGTCTAAGAGTTAGACTGATTGGCTGTCTTGATAAACAAGACAGGTATTTCTATCCAGGAGCTCAAAGTGCCTAGAGAAAGTGGCCAGAAGGTTGTTGCCACCAATCGTAAAGCCCGACACGACTATCACATTGAAGAAGTGTTCGAGGCTGGACTTGTCCTAACCGGAACAGAGGTAAAGTCTCTTCGAGCTGGAAGAGCAAGCCTTGTTGATGGCTTTGCCAGTGTTGAAAATGGCGAAGCATGGTTAGAGAACGTGCATATCCCTGAATACCTTCAGGGCACCTGGAATAACCACAGCACCAGAAGAAAGCGCAAGCTTTTGATGCACCGCTCAGAGATATATAAGCTCTCCGGCAAGATCAAAGAGTCGGGTTTCACCCTGATTCCTCTATCTCTTTACTTCAAAGACGGCAAAGCAAAGGTTGAGCTAGCCCTTGCTAAAGGTAAGCGCGAATATGACAAGCGTCAGACTCTAAAAGAGCAGCAAGATAAGCGCGAATCTGACAGAGCCATGTCAACTAAAGGAAAAGACTGGTAATTCAGGAATAATCCTGAGATAACTCTGGTTTATGTCACTAGATAGCTTTATAGTTATCTAGCCCTACCAAGGGTTTTGGTAATTCAATATGGGGATGATCGGTTTCGACAAGGCTTCTTGATACGAAAAGAAGCGGGCCGTGAATGTAGCGTCAACACGTAAATGTTCGCTGCAAAATATAGGTGCTAAATCTAAAAGCACTGACTTCGGCCTAGCTGCTTAATAGCCGCTACCTCGAAGTCCGTTAGTCCAACATTAGATTTCGTGTTGGGTACTAGCGTCATCTAGAAATCTCGCTGTGTAGTTATGCCTTAGGGCTACATGGGACTTTAACTCAGGCTGGGCTGGTCGGTTTAGTTGCTTCATGCAAAAACCGCAGCCGAGAAAATCACTAGTGAAGCTACGCCCGTAGAAGAGTTCGTTTCGATGTCATGGACGGGGGTTCGATTCCCCCCATCTCCACCAATGTATTAACCTGCATGCCTATTGGCCTGCGGGTTTTTGCACTTAAGTGCTAATAGGCTAAAAACAACGTTTCAAGAAAGGTACTAACCATGGCTAAAGATAAAACACAAAAGCTTGCCAATAAGACAAGCGAAAAAGGCTTAACTCGTTACAACTTCATCGCAGGTCTATTGCACCTGCTTTCAGCAATCTCACTTACTTCTATCCTTGTTCAGATAAAGGTTCAGGGTTACTTCCCTGTAACAGCTGACTGGATGCAGGGTCCTCCAGGATTCGAACCAGGCCCAGACTCAAGATGGCCTGGTCCACAGCACGTTGTGTTGTTTACCATCAACCTAGGTGGAGCAATCATTGCGTTCCTATTGCTATCAGCTATCTTCCACTTCGCGATTATTTCGCCATTCTTCAAGAAGCGTTACTTCGCAGGTCTTGCTAACACACACAACTACTTCCGTTGGGCTGAGTACGCGCTATCTTCTTCAATCATGATCACAGCAATCATGCTGCTAAACGGTTTCACTGACTTCGCAGGTTTGATTGCGGTATTCGCAGTTAACGCAAGCATGATTCTCTTTGGTGCATTGCAGGAGAAGTATGAGAAGCCAGGTAACGGTAAGGCTCTGCCTTTCATTATGGGTTGTATGACCGGTATTGTTCCTTGGATCATCATCGGTATTTCAGCATTCCGTCCTGGTTACGAAGGAGACAACCAGATCCCTGGTTTCGTCATCGGAATTATCGTGACAATCTTTATTGCCTTCAACACATTTGGTATCAACCAGGCCTTGCAGTATCGCCAGGTTGGCAAGTGGAAGGACTACCTATTCGGTGAGCGTGTATACATCACACTTAGCTTTGTAGCGAAGTCACTTCTTGCTTGGCAGGTATTCTCAGGAGCGATCATTCCTGCGCTTACAAACCAGTAATAGTTATTGACGAGTTGGCGGTCACTTCGGTGGCCGCCAATTTCTTTTTAACTAGCCAATAAGTTGAGCAACACGTTGCGGGGAGACACCGAGTAAGACTGCAATGTCTCTCATGGTTAGACCTTCATCACGCATCCGGCTAACTACTGCTCTGATTTCAGCTGAAGCTTCATCTTGAAGTTTTTGTGCTTCTAACATCTTTACTTTGGCTGCTTCAAGATCACAGATAATGCCAGGTAGCTCTGCTTCAACTTTTATAACTACTTCGCAGATTTCGGAGTTGCCTTTTTGTTCTTCAAGGGTTTTGATGCGTTCAACAACCATGTCTTTGCACTGGTCGAGTCTTCTAGCGCTTACCGAGAAACCATTAGGGCCTGGAACTTCTGCTATCCAGCCGTCTTGGGTGCGTTCAGCATGAATCTTGACTTCCATGGGAACCTTTTCCTTTCGAGGCTAGATTAGTAAAGGGGGACTTGACTAATCTAGTCAAGTGGTGCTTTACTAATACGAGTCTAAACCTGACTCACAAACAAAACAAGAATTTGAAAGGTTCTAATGAACATCGCAATCATCATCGCAACCCTAGTAGTTGCTGGATTTACTTCTTATGCATTTACCAAAGCTGGCATTGACAAACTTCGCACCTCAGATGAGAAGCTCATTGAGCGTGGCTGGGGCTGGGTTAAATCTGCTCCTAAGGGAACTGCGAAGTTCATTGGTTTGGCTGAACTCCTTGGTGGGCTTGGAGTGATCTTGGCTCCGGTTGCAGTGACCGTGTTTAAGTTCAACTGGGCTTTGCCTCTAGGAATTGCAGCAGCTGCGGGACTTGCAACAATCATGGTCTTAGCGAATCTAGTGCACATTGTCCGTAAGGAATTCAAATACACCTATAAGAGTGGTTTGATGCTGCTAGCGGTAACAGTTCTTGCAACTGTGCTGTTGGCTATTTACCCAACTGTCTAAAGTTTTCTACCAACGCCAGCCCTGGTTGCAGCTCTACTAAGAGTTGCGATCAGGGCTGAGCCAGTTAAGAGGATAAGAAGAGAAGTTGTTATTGCTCTTCCGGTATCCCAGACCAAGCCACCGGTGATTATTTCGTATTTCAGGAATCTGGTTAGGTTATCGATTATTGGGGCACCTGCAACATAACTAATCTGTGTTCCAGTTCCAGCCAGGTATGGCCAGTTCCATAAAGTCATAAGCGCACCATAAGTAAAACTAGCGATAACTGCATAAACGATCAGGTTTAGTTTTACTAACCACTTCTTAGTTGCATGAGGAATTAGTCCTGCACCTAAACCTATAAGAGCTGCCCCCATCATTTGGAATGGTAGCCAAGGTCCAATACCACCGGTTAGTAGAGCTGACACAAAAATAGATCCTGCTCCAAGAATGAAACCAAAGCCACTGCCAAAAACGTATGCACCGAGTATTACTAGGAAGAAGGCTGTTTCAATACCTGCAGTTCCTGCTCCTAGTAAACGGATTACTGCATTCAGGGCAATAAGCACACCAAGAAGAGCTAGATGCTTAGAGCTAATGTCTCCGGTGGCAAATTCAATTAGCACGATTACCAGGGTTAGCGGCATCAAAAGGATGAACACTGTTTGAGCTGTTGTTGCTTCTGTTGAAATGTTGCTGGTGATGAATAGCGGCCAGCTGAACATTAGAAGACTGGCAACACCTGCAATAGCGATGCTGAGTTTAGAAATCAGAGAGTTCACTTGATCACCTGGCCGATGCTTATCAATTCTGGTGTTCTGGTTATCTGAGCTATCTGAGACGCAAAAGGTGATGGCCATGCCAATTCGGTAAGTGGAGAGGCATCGCTGACAACCTTTCCTGACTCAAGTCGAATCACTCGGTCAGAAACCTCTGCAATGAACTCAATGTCATGGGTTGCCAAAAGTATGGCTCGGTCAGGACTTTTCAGTTGCTGCAATGCCTTGGCAAGGGCTCGTTTGGCTGAGTAATCCAAACCTCTGGTTGGTTCATCGAGGATCAGAACCTTAGCTTGCTTGGCAAGCTGGATGCTGAGCACCGCTGCCAACTGTTGACCGGCAGATAAATCTCTTGGATGAATCGAAGGATCTATCCTGCCGGCTAACTTTTGAAACAGGGCAGCGGTGGTGCCTTCTGCTACCTCAGCAAAGACATCTGATTCATGTAATTCTTCACCCAGGCTATGAAGGAAAAGTAAATCTGCAGCGCGCTGAGGAATCATGGCAACCTGATCTAACCTGGTGGCTTTTGCTAGCTCTGCGGTATCTGAGCCATTTAGTAATACAGAACCAGAACTGCGGTTACCAAGACCTTGAATAGCCCAACACAAACTGGTTTTGCCTGAACCGTTTTCACCCATGATTGCAGTTATCTGATTGCCAAAGAAATCAAGGTCAGTTGGTGCAACTGCGGTTAGGCTTCCGTAATTAACGCTTAGGTTTTTGGCAGAAACGATAGGTTCACCGGCAGGTGAAACTTCCTTGGGTTCAAAACTATGGTTTTTAGTAGTCCAAAGTTCAGCTGCTTCTTCGGCTGAAATTGCTAGGGGGTTCCAGCCAAGTTTGACGCCGAGTTGAATAATCGGGGGAGCGAATCGGTCATCATTGAATTGTTTGGTTGGCTCACCCTTTGTCACGCTGCCATCACCATGCACGACTAAGACAGAATCCACTTCAGCAATAACTCTGCTGATTCGATGCTCAGCTAAAAGTATTGTGATGCCAAAATCTTTCACTAGATTTTTCAATACCTTAAGCACTTCAACTGCTCCAGCAAGATCTAGGGCAGATGTTGGTTCATCCAGTAGAAGAACTTTTTGACCTGCGACTAAGGCAGATGCGATGGCAACTCTTTGCTGTTCACCACCGGAGAGGGAACTCAAAGGTCTTTCAAGTAAATGTTCTATCTTCAAAACTGAGACGATTGGTTTGATGCGAGTGGCGATGTCTTTTACTGGCATGCCAAGTTGTTCTGAACCATAGACAATTTCATCAATCACGGTATCTGTGACGAAGAAGCCTTCAGGCTGTTGATTCACATAGCCAACCAGATGAGCGAAGTCATGCGGTTCTTTGCCGGTCAGGTCTTCACCATCTATATAGATTGCACCGGTTAGTTGCCCACCGGTAAAGCTAGGTGCTAACCCGTTGAGTGCTTTCAGAAGTGTTGACTTACCGCTACCGGTTGGGCCACAAACCAAGACAAACTCGCCCTTGGCTATGTGTAAGTTCACCCTGTGCAACTGAGGTGTCTCAGTTACTGGTTCGCCATTGGGTTTTAGATAACTAAATGAAAGGTCTTTTAGGGTGATCAAAAGTTCAACACCCCGCTAAAAGCTAAAGCCAGCAACAGTGCGGCAATTAGATAAATGGCATAGTCACCGGTTCTAAACTTTTGCACCAGGTATCTAGTTCTTAGTGAGCCCAGTGCAGACATCTTTATATAGATAACGGTGCTTAGCAATCCAGCTACAGTAATCGATAAATCTAGAACCTGATTAGTAGGGGACAAGATCAACAAGAATGCACCAACGGCGATGAGCACAAGACCTGCTAAGCCAGTAAAGCGAGTGAGGGTTAGCCTAGCTTTACTCTGAGTTCCTTTACGTCCAAAACCGCGAGCAGACATGCTCGCAGCTAAAGTCATTGATTGATCTATGGTGTCTTCTAGTACTGGAATAACTAAACCAGGTAAAGCTTTAATGCCTTTAGATTGACCTCGTAAACCTCTAGCTCTTCTAACTCGGTTGAGGCTAGCTATGAGTTGTGGGGCAAGGTTGATTGCAATTGAGATTGCTGTTGCAATCTCATACAGCGCACCAGGAGTTGTCTTGAGCAATTTCATCGGATTAGCCAAAGAGTTGGCCATTCCAATAGCCAAGATGATTGCAGCAAGTCTTAACCCATCAGTAAGCGCTGCTTGCAATGACTCTGCTGAGATAGAACCAAACAGATGCATTGTGACCAAGTCACCTAAACCTAAATTAACTTCAGGTAGCACTAGGAGAGGGTTTGCAGGATCTGACTCTAAGTTGAAGATGATACGAAACAGCAGTCGGATAGCAATGACTATTCCAGCTAGCCGAATATAGAAAACAACTGATCTTGACCAAGGAGATTGATCTCTGAAGGCAAGGACAAACAGCATGCTCAGTGCACCTAAAACAGAAAGCGTTAGAGGGTTGACTGTAAGCGATGCTGAGATAGCAAAAGCTAAGCCCAGCATCCACCAGGATGCAGGATGAGTCCTTGCAACAGAGAGCAAACTATTTTTCACAATTGTGATTCACAGGTGTTGTTCTTGGAACTGTTGTTGTGAGTTCCCCTGGCAAGAGAAAACGCCAACCCTCAGAAGTTCCACACTTAGTTTTATGTGAGCTTGCACCGAAAGCGCTGTATTCCCATTTACCTGAGTCAGCTAAATAGAATGCCCAGGTGCCGTTATCGATACCAGGAGTTTCGATACATCTTTCTTGAGACTTATCTGGCACACCATTGATACGGCACACAAATCCAACTGGATACTTACTAGTTCCTTCGACCTTTATGCCAGCTGCGGCCATCATGTTCCAAGAGTTGCCAGTGAAGTTCTCTACGCATTTCTCAATGGCTGTTTCTTGGCTTCCTGTGCCAAAGTCGATGACTATGGAAACGCCATCTCCTTCGCATAAACCCGAAGTGGTAACTGGAGTTAACTTCGTTGTTTCTTTAGGGCTCGTGGAATTAATCCAGAACCCTAAGGAAACAAGCAAAATTAGCCCAACTAAGCTGAGCCTTACAAAAAGACGCATCTGATTAGTTTTTTATGTGATTCAGGATGTCTATGAAACTCAGGTTTGACAGCGGAAGTATTGATTGCAAAGTGCTGAATAGATCTGAGTCTGGTTCACTCCAAGGTGCAACAACACCAGAGTCGGTTGGGTTGATTCTTCCTTGCAGCCACTTGATGTATTCCTTGGTGTCAACACCAATTGAATTAAGTGCCATAGTTCCGTAAGCGGTTCCGCTGACATCTAGGTCACCGTAACCCATCCAGTGGTTCTGTTCAATTGTGTAATCGGTTAGCCAATTCTTAGCTTTGGAAATTGTAAAAGTTTTCCCAGCTTCATCCTGGCTACTTCCAAAACCTTCGGTGGCTTTCAAAGCAATAATTGCGAATCCAGTAACGTCAGCAGTATCACTTACAGCTGGGCTTCCGGTTGAATACCTGTAGCCGCCAGTTCCTTCTGCTTTATTAACCAGATTCATCGCAACAAGATTTGCTTGAGATTCTTCACCGGCAGCAGAAAGACCCAGAATCACCCATGCATAAGAGAAGTTGTTAGTTTCAGCAATTTCACCTTTTGAATCTATTGCTGCTTTTAGATCTGTTAGAGCTTTCGCTACAGATGGTTTGCTTTCAAAACCAAGTGCGTGAGCGGCGAATAGATACTCTCCACGTAAACCAGATGTATTAATAAGGTCTGTGTTTGTTGTTAACCATTCGATGGCTTTTGATTGTTTTTCAGAATCGTATCCGACTCCAATGAGTTGGATCATGGCTTCCATAGTTGCACCAACATCTGCCACTGGTGTTTGGTAAGGAGCAACATATTTACCGAATTTGAAAGATTTTGCTAAGAACGAGCTTGTTTTAGGTTGAAGGTCACTTCCATACCCATTACTTGAGCAAGCGCTCAGACCCATTATTAGCAGTGCACTCAATACGATTGTTATAGCTGGACGAATTTTTCTTATTGACTTTGACAACGCAATATCCTTTTGGCTTGCGATCCAAGTGCGACGACGAGTAATGCCCTACTCGACTCCACCCGTAGACCTCGACGGTTTTATTTAGAGTCCTCGTTTTGGCAGGCATTCCGACTTATCCAAAAGGACTCACGGTTGCGGGTCAGCACCGGATTTTCACCGGTTTCCCCTGTCACAACAAAGGCGTTCTTTCGAACGCTCGATAACAGTAGCACGAAGGTCTAGTCATCAGCCCAAAAGGCCTTATTTATAGGACTTTTGGGTTAAGTAATGAAATGTAACGATTTGGGCATTACCCCCTATCTGATGGCGGTTATTAGTTGTAGAGTTCTATTACCCAAGGAACGTGTGGGTCGAAAAGTCTATTTTCGAGACGTATGTTCCTCCATTAACAAGGAGACACAATGAAGAAAAACATGATTAAGGGCTTTGCTCTTGTCGCGGTTTCTGTTCTCGGAATCACAGGGCTAAGCCTTGCTCCGGCGAACGCATCTGCGTCAAACAAAACCGTGATCGTTCAGGAGAGCAACAGCCTTTCAGGTCTTAACTCTGCTGTTGTGGGTAAGAACGTGCTAACCAACTCGGACGTACTAAGTCCAACTGGAGCAGGTTTCACCTATTACAACAACAAGGCGCAGCTGGTTAGAAACACTGCCTTTGGAACTTTCAAGATTGCTAAAAACACATGTAACTCACCTTCAACTGCGGATAAGGCTGTACTTGACGCACAGTTCGGCTGTTTCAAGGTGATTTACACAGTTAAGAAGGGTCTAAAGTACTCAGATGGTACTTTGATCACTGCTCAGGATCTTCTTCTAAGCCACGCTATTTCTAGCTCTGACTACTCAGTACGAGCTGGTCTAGGTAGCCCTAAGGCGAAGACTTCTAAGTTTAACTCTGCAGGTTACATGGGCGCTTATGATGACCACACTCGTGCGGAATCATTCGACCTAAGCGATGACAACTTCTCAGTTACTGTTAGCTATGACGCATTCCAGCCAGACTGGCAAGTATTCGGTCCTGGTCCAGGCGCAGTTCACGCTCTAGTTGGTATTGCAAAGGGTAAGAAGACTTTCCAGACTGCACGTACTAACGCGTCTTACAAGTCATTGTTCGAAGAAGCTTACTTTGGCTCATTCGCAACATTGCCAGCAACTAACGACCCTGACTATGAAGATGAGCTAAGCGCACGTGAAGATGCTCGTTCACTTATGTCAAAGATGGCAGCCAAGTGGTCAAACTCTTGGAACATCACAACTGTTACAGCTTCAACCAACCCGCTTCTATTGATCTCAAATGGTCCATTCATCATTAAGACATGTGAAACTAACTCCAACTGTGTTCTTGTAAAGAACCCAAATGGCAACATTGGTGGAGCTCCTAAGACAACAGGAACTGTAGAAAAACTTATCTTTAAGTTCTCTCCAGAAGTTGACGACGCTGCTGTTGGTCAGGCTATCAAGGCTGGAACTATAGATATTTACTCTGGTGCAGCTTCATCTACTTTCTGGGCAATTGTTAGCTCCAGTCCAGGCGTAACTCCATACAAGGGTTCTGTCTTGACTTACGAGCACCTTGACCTAAGAACCGGAAACTCCATTTACCCATTGGGTGAAAACGGTAGCGACCCGCTTCCTCAAGGTCTGAATGATGACAATGGAGACCAGGTTAACTGTGACGCTCCATATGCTGGACCTTTCTTGGGAGATGGCCAGAAGGCTAAGGACCTACGTAAGGCATTCATGCTGATCGTTCCTCGTCAGACAATTGCGAACAACTACATTGGTAAGGTATTCGACACCGGTTTCTCCGGTACCTCACCTACCCTTGACAGCTTGTTCTCATTGACAACTGAAGGCGACTACTCAAAGGTTGTTGCTGGCTCAAGCGTTTACGTATCTGACTTCAAGAAGGACCAAGCAACTCGCGTAGCGATGGCACTTGCTCTTGTGAAGAAGCACTACTCAAATGCAGCAGCTGGAAGCAACAGCTTCACTGTTCGTCTGCTAACTAGCCCTCGCGCGAGCCGTGTAGACAACGCTAGCTTGATGATTACTGAAGGTGCTAAAGCCGGTATCAAGGTTAAGCACTACGAACGCGGTGACTGGAGCGGTGGAGGACTACTTGACTGTAACTTCTTCGACGCAGCAGAATTCGCTTGGGTAAAGACTGGTCTATCACAGACTGGAACTAACCCTCAGTACGAATCAGATGGTGGAAACAACAGCTCTGGTTGGAATGACCCAACACTTGACGGATTGCTAGCGCAGTTCGAACAGTTGCAGTCAACAACCGGCCTAATCACCACAAAGATCAACGCTGAAAAGCGTCTATGGTCGAACTACTACACATTGCCTATGTACCAGTGGCCAGGCGCTTCTGCGTGGAACAGCGATGTAAAGAACGTTCTACCTAGCCCATTGGCTCCAAACGTAACATGGAACCCTTGGCAGCTATCCTTCTAATAACCCACTGAGAAGTGTGTGATTAGAACACAGCTAACAGTTATCGGTGGCATCTCGAAAGAGGTGCCACCGATAACCATTTAAGCCCTCAATCGTAATGTAACGACAGCACTCCTGAGCCAAAAATTCGAGGCCTATATAGTAGGGTGAATAAGGAAATCTAAGCTATAGAAAAGAGAGACTCCCTCGTGTTTGCATACATTAGTCGAAGAATATCTACAGCACTGCTAATTCTTTTTGGCTCAACATTTTTGACCTACAACTTGGCTGCATTATCAGGCGATCCGCTTGCGGCTTGGAGAGAATCAACAGACCCTAAAAAAGAGTCCATCATTGCGGAACTAATTTACACCTATCAGTTAGATGTTCCTGCGCCAGCGCGATACTTCATTTGGGTAAAGAACATTCTTGGAGTTTTCGTCGGCAAAGCTGACTTCGGTTTTTCAGTAGAGGGGCGTATCCCAGTCATTAACCTGATTGCCGATGCAATCCCAGTGACACTTCGCCTGGTCACTACTGCCACAATTTTGGCCATTGTTCTAGGAATTACCTTTGGTGTAATTAGTGCGATTAGACAGTACTCAAGACTTGATTACTCGCTTACATTCCTTTCATTCTTCTTGTTCTCTCTTCCAATTTTCTGGGTTGCAGTTATGTTGAAGGAATACATGGGTATTCAGTTCAACGCCTTCCTAGAAAAACCCCAAATAGATATTTGGGTTAACTTAGGAACCTCGGCAGTACTCGCATTTATCATTACTGGGTTCGTCGGCGGCACGAGAAGAAAAGTTCAGATCATTTGGGCTGCAACATTTGTGGTGCTTGCTGTCTTGCTGGCTTTAGCTAGCGCCACAAACTGGTTCCGTTTCCCTGGTCTTGGAATTTTTGGAGTTGCTGTTCTTGCAGCGTTAACTTCTATCGGGCTTACTAATGTGCTTGCTGGTTTAGGGAACAAAAAAGCGCTATGGGCAGGTCTAGTATCTGTTGGTGTTGGAGTTGCTTTCTACTACCCATTCGGAGTTTTGGTTAATGAGAGTGGAAACTATGCAATTCTCATTGGATTTGCGCTCTTGATGCTCTCAATGAGCTTCTTCATCGGCTACTTCTTCAGCACTATCGATAGAGGCCCAATTATTCGCTCTGCGATGCTCTCTGGTTTCTTTGTCAGCATGTTCACCGTAGGGGACAAGTTCATGCAGGCCTGGGCTCCTTACTATACCCTTTCGGACGGTAAGCCAATTCAGACCGACGGTACTCACAACCTTGCGATGGTGACTAACGATTTTTGGGTGATCAACCTAGACCTTCTTACTCACCTAATCCTGCCAACTACCGCGCTGACACTTATCTCTTTTGCTGGTTACTTGCGTTACTCAAGATCATCGATTCTTGAAGTGCTCAGCATGGACTACATCCGTACCGCTAGAGCAAAGGGTATGCCTGAGCGTGAAGTTATCCTCCGTCATGCTTTGAGAAACTCGATGATTCCTCTTACCACGCTTGTTGCTTATGACATCGCCGGAATCATCGGTGGAGCAATTATTACCGAGAGAGTGTTCGGCTGGCGTGGTATGGGTAGCTTGGCGAACGATGCAATCACCCAACAAGACTTGAACCTCTTAATGGGTACCTTTAGCATCTCGGCCTTCCTTGCAGTTATGGCGACTTTAGCGGCGGACTTGATTTATTCCGCTCTTGACCCTCGAATCAGAATAAGAAAGTAGAACACCCAAAATGGCGATCAACTTTAGAAAAAAGAAATCTTCTGCTGCAGCTGAAAATAACGAGACTGGCGCGCAGGGCATGGAAACGCTTGGCCTAAGCCAAGGTCAGATTATTAGAAAGAAGTTCTTCCAACACAAGCCTGCTGTGATTGGTCTAATCTTCATGATTTTCTTCGCAATCTTTGTTTACTCGGCCTCAGGTATTCACCTTGGAAGCGGAGACGCACGTTTCACAATCAAGGGTTGGTGGAAATACTCACACGAGGATATCCTTCCTCCAGGTTCTTGTAATACTGGCTGCCCAACAGCCGATCACCCATTCGGTCAGCAAGCTAACGGCAGAGACTACTTTGCGCAAGTTATGCGTGGTTCCGAAATCTCTCTGATGGTTATGGTCGTCATTGGTCTGCTTGGTGGATTGTTGGGCACTGTCATGGGTTCTGTGTCAGGCTTCTTCGGTGGAATCGTTGATGCTGTAATGATGCGTTTCACTGACTTCGTCATCACTGTTCCTTCAATCCTTATCGGAGCGGTTATTGGTTACAAATTCGGTAACCTCGGAGTATTTCCGCTCGCTGTGTTCTTGGGTATCTTCTCGTGGACTGGACTTACGCGTCTGGTTCGTGGAGAGTTCTTGTCATTACGTGAACGTGAATTCGTAGATGCAGCACGTGTCGCTGGGGCATCAAACCGCAGAATAATCTTCAAGCACATTCTGCCTAACAGCGTTGGAGTTATCATCGTTTCCACCACACTGCTGCTTTCCGGTTCGATTCTTTTAGAAACTGGTCTATCCTTCTTGGGCTTTGGTGTTCAGGCACCTGACGTGTCTCTAGGTGCTCTTATTAGCATCAACCAGGGTGCGTTCCTGTATGCTCCTTGGTTGTTCTGGTGGCCAGGTGTGATCATCGTTGTTATTGCTTTGAGCATTAACTTCATCGGTGATGGCCTAAGAGACGCCTTCGACCCACGTCAACGCAGGCAGATCAAGCGCAAGGATTACTTGCTAAAGACCTCTACTCGCGACGCAGTAAACAAGCGTTAGTAAAGAAAAAAGCCAAAGGAAATGTCATTGAATAAAGTTGCTAAGGAGTGCCAATGTGCCTCCTACAACCAGAGCTATGGAAAGCCAGTTTGGTCTGGTTTCCATGCTCTCGCTTGCCGTTCCATTGGTGAGAGCAGCTTCTTTGTGCTTGAGGGCAAGAATGAAAGCAACACCGCTTTCAGCTTTGGAAGACTCGCTGGAGGAAACTACAAGCCTGCTTTCCAGTGCTGTTCCTCGGTAATCAGTTCTTTGAATTCTTCGAGAGCTGATAGCACCTGGGGCTGGAGCTGCCCATGCGGAAATCTTCTTGCTGCCGGTAATCACGGTAAAAGAGTATTTGGTGACGAAGTCTTCAGCTTTGAGCCAACCGATAACAACAATGTTGAATGGGTTATGGATTTCAATATGGTTGTCGGTGTAGATGATCTTTGGACCAACTACGAAAACCCAGAAGATTGCTGCGATAGCAGCAGTGTTCATAGCGCTGATCAGAGCATCAAAAGGTCTGTTTACAGCCAAGTAGGAAACAGCAACAATCAATCCGATGGTAAGAACAGCGATGAAGTAAAACCAGTTACTTCTTGTTCTGTAGAGGTAGTCGCCCATGACCCAAATTCTACCGCACCGAAAAATAGTTTTTATAGTGACTTACTTGTTGAGAAAGGTAAATAAGCAAAATGGCAACTAAAGATCCAATCCTAAAAGTAGAGGACTTCAACGTAGAGTTTTGGGTTGATGGTGTTTGGTATCCAGCCGCAGTCGACATGAACTTCGAGGTAGCTGCTGGTGAAGTACTTGCTATCGTGGGTGAGTCTGGCTCCGGTAAATCGACCACAGCAATGGGTTTGATGGGTCTACTAGCGCCGAACGCTAGAACCGCAGGAAGCGTCAAGGTCAAAGGCGTTGAGATGCTCAACCAACCAGAATCTGTTCTTCGTAAGTTCCGCGGTAAAGAGGTTGCTTACATTTTCCAGGAGCCGATGACTGCTTTGAACCCTGTTTACACAGTTGGTTTCCAGATTGTTGAAGTTCTGCGTAACCACTTTGAGATGGGCCCTTCTGTAGCAAGAGACCGCGCTATTGAATTGTTGACCATGGTTGAGCTTCCGGACCCTGTGCAAGCTTTCGACAAGTACCCTCACCAACTCTCTGGTGGTCAGCGCCAACGTGCGATGATTGCTCAGGCTTTGGCTTGTGACCCTGCACTTTTGATTGCTGATGAGCCAACAACAGCCCTTGACGTAACTGTTCAGGCTGAAATCTTGGACCTTATGCGTAACCTAAAGGAAAAGCTGAACTCAGCTGTTCTGTTGATTACTCACGACATGGGTGTTGTTGCCGACTTGTCTGACCGAATTTTGGTTATGAAAGATGGTCTAACTGTTGAAGAGAACACTTCTGAAAAGATCTTCAACAGTCCTCAGCACCCATACACAAAGTCACTTTTGGCTTCTGTTCCAAAGCTTGGTTCCGTCAAGGTTCGTCAGCTTGAGAGCGAGAACATCAAGGCTGCTGCAGTTCTTGACGTGACCGATCTGGTTATTGAGTATCCAAAGCGTGGGCGTATTCCTGCCTTCCGCGCTGTTGATGGTGTTTCATTCAGCATCCAGCCAGGTGAAATTCTAGGTTTGGTTGGTGAATCAGGTTCAGGTAAGACCACCGTTGGTCGTGCCGGTATTGGTCTTCTTCCAGTGCACAGTGGTTCTATCAAGGTTCTAGGTGAAGAGATTGCCGGAGCTTCTATGAAGGAACTTCGTGCGATTCGTAAACACACCGGTATCGTCTTCCAGGACCCGGCTTCTTCTTTGAACCCACGTCTGCCTATTGGTGAGAGCATCGGTGAGCCTTTGTTCTTGGCCAAGGAAGCTAGGGGAGAAGAACTTGATAAGCGAGTAGAAGATCTTCTTGACTCTGTTGAGCTTCCTCGTTCATACCGTAACCGTTACCCTCACGAGCTGTCTGGTGGACAGAAGCAGCGTGTTGGTATTGCTCGTGCTCTAGCGCTATCTCCAAAGCTTTTGATTGCGGATGAGCCAACTTCAGCCCTTGACGTGTCAGTTCAGGCTCGTTTCCTTGATCTCTTGCAGGAATTGCAAGACTCTTTGAAGTTCGCCTGCCTGTTTATTACCCACGACATCGGTGTTGTTGACATCTTGGCCCACCGTATTGCGGTTATGCAGTATGGAAAGCTTGTTGAAGTTGGCCCTCGTGACCAGATCTTGAACAAGCCTCAAGAGCTATACACCAAGAGCCTGCTGGCTGCTGTCCCAGTTCCTGACCCTAAGGAACAGAAGAAGCGTCGTGAGGCGCGCCTGAAATTGATGGCTGGCGCAGCTAAATAGCCAATAAAAGTTTCATTACTAACCGAGGCTCGCTTTTACAGGTGCCTCGGTTAGACTTTAAGCAGTAAGGCTAAAGCACACCGTGCTCTCAAGCCCAATAATCCAAGCGTTCGAGCGTATTTCGTAAGTCGCTGAACTACGCCCTAAAGGACCCAAGTAATGGCCCAAGTAACAAGAGATGACATCCGTAACGTAGC
>CAILDA010000030.1 GCA_903832875.1 uncultured Micrococcales bacterium | reverse complement strand
GGTCAAAAAGCAGCAATGCGAGCATTTGAATCCTCAGGCAAGTTCATTGCTTCTACCTTTGTTGCTGTTGGTCCTGAAGGCTTAGACCCTTGTGATCTAAGAATCAGTAAAGGTGATGCTGCTGTCCAAGAGATGATTTCAACCAAGAAACCAATTTATGAGTTTGCAATAGATCAAAAGATTTCAGGTCACGACCTAAGTTCATATCCAGGCAGGTTATCAGCTGCAACTGCAGCGGTATCGGTGCTAGCAAAGATTTCCGAACTAGGAGCCAGAGAAGAGTATGTGCGCATGCTGGCTTCTAAAGTTCAGCTGGCTAACGATGAAATCAATAGATTGCTTTCAGTAGAGCTAACAAAGCTACGTGCACAAGCAGTTACTAATTCAAGACGAGGCGAATCTTCATACACTCCACCTGAACAAAACCCAGGGGATCCACCGGTTGCAGAAGACGCTCCTGAATTCCCAGCTCCGAATCTGAATGATCCAAATACTCGCATGGAGCAGGAAGTTCTTGCAGTATTACTTCAGGTTCCTAGAGCTTGGCAAGCGAATCAAGTAGTTCAAATCTCTGAGCATATGTTTGGTACTCCTGCTTATGTTGTTATTGCTCTTGCAGCAGCGCAATCCGTCGATGCTTTACACACAGCAGACTGGTTCAATCAGATTGGTGCTAGAACTCCTGAGGTATTGCACAATCTGGTTCGTCAACTAGGCAGTAAAGAGCTACCAGTTGCATCCAGTGAGCAACTTCTTGAATATGCAACCTCTGTTATCGCAAGCGCACAGAAGAAACTGCTAACTAGACAAAAAGCAGCACTATTAAGTGCCCTGTCACTTTTGAATACAGAGACTCACGGCGAAGAGCATAACCAGATGCAATTGCAACTAGTTGCTCTTGAAGAGCAGATTAGGGCACTGTGATGAGCGTTGACAAAACTAAGGTAACCATCGCACCCAAATCTTTTCCTGCTTACGAACAAGCAGTCTTAGATTCTGGTTGTTCGCTAGCACCGTTGGATGAAACAGTTGGTGCGCTGATTTGGACCGATTATGCAGACCCTAAAGGTTTAACTAGAACACTGAATGAGAACCCTCAGTTGGAGTTTGTGCAATTACCTTTTGCAGGAGTGGATGCATTTCAAGAAGTGCTTTCAGCACCGGTTCGATTTGCTTGCGCTAAAGGTTCTTACCGAGAGCCAGTAGCAGAGCATGCATTGACTCTTGCTCTTGCCCTTGGTCGAGTTATTCCAGAGCGAGTTAGAGCACAGACCTGGGGCAGAAAGTTTGCTGCATCGCTATACGATTCAAATGTTCTGATTGTTGGCGCTGGTGGAATTACTGAAGAATTACTAAAACAACTTGCTCCTTTTAGGGCTCAGGTAACTGTGGTTAGAAACAAGGCCGAGCAGATGTCAGGGGCAACCAGAACGGTTCAGTTAGCTGATTTAGATCAATACCTGCCTGAGGCAGATTGGGTTTTCCTGGCTTGTTCTTTAACAGCTGAGACTACAGGGCTATTTGATCTTGAACGCTTTGGCAAGTTCAAGCCAAGTGCATACCTTGTAAACGTAGCTCGAGGTGCAGTCATAGTCACTGATGACCTAGTAACAGCCTTGAATACAGATCTTTTAGCTGGAGCGGGAGTTGATGTAACAGACCCAGAGCCACTTCCTGATGGACATGGCCTCTGGAGCGCTAAGAACGTCATAATCACGCCGCACACGGCAGATACCAATGATCAAGTGGTTAGGCTCTTCTCGCTGCGTATCAGAGAGAATCTGGCCGCATACCAAGGTTTAGGGGACTGGGCAGGGTTAGTTGACCCAGTTCTTGGTTACTAATCCCGCAAGGCAAGCAGTAATCCAAAGTTTTTGATAAAGTATTCAAGTTGCTTAGGCAGCATTCCTCGGTAGCTCAATTGGCAGAGCAATCGGCTGTTAACCGATAGGTTCTTGGTTCGAGTCCAAGCCGGGGAGCCATCATCTGAAACGCCTTACGGAGACAAAATGTTTCTTTGGATTCGAGACCAGAAGTGGCTCCCAGCACTTTTCCTTGCCCTGATAAGTTTTCTAATTTTCGGCGGCACAGACGTCATGTTCCAAGGCCTTATGACCTTGCCAGCAACAGTTTTACTTACCGGTTCTATCGCCTTCGCTAGAGCAATCCCTTGGTTATCAATAGCTTGTTTTTCGATCGGGCTTTTTGTTCCGATCTATTTGCGTCTTGAACCACAGACAGCTCAGCTCGCGGCAAGCTTGGGACTTCTTCTCCTGGCTTCTTTTGGTTCTAAAGTTCAGCGTCGAGTTGGTTATGCGCTAAATGCTCTTCTTGGATCTGTTTCCTATTTTTGGGTGGTCGCCAATCTTCCAGTTGGCGGAACTATTTACGGAATCGAACTTCCAACTTTGGATTCAAAGATAGCCATCGCAATAGCTGGCTTCATTGCGATGATTGCCTTCAATGCGAATGCTTGGTTTATTGGTCGTTTGCTGATTACTCGCATCACTCACGTCGGTACTGATTTTGACCGAGCAATTCTTGAGCGTCAGATAGCCTCGACTCAACTATCTCTTGCCGAGCAGGAGCGCCGTTTCGGTATTGCAAGAGATGTGAATGACCTCCTTTTGGAACAGGTCAGCGCAACAATGACCTCAGCTGAAGCTGGTATCTATTCGGCGAAGGCAGATCCTTCAGTTGCTCCCCGGATTCTGGAATCTCTATTAGATGGCGTAAAGAGATCTTATGCAGAGATAAGAAGACTTAGTGACTTACTAGGCTTGCAAAAAGAAAAGTCAATGGCGTTGCCAGGCCTACGTGATCTAAATGGGCTCATGGTTTCATATCGAGAGTTCGGCTTTGGTGTTAACTTCAGACAGACCGGTCAAGCGCTTGAATTAGTTGATGGTGCTGAGTTGATCATCTACAGAATTGTGTTCGAGTCATTGGAGAACATTCGCAGGCACACACCGGATGGAACAGCAGTTGATATCGACTTCTTGTGGCAAGCAAGAGCTATGCAAGTAGTTATCAAGGACAACGGTGAAGAAAATGCCCGACGCTTAGAGCAGGTACTCTCCGGTTACACAGTGGAAGATGACCAGCGTGCTTTGGTTGAAAGACCTGTTGGTCCAGGGCTAGTTTCAATGCAGGAACGTGCTTCTCTCTATGAGGGCAACATCGAGTTCGTTAGAGTACCTGGCGTTGGGTTCACTGTCTCAGCGGCATTTCCAAACATAGCCAAATACACCAAGGCGGACTAGTTTGGCAACGGATCTTCGTATTGCTCTTCTTGGTGGCTCTGATTCCCTTCGTAAATCTAGAAGGACTCTCTTAGAAGCTCAGTCACACCTGAAGGTCATTTATGACAGCGATGGATTTGGCCTAAAGCCACAAGAGTTACTGGAAGTAAATTTTGACCTCCTGATAATCGACCAGAGGCTGGATTCTGTTTCAGCGTTTGAATACATCAAAGCTCTTCATGGCCTCGCCAGAATAGATGCTGTTGAACTAGGCAGGATTTTGGTTGCGGCTCAATTCAGTGATACGCAACTTCGACTTACTGCGATTGAAGCTGGCGCAGTCGACTGTATTTTCATCAGCGATGGATTCGAATCGCTTCTGACAAAGGTATCTAAATGTATGGAAAGAGATACTGACTTTGCTATCCGTGAATTGTTACCTTTGATTGATTCCCTAACGGTTAGTAAAGACCAGTATCAAAATGCAGCGGTAGCTCTAGATTCACTTGATCTGAAAGAAGCGAATGTACTGCGTTCTTTTTGCGAACTCAAGACTGATAGCCAAATCGCAGTTGCAGCGTCAGTGCCGAAGTTGAAGGTTCGCAATACGCTGGTAAACGTTCAAAATTTGCTGATGCTGGACACCCGGTCACAACTCTTGCTAAAAATGCACAGTCTTGGAGCTTTAGCCCTCTAGTTTTTCTTCCCCTGGTAGCCAAGTCAAACCGTCTTTACCCCAGCCACGTTCTGCAATAACTCTTTCGCTTTCGCTCTTGTGCGGTTCAACTAACCGATCAACGTAAAGTGTTCCGTTTAGATGATCGAATTCATGCTGAAAGATTCTCGCGAACCACCCTTCGGCTTCAATCTGAACAGGGTTTTGTTCTAGGTCAACACCTCGCAAGATAGCTTTGTCAGCTCTAATCAGAGGAAAGCGCTCACCTGGCACAGAAAGGCAGCCTTCTGAATCGCTATCCAAATCTGCTTCACCTTCTGGGATGTCGAAAATCTCTAGAGAGGGGTTTATCACTACACCTCGTTGAGGTGTTCCATCCTCGGCATCCCAGTCATAGACGAAGATTCGAAGGTTGACACCTATCTGGGGGGCAGCCAAGCCAACACCAGGGGCTTCATCCATGGTTTCATACATGTCCTGAACCAATTGGCGCAAGGAATCGTCAAAGACTGTAACGTCTTGGGCTTTAGTGTGGAGGACTGGGTTACCAGTTATACAGATTGGTCTTATAGGCACCTAATAAATTTACCCTAAACCCGTATCGGAGCATGGTCGCTAGGCTTAGATGAGGAACCGAAGGAGTGGGGAAGCTTTGAAGATACTGGCTATTTCGCTTGCACTGCTATCTGCAGTGGCGTTGGCTATCGGTACTCAACTCCAGAATGGTGCAGTTGGGGTCCAAAAGAAAGCTGCTCTATCAGGTAGATCACATCTGAACCTGAAACAACTACTTGATCTAATTAGACATCCACAGTGGGTTACCGGACTTTTCATCTCTATAGCAGCGCTGATTCTTCAGTTCACAGCACTGTTGCTAGCACCTTTGATTTTGGTGCAACCAATTGGCGCCACAGCTTTGGTAATAACTTCAGTTTTGAATGCCAGAATCACTAAGACCAAGTTGAACCAAGGATCTGTTTTGGCAATTTTGCTCTGTACTGGAGGTCTCGGTGCATTTGTGGTGATGGCTCACGAAGTTGCGGTTGAGCCTGTCATCGATGACACGGCACTGATGCAGATTCTTGCCATGGCTATAACTTTGATTGCCATCATGGGCTACATATTCTTCAGCGGAGCAAGCAAGTTCAAACCATTGACTTTCATTATTGGCGCAGGTGTCCTCTATGGCTTCGTGGCAACCCTGACCAAAGTGGTTATCAAGAGACTTTTCAATCAAGATGGTTTCAATAGATTGATTAGTTTCCAGGGCGAGTTATTGACTGATGGTCTGACCGTGCTGGCACTAGTTAGCATGATTGCTGCAGGGTTGTTGGGTGGTTGGTTCGTTCAAAACGCCTATGCATCTGGCCCGCCGGATCTAGTAGTAGCTGGATTGACTGTCATTGATCCTTTGATTGCCGTGAGCATCGGTGTGGTGCTACTGAATGAAGCAATGAACGCACCATGGCCGATCATGCTTGGCTTCCTAGCAAGCGGGGCCATGGCTGTTGTCGGCGTATTCTTACTCTCCAAGGTTCATCCCGAGGTAATCAAAGAGTCTATCTAGCCTTTGCTAAACTGTTACGAGACCCATTTGGTCGCAAACTTACCCAACAAAGAACAGGTTTATAAGCCTTGGCTCAATCCACTAGACATCCAGGACATCCACTTCGAGTCCTTATTGCCTCCGATACTTTCCCACCGGATATCAACGGTGCAGCCAGATTTACTGAGCGTTTAGCTGGGGGATTAGTTAGAAATGGTAACGACGTTCACGTCATAGCTCCGGCTACTAGCAAAAAGTGGGGCACCTTTACTGAAGTTCATGATGGCGTTTCCATGACAGTGCATAGAATTCAAAGCCACAAAGTAATCGTTCATAGGACACTTCGGTACATGAACCCATTTACTTTGAAGAAAAAAGTTGATCTTATCCTGGATGGCTTCGAGCCTGATGCGATTCATTCGCAGTCGCACTTATCGGTTGGCCGAGTGTTAGCTAGAAGCGGACGCGAGAGAAACATCCGGCTAATCGCAACCAATCACACAGTTCCAGAGAATCTTCTAAAGTATTTACACCTGCCTTCATTCTTGGAGAAGAAGGTTAAAGAAAAGCTATGGAAAGATACGGGCAAGGTCCTTGCGCTTTTTGATCAAGTCACAACACCAACCAGAAGAGCAGCTGAGTTGCTTGAAAAAGCAGCTGGCATGCAAGATGTTCTCGCCATTTCTTGTGGCATTGACGCAACTAAATTCACTAACCCAACCCCAACAACGAATAAGCCGTTCAGAATCCTGTTCCTAGGTCGTTTGGATTGGGAAAAGCACATTCATAATCTGCTAAGGGCTGTTGCTAAGTTCCCCGCTGAGATTGATTTCTACGTTGAAATCGCAGGCAATGGTTCCCAAAAGAAGTATTTGACTGAATTAGCCAATGATTTGAAGATTTCTGATCGGGTCTCTTTCCTAGGACACATTAGCGAGGAAGAACTTCCTTTGGCTTATGAAAGAGCGACAGTGTTCGCAATGCCTTCAATTGCAGAGTTGCAATCAATTGCAACCATGGAAGCTATGGCATCAGGGCGACCTGTTGTCGCAGCAAATGCCATGGCTTTGCCTCATCTTGTTCACGATGGCGACAATGGTTACCTATTTGAACCTGATGATGTTGATAATTTCTCAGAATGTTTACTCAAGATAGCAACAGCAGATCAGAAGGAACTGAACAGACTCTCTGAGAACTCAATCCACTTGATTCAGTCACATGACATCAAAAGAACACTTGCTATCTTCGAAGGTCTTTATAGGGGAGACCAGGATGCTCGCCAAGACAGCGATGACAACTCTGCCGACTACTTCAAGCCAATTGGTCGGCTTAACCTTGCCGTTAGAAGAGCAGAGCTTCGAGTTAGAAGGCAAACGCTTGTTGCTCTTGGCAAGATCACAGATCTAGGTGAAGACATCAAGGATGGTTTGGACGAGCTCAGGGAAGATGTTAAACGCCAAGCTAAGAAAGTCGATCGCCAGGTTAGAAAAGGTGTTAAGAAGACTGTAGGCAAGGCGAAGAAGGCAATAAAGCGCTTAGAAGAGTAACCTTAGATGTGGCTGGGGGCGTTAGCTCAGCCGGTTAGAGCAGCGGACTCATAATCCGTCGGTCGCGGGTTCAAGTCCCGCACGCCCCACCAGATTACTTTTGTATAACGAGTCAATAAACAAAACCTGATAATGCCTGTCTTTCCATAGGTAAACGCTTACAGTTTTCTTATACACCTTACGAAAGAGATAGTTCTGTGCGCCTATTTGCCCCTTCCCGCCGTGTAATCGGTTTAGTTCTAGCCCTTCTAACTGCCTTGACTGGCTTAGTAGCTATTGATGCGGCTCCTAGCCATGCTTCCACCGATAAGAGAGTTATCGTCCATTTATCCAAGTCAGCTGGCAACTTCACAGGCCTTAATCTTTGGATGTGGTACGACGGTGCAGATGGCAAAGCCTACGAGTTTGAAAAAGTCGGCACAACTTACGCCACTGATTCATATGGTGCATATGGACAATGGGATCTTCCAGCATCGGGTGGAGCACAACAGGTCGGATTTATTCTTCGAGACAACGGCTGGAATAAGTATCCAGACGGTGACCGCTTCATCACTCAATTCAAAGATGTCAACGGAACACCAACAGCTGAGGTTTGGATTAAATTCAACAACAAATTCATCTGGGCTAAGGAACCATCTGATCAACCTTCGTTACTTGCAGCTCAAGTCACTGGACTCAAACAGCTCAAACTAACTTTCGATAACAGCGTCGATATGAATACCGAAAAGACCAACTTCACCATCAAAAGTGCCGCTGGAGCGGATGTTGCAATCGATAACTGGTCAACTATGACAGGTAACGAATCATCTGGTTACACAGTGTTTGTGAACCTAGTTGAACAGGTAAGAATCGGTACCGCATACACAATTAGTCACCCTGTTTATGGTCTACAAGAATCTGACCTTGGTTCACTTTGGGATTCTCAAGCTTTCAGGGATGCCTATTACTACTCTGGTAACGATCTAGGTAACACCTATAACTCAGCACACACAGACTTCAGAGTGTGGGCACCAACAGCTGACTCAGTTGATTTGGTTACCTACGCATCTGCAACGACTCCAGCAGCAGAAGGCGTGATCTACGAGATGGATCAAGACGTCAAGGGAACATGGGTCTACTCTCTACCCGGTAACCAAGATGGAACCATCTATGTTTATCGCGCACATTTCGCTGCCAAGGTCAATGAAACTATCGACCCATACGCGCGAACAGCTACCATCAATGGTGACCGCGGTGTTGTAGTCGATCTTGATAGCACTGACCCAGTTGGTTGGGCAGAATCAACTAGACCTAACAACATGAGTTCAGGAAACCCTACAGATGCAGTTCTTTATGAGTTGCACGTTCGTGACCTGTCAATCGATACCACTAGCAACATTCCTGCTGAACATAAAGGTAAGTACTTGGCCTTTACTCACTTGGGTACCAAATACACCAAGGGCAAAGCTTCAACACTCACAGGTCTATCTGCAATCAAGGATCTAGGTGTTACTCACGTTGAGCTACTGCCGGTTTATGACTTTGGATCAGTTGATGAAACTGGCGCAGGTAACCAGTTCAACTGGGGTTACGACCCTAAGAACTACAACGTTCCAGAGGGTTCATACTCAACTAACGCTGCTGACCCGAAGGCAAGAATAAGAGAACTAAAGCAAGCAGTTTTAGCTATGCACCAAAACGGTCTTCGAGTGAACATGGATGTTGTTTATAACCACGTGCAAGACAGCACAAACTTTGCTTTCGAGAAGTTAGTGCCTGGTTACTGGTACCGCAGAGATGCAACCGGTACTAAGACAAGCGGCTCTGGCTGTGGTAACGACACTGCAACTGAGCACCCAATGGTTAGCAAGTTCATCCAGGACTCAGTTAAGTACTGGGCAACCGAATACAAGATGGACGGTTTCCGATTTGACCTTATGGGTCTGATTGACATCACCACCATGAACAGCGTTCGCACCCAGCTCAACAACATCGACCCAACAATCATCATGCTTGGTGAAGGTTGGGATATGGGAACTTTGCCGCAACAGATCCGAGCAACACAACAGAACAGCGCAAAGATTCCTGGCATCGGAACTTTCAACGCCATTATTCGTGATGGTATGAAGGGTGGGGTTTGGGACGAGAACGCTATTGGTTGGGCTAGCGGTCGCTATGGTGACTTCGCATCAGTACAGAGCGGAATCGTTGCTAACGCGCCATTCCCAGGTCTTGCTGGTGCATGGATCGGTGGCATTGAACCGGGTCAAACAATCAACTACGTTGAGTCACACGACAACACCACACTTGCAGACAGGCTTAGAAAGAGCATGGGAATGAAAGTTCCTATGACAACTATTGCTAAGGTTTCTAAGCTTGCAACTGGAATGTTGTTCGTCTCTCAGGGTGTTCCTTTCATTCACGCTGGCCAAGAGTTCCTAAGAACTAAGAACTTCAATCACAACAGCTACAACTCAACTGACGCAGTTAACTCGTTGAAGTGGAACCAGAGAATCACTTATGCATCTAACGTAAGTTACCTAAAGGGACTGCTATCTCTTCGCAAAGCTCACAAGGCTTTCCGTATCCCTGAGGCTGATTCAATCATGGACAACCTAGAGTTCCTTGACGGAACTTTTGGTCAGATCGGTTACCGCATCAACGGTAAGGCAGTTGGCGACAGCTGGTCTTCAATCGTTGTTCTAGCGAACTCGAACCCAAAGAAGACAGCTAGCTTCGATGTTCCAAAGGGAACTTACAAACTAGTTGTTGACGCTAACACCGCGGGAACCAAGACACTAAAGACAGTCGTGGTCAAGGGTAAATCAACTGGAAAAGTTGTTGTGCCTGCACTATCGATGATGGTGCTATACAAGTAAGTTTTTACCAGCTTTATATGTAGCGAGGACCTTGGCGGTGAGATATCCGTCGAGGTCTTCCTCTTTTAAGTTCCTATCAATAACAACTGCATCGAATGGCTGACCGATTTCCAGGGTGCCAAGTTCTTTGCTGCCTAGTAGTTTGCAGCCTGAGGATGAGTAAGCATCTATTGCTTGTTCTAGTGTTACGGCCTGCTCTGGATTATGTTTCTGCATGTTCTTTGAACCTTGCCTAAACACTGCAACTGTTATGCCTGCAAGAACGCTAGGTGTTGATACAGGCCAGTCTGATGAGAAGGCAACATTTAGACCAGCGTCCAGCATGTCTTTAATCGCATAGAGAGAATGCAATCTGTTATCGCCTAGGTGATCACGGCAGGAGAGCAGCATGCCGTTGTTCTGTGCCCAGTAAGGCTGCATGCAGAGACTCACTTCAAGTTCCTTAGCTTGAGCCAATAGTGCTGCGGTAGTTAGTTCAGCGTGAGCTATCACTGGGTTCAAACCATCCGGTCTTGGACTTGATTTGGCTATCGAATCCAACGCAAAAGATACACCGGCATCGCCGATAGCGTGAATGTGAACTTGGAACCCGTTCTGGTGAGCTAATGAGATGGCAGCTATGAAAGCTTCTTCAGACCAATTCAATTCACCGAAACTCTTTGAACTGAGATAAGGCTCTGAAACCGATGCTGTTGCGCTACCAAAAACACCATCGACAAAAAACTTTATTGCCTGTGCTTTGAGCCTTGGTGAATGATTAACCTTTTCGCTTAGATTAAGGAAGTAAGAGAAGTCAGCACTGAAGCTTTCAACATCTGCTCGGAAGGCCAAACTGTAATCCAGTTTCAGTAAACCTTGGCTATTAGCTTCAAGATAGACCTCAGCCATGCCTCTATCAATCCAAGCATCTTGGCATTCGACTATGCCGGCTTCAATAAGATGTTGCTCTGCCCATAGCAACGCTCGAACATCTTCTTGCAATGTGTTCGCTGGAGTTAGATCCATCACCAGTGACATAGCAGGCCACTCACGAAGTATTCCGGTTGGAATGCCTTGTTCATCAACATCGATACGTCCTGCAGAAAGTGAAGGTAATTCACTCTGCATAAGGCCTGCTACTTCCAAAGCTTTGGTGTTTACCCAGAGCGTGTGATGATCGTCAGCGTGCAACACAACAGGTATGTCTGCTACGTATTCGTCAAGAGTCTGCCTTGTCTGCGAGCCAGCCATTGATCGATCATAGACAGCAGCGTCCAACCATGTGAGTGTTGGATTGGCATTTCGATGAGAAAAAAGAGCGGAACCTAAATCTGCGATGGTGTGTATCGATGTGATATCTAGTCCCTGGGCTTCTCTTCCAGCAAATAGTGGATGTGAATGGGTATCTCTGAATGCTGGAACCAACATCTTGCCTGCAAGGTCTTCTTCATGCTGCGATTTTGAACCAGTGAAGGTGTTTGCATCACAAACAATCCCTTGATCATCAACAAAGATTTCTTCGGCGTAAAGACCAAGACCTATATAAATAGATCCACCTCGATAGTGCTGAGCCATTTATCCGCGTTCGTTTAGGTAACAAACACCGCAGAGTGATTCATAGGTAACTTCAACACCATCAATAGCTACCTGATCACCGTGGAAGATGAATTCACCATCAAACTTGCGAGCATTGAACATGGCTTTGCGACCACAGCGACATATTGTCTTTAGTTCCTCAAGTGAGTGAGAGATTTCCATGAGCCTGAGTGAACCGGGGAAACCGTTGGTTAGGAAATCAGTTCTAATACCAAAGGCCAGCACTGGAACCCCATCAAGAACAGCTAGTTCAAAGGCTTGATCTACTTGCTCTTTGGTTAGGAATTGAGCTTCGTCGATAAGTAAACAGGATAAGTTCTTCAAGCCCGGAATAATCAGATCGTTGTTGGCATGTTCATGAGCCAATTCACGAAGGTTGTCGTTAGGGGTAACTAGAAAATCGACCCTACGGTCAACTCCGAGTCTTGAGACTATGGTGGCATCACCTTTGGTATCCACTGCCGGTTTAGCGATAAGGACCTGTTGGCTGCGTTCCTCGTAGTTGTGAGCAACCTGCAATAAAGCCGTGCTCTTGCCGCTATTCATAGCTCCGTAGCGGAAATACAACTTGGCCATTTGAGCCCTTTCATGAGCCTTCTAAGGTGTAATCCAATGCTAGCCAGCGACAGTAAAGGAATTGCGCATTTGGGCCCCTAGTCGTAATCTATAAGTCTCTGAAACTCTGAAGGACGTTGGGGAAGACGCACCTAAAGAAAGAGTTCGGAGGTTCACCCATGTCTAAAGGTCATTTTGATACGACCTTGGTGATTCACTCCTGCCCAGCGGCTGAAATAGACACCGTCAATTCGAAATTGAGTGAACTGGGCTTATCTGTTATTTGGTCGCCGCAAACCCTAGTAGTTGGTGCCTTTAGCGCTGAAACAAGGTTCAAGTCGTCAACCAAACAATTAGATGAAATGGCAGCTAGCTTTTGGCAACTGGGAATGTTGCATTTCGAATTGATTCAACACACAAAATACTCAGGTGTTACATACATGTTCGTGCCAGGGCTTGGTTTATTCAGGGGAGAACTCAACCAAGCAGGAACGCTCACTCTGACAGAAGATAAGTTGCAAAGCCTCTTAGATCAAGCTGCTGGGAACCATCGAGAATTCACCAGATTGCTAAGACTTGCCTTGGGGCAATCCTGGCACGACATACTCGAGCCTTTTAGAGCAGTTAAATACACCGATAACGTAGTGCTACTAAATCGAGCTGGTTAGCTGTTGTATGAACGGAATGCAACGACAGCGTTGTGACCACCAAAACCGAAAGAGTTTGAGATAGCCAAGATGTTATCGCCAAGTTCCCTAGGAGTTCTTACCACATCAAGATCAATTGCAGGATCTGGTTCATCAAGGTTCAATGTTGGTGGAGCAATCTTGTGATGCAGAGCCAACACTGTGAGCACTGCCTCAATCGCTCCAGCTCCACCTAAGAGGTGACCGGTAGAAGACTTCGTTGCAGATAAAGGAATCTGCTTCAAGTGATCTCCAAATACTCTCAGGAGTGCTGTGTATTCAGCAATGTCTCCAACAGGTGTGCTGGTGGCATGAGCGTTTATATGTCCAACATCTTTTGGTTCTGCCCCAGCCATATTCAAAGCACCAATAACGGCTCTCGCTGCTGCAGTTCCTTCTGGATCTGGGGCAGTGATGTGATGAGCGTCGCTGGTGACATAGCCACCGGCTAGTTCAGCATAGATTTTTGCGCCACGAGCAAGTGCATGTTCTTCAGTTTCAAGAACAAGAGCACCAGCACCTTCACCCATAACAAAACCATCGCGGTTGATGTCATAAGGCCTTGATGCTTGTGCTGGTTCATCGTTTCGACGAGAGAGCGCGTGCATAGACGCGAAAGCTGCCAAGGTGATTGGATGAATAGCTGATTCACAGCCACCAGCCACAACGATATCTATTTCCCCAGATTGCAATCTAGTGATCGCATTAGCGATAGCTTCGGTTCCAGATGCACATGCCGAGACTGAAGTTCTAACCCCTCCACGAGCAGAGATGGCCATGCCAATAGCCGCTGCTGGACCGTTAGGCATCAACATCGGAACTGTCATAGGCAATACTCTGCGAGCGCCTTTTTCCAGAAGAGTGTTATAGGCATCTAAGAGAGTCCAAATTCCACCGATACCGGTAGCAAACTCAACTGAGAGACGTTCTGGCACAAAGTCTGTGATGTCAGCATCGGCCCATGCCTCACGAGCTGCAATAAGTGCAAACTGGCTCGATGGGTCTAAACGCTTAGTTTCTTGAAGAGTAAGTACCTCTGCAGCTTTTACCTTGGCTTGACCTGCGAACGTAACTGGTAGTTCAAATTTGGCAACCCACTCATACTCAAGGGTACTGATCCCCGATTCCCCTGCGAGTAGTGCTTGCCATGTTGATTTTGCGTCGCCACCGAGGGGAGTGGTTGCTCCAATCCCGGTGACAACGACTTTTTTGTTCAAGAGTTATTAGCCCTGAGCTGAGGTGATGAAGTTAACTGCATCGCCTACTGTTAGGAGGTTCTTGACTTCTTCGTCGGGGATCTTAACGCTGAATTTTTCTTCTGCGTTAACGACGATTGTCATCATTGAAATTGAGTCAATGTCTAGGTCGTTGGTGAAAGACTTGTCCATCTTCACTGAATCAGTGTCGATACCGGTCTCTTCGTTAACGATCTCTGCTAGACCTGCTAGTACTTCGTCATGCGAAAGTGCCATTAATTTGTGCTCCTTGGTTGGTTTGATTTACTAGATAAAGTTTAGGGCAGAACTACCACTTGAGCGGCGAAGGCAAGACCTGCACCAAAACCAATCTGCAAGGCTAAACCACCTGATTTTACGGTGCCATCCTTGAGTAATTGGTCCATAGCCAGTGGAATGCTGGCTGCTGAGGTATTTCCCGTGTTGATGATATCTCTTGCCACAGCAACGCTTTCAGGCAGTTTTAGCTGCTTTACCATCTCATCGATGATGCGAATGTTGGCTTGATGGGTTACCAGGGCTGCTAGGTCCTCTGCTTTGATACCAGCAACGTCGAGAGCTTTTTGAGCAACTTTAGCCATTTCCCAGACAGCCCAACGGAAAACGGTCTGCCCATCTTGTCGGAAAGTAGGCCATGGCTCGTTACCGTCTCGGAATTCCAAGAGCGATGAAGTCATGCTGACTGAACCCCAGTGACTGCCATCTGAGCCCCAAACAGTAGGGGAGATGCCTGGTTCATCTGATGGCCCAATAATTGCAGCTCCTGCACCATCACCTAGTAAGAAGGAAATTGAGCGGTCAGTCGGATCAATGAAATCACTCATCTTCTCGCCACCAACAACCAAAACATACTTGGCAACACCGGCACGCACTAATGCATCTGCTTGAGCAATTCCGTAGCAATAGCCAGCACAAGCAGCTGATATGTCAAATGCAGGAGCTGGGTTTGCACCAATAAGTTCAGCAAGCAGTGTTGCAGCCGAAGGAGTTTGGTGCGGGTGAGTGATGGTTCCAAAAATAACTGCACCGATTTCAGCTGGTGCGATACCTGCTTTGGAGATGGCTTGATTAGATGCATCGACTGCCATATCCATAAGTGATTGGTCAGCACTTGCTCTTCTTCTAGTGATGATGCCAGTGCGCTGGCGAATCCATTCATCATTTGAATCGATAGGACCGGCAACATCGTCGTTGGTCACAACAAGATCACCTCTGGCAGCACCAAGAGCGTAAATACGAGAGTATTTGACTGCTTCAAATTGGTTTAGTTTTGCATGGGTCATTTGCTAACACCTGTTCGGCTAATTAATTCATTTGCTGCATCTAAATCTTTTGGTTCTTTCAATGCAACTATTTCTACTCCTGGCATTCCTCGCTTGGCGAGACCTGCCAGAGTTCCAGCAGGAGATACTTCAATCACCGCAGTGACTCCTGCGTTCACCATCGCTTCCATGCAGAGATCCCAGCGAACAGAGTTTGCTACTTGCCCAACAAGAAGATCTAAATACTCAGTTCCAGTTCGCACTATTTGACCAGCTTGGTTTGACCAAAGAGTTTTACTGGGGTCGCTAACAGTAAGTGTTGAAACAAACTCAGCTAGCTCGCTAACTGCAGGCTGCATGTATGAGGTGTGAAAAGCACCAGCAACGCTTAGCGGAATTACTTTGCTTCCCTCTGGTCCTTCTGCAACAAGTTGTTGAATTGCTTCAGCAGAACCTGCAGCGACTATCTGACCTGCACCGTTGTAATTAGCAGGGGTTAGACCAAGTTCAGTAAGTCTTGCAATAACGGTTTCAACATCGCCACCGAGAATTGCAGCCATGCCGGTTTTCTCGCTGGAGGCAGCAGCCTTGGCCATGGCTTGTGCTCGAAGATTCACCAACTGCATTGCTTGATCTTGGTTTGTGATCCCAGCTATCTGGGACGCTGCGACTTCACCAACAGAGTGACCAGCAACTCCAAAAACGCTAGTTAGATCTACCAGGTTTGCTGTTGCAATACTGGCTGCAACAATTAGTGGCTGAGCAATCGCAGTATCGCGAATAGTATCTTCATCGCTAAGCGTGCCGTGCTTGGTTAGATCTAGTGAGATGCTTTCGGACATCGACTCTAAAGTGGTTCTGTATTCAGGTAGTTCTAACCAAGAGTTCATGAACCCCGGTTTTTGTGAGCCTTGACCTGGACAAAGAATAACTAGCATGGCTTACGCATCGCCGCCTGAGTTACCAGAGGTTCCAGCGGTGACATCAAGCAAGCGGTACTTATCGATTGCAAGCTGTGGAATGTTAGGAGCGACATCGCCACGAGATGCAAGTTGCTCGAGAACACGAACAACAATCGACGGCCCATCAATCTTGAAAGCTCTTCTAGCTGCGGCTCTGGTGTCAGAGAAACCAAAACCATCAGCACCCAGAGTTGCATACTCGCCTGGAATCCATTTACGAATCTGGTCTGTCACCTGATGCATGTAATCGCTAACACCAAGGAACGGACCAGGAGAACCGGCAAGTTTGTTAGTCAGGTATGGCAGCGGTGCTGCTTCATTTGGATAAAGGAACTTCTTCTCATCACAGGCAAGAGCGTCACGACGTAGTTCGCTCCAAGAAGTCACCGACCAAATATCTGCTGAGATGTTCCAGTCTTCAAGTAGTAGCTGTTGTGCTTCATAAGCCCAAGGAACAGCAACACCGGATGCAAGAATCTGAGCTTTCTTACCAGTACCAAGACCAACACTGATGCGGTGAATACCGCGAGTGATTCCCTCAGCATCAACGTTCTCAGGTTCTGCTGGATGAATGATTGGCTCGTTGTATACGGTGATGTAATAAATCACATTTGGATCTGGATGTGTTTCACCATACATTCTTTCGATACCGGATTTGATGATGTGTCCGATTTCATATCCGTAAGCAGGGTCATAAGTAATAACACCTGTGTTGGTGGCAGCCAAAATAGGAGAGTGGCCATCAGCATGCTGCAGACCTTCACCGGTAAGAGTAGTTCTTCCAGCTGTAGCACCAATCATGAAGCCACGAGAGAGCTGATCCGTCGCTGCCCAGATTGCATCTGCAGTTCTTTGGAATCCGAACATCGAATAGAACACGTAGAACGGGATCATTGGCTGACCCTGAGTTGCATACGATGTTGCTACCGCCGTGAATGCTGCAACCGATCCTGCTTCATTGATACCGGTGTGCAAGATTTGTCCAGCTTCGCTCTCTTTATAAGAAAGCAGAAGGTCACGATCAACCGACATGTAGTTCTGACCATGTGGGTTGTATATCTTTGCAGTTGGGAAGAATGCGTCCATACCAAATGTTCTAGCTTCATCAGGAATGATTGGAACGATTCTTGGACCAAGCTCAGGTGTTCTCAAAAGATCTTTGAGAAGGCGAACAAAAGCCATAGTGGTTGCTACTTCTTGAGTACCAGAACCACCCTTTGCAACATCCCAAACTTTTTCTTCAGGAAGTGCAAACGAAACATACTTGCTTCTTCGTTCAGGAAGATAACCACCTAGAGCTTTACGACGCTCGTGCATGTAATCAATTTCAGGAGTTCCAGCTGCTGGGCGGTAGTAAGGCGGTTGGTAAGGATCCGCTTCCAAAGCAGCATCAGTAATTGGAATATCCATGTCATCTCTAAATGACTTTAGGTTCTCAAGGGTTAGCTTCTTCATCTGGTGAGTAGCATTTCGACCTTCAAACGCTTTACCAAGTCCGTAACCCTTGATGGTTTTAGCCAAGATAACTGTTGGCTGACCCTTATGGGCAAGAGCTGCTGCGTAAGCTGCGTAAATCTTGCGGTAGTCATGGCCACCGCGCTTGAGACCCCAGATTTGTGCATCGGTCATTGGTTCAACAAGTTTTGCAGTCCTTGGATCGCGACCAAAGAAGTTCTCTCTGATGAATCCACCGTCCATGGTCTTGTATGTTTGGAAATCACCATCAGGAGTTTGGTTCATTAGATTTACCAATGCACCGTCGTGATCGTTGGCTAAGAGTGAATCCCATTCACGCCCCCAGACAACCTTGATTACGTTCCAACCCGCGCCGCGGAAGAACGATTCAAGTTCTTGAATAATCTTTCCGTTTCCACGAACAGGTCCATCAAGTCTTTGCAGGTTACAGTTCACGACAAAAGTTAAATTGTCCAAACCATCGTTAGCCGCTAATTGCAATGCACCACGTGATTCAACTTCATCCAATTCGCCATCACCCAGATAAGCCCAGACGTGTTGCTCTGATGTGTCTTTAAAGTTTCTGCCAGCAAGGTAACGGTTGAACTGAGCTTGATAAATAGCGTTGATTGGACCGATACCCATGGAGACGGTAGGGAACTGCCAGAACTCTGGCATCAAACGAGGGTGAGGATAAGAAGATAGTCCACCACCTTTATGAGACTTCTCTTGTCTAAAGCCGTTTAGCTGGTCTTCGCTTAGACGGCCTTCAAGGAAAGCTCTGGCGTAAGGCCCAGGACTTGCATGTCCTTGTATGAAAATCTGATCTCCACCTGAAGGGTGATCTTGACCTTTGAAGAAATGGTTGAAACCAACTTCATACAAAGAAGCTGAAGAAGCGTAAGTAGAGATGTGCCCACCAACGGAGATACCAGGACGCTGTGCTCGGTGCACAAGGATTGCTGCGTTCCAACGCATCCAAGCGCGGTAAGTTCTTTCGATTGTTTCATCGCCTGGGAACTCTGGCTCATCTGATGTTGCGATGGTGTTGATGTAATCGGTTGTTGGAATAGATGGAACGTTTAGTTGAAGTTCGTGGGAACGACGAAGAAGGTTCAACATTATTTCGCGAGCACGGTTGCGACCGTGGACTCTTGCTACCGCGTCAAGTGATTCGAGCCACTCACGAGTCTCTTCTGGATCTTGATCTGGGTTGGTGCTTGCGAAAGCGTCCTGATTGTTAACGGACAACGAATCCTCGTTTCGGTTCTTTAGGGTCAAAAGGCATTTATGGCGACTTTGGACACAAAATGTATGGCGTGGCCCTGTTAGAGCCTCCTATAAGTTTAGGGTTTGTTATGTGGGCTTTCTTGGATTAGCCCGAACCTATCTAAAAGGAGTTTCAATGTCTTTACTTATCGGCGATCCAGCCCCTGATTTCAGCTTGGTCAACCAGTTCGGTGAAACCGTCACCCTCTCTCAATTCAGAGGCTCTAAGCCAGTTGTTCTGGTTTTCTACCCATTGTCTTTCTCGGGCATCTGTACCGGCGAACTTTGCGAGATTAGAGATAATTTTGCAAAATTCGAGTCCAGCGATGTCGAACTACTAGCTATTTCGGTCGATAGTAAGTTCGTCCAGAAGGTCTTTGCTGAGCACGAGGGCTATAAATTCTCTGTTTTGGCAGATTTCTGGCCTCATGGCAAGGTTGCTCAAGACTACGGAGTATTCCTAGAAGAGCATGGAATTGCTAACCGTGGAACCTTTGTTATCGATAAAGCTGGCGTTTTAGTGGCTAAATTCATCACTGCACCTGGCCAAGCTAGATCTTTAGATGAATACGATCGCGCTCTGGCTTCATTGAACGCCTAGCCTGCGGTATAGTTTTCTAAGCGCCACATGGCGCTGCAGTCAAGAGTCGGGCCTTTAGCTCAGTTGGTAGAGCGCCACGCTTACACCGTGGATGTCATCGGTTCGAGCCCGGTAGGGCCCACTTTTCGACTACCTCCGCCTAGAGGCATGGATATTGCCTCGGCGGTAGGATTTGCCTATGGAATCTAGTTATCAGCCACCAGTTCGCAAGTCACTTAGTGATGAAGAACTAGCTGCCCGCGTAAACCTGGCCACCTCCTCGCACAGCGGGATTGAAGCTGTCATGGTGCTTCTTGTTGCCCAAGAGCAATTGCGAGCACAGGAAGATGCTGAAATAGCCCAGTGGGTTACTCAGATGGAAAACGATGGGTCACCTGAAGCGATAAGAGCGCTTGAAAACTTCCGCGGAAAAACCCAAGTCTTAGACCCTATTGAGGGATCTGTTGTCGAAGAGCAACCAGAAGCTGAACCAGAACAGGTCGCTGAGATTGAAGTACTTGCCGAAGTTGAAACCGCTGAAGAAGCAGAAAAGGAAAGCGCTAATCCTTTCAGCTGGTTCACCAGAACTAAAGAGACTCCGGTGGTTGAACCTGTTGACGAGATTCAGGTAGTCGAAGAACCTGTGGTTGAAGAACCTGTTGACGAAACACCTGTTGTTGATGAACCAATTGTTGAGGACGCAACAGAGCAAGAGAATTCAGTTTCAGATTTGCATCCTGAGGGATCAGAGACAGTTGATGCTTTTGATCAATTACTTGCTGCAGCTTCTGCCGAAGAAGAGTTTACAGCTCTTGAAGATTTGAAAGAAAAAACTTCAGTACCTACTGAAGTTTCAAGTAATGTCACTATTCCTTCTGATGAACACAGAGATCGTAAGCCACTGTCGCAACTGTTTGTTTGGCTAGGGGCATCAGCGACACTAGTGCCAATAGTTTTGGTAGCTACTCTTATTGGTTTTGGTTTGAATGCAACTGCGATACTCGTTGATTTAGTTGTGGGGTATTTAGTTGCTGGAATGATTATCGGTTTGGCAGCACTTGCTGGTAAGAGAAGTGGACTTTCTACCTCGGTTATATCTAGAGCAGTCTTCGGTGTTTGGGGTAACTCGATTCCGCTTACAGTTCTATTTGTTGTTAGAGCTGCAATTACAGCGCTTATTCTTGGTGCTTTCACCTTCTTACTCGATGGTATTGAAGTTCGATTACCTGCATTTGATTCGGTGCTATTTACTGCAGTTGGCATCAACATGACTGCCGGTTTAGTTGTGCAGATTTTGGTGCTGACATTTGTAGCCGTCCTAACCTTCGCTAAGGGATTGGCAGGTAGAACACTGCACTTGATGATGAGTTTGATTGCAGTTGCACTAGTTATTGAAGCTTTTGCAGGCTTGCCATTTGGAAAGATGAGCCTAAGCACCCCTGGCCAACTTGGAGTTCTCTCCAAGGAGTCGATAGCCGGAACAGCACTTGTTGTGATGGTTAGCCTGACACTATGGCTTGCTATTGCACCTAACCTTTCTAAATCGATTCCTATGAAGCAAAGGGGGTTCAAAGTCTTTGGCTTCGTATTGGCAGCTAATTTCGTGGTCCCAGCTGCTATTGGCGTCGTTGCATTGCTATGGCTCGGTAACTCAACTGTCGGACTCATTGAATCTGTTGCAGCTTTACCTAGATGGTCATCAGGAGCATTGGTATCTGGTGTCGCACTTAGTTTGGTTTACATCACAGTGTTGAATCTAAAAACAACGACACTAGATCTTCTTGCTCTGCTCAGACTCAAGACCAGTGGCATAGCTACCGCGTTTAGTTTTGTTGCAGTTGCGGGACTCTTGGTGTTGTTTGCTCAGCAGCCAGTTTCACAAAGACTTGAATACCTGGTAAACGTTTTCGTTCTGGTATCAGCTCTGCTGGCAGGTTGGATTGGAATGTTTGTTGCTGATGTATCGCTGAGAAGAATCGCATATCACGAACTCTCACTGACCAGATCTTACGGTTTCTATAACAAGTTCAATTGGTTATCG
>CAILDA010000029.1 GCA_903832875.1 uncultured Micrococcales bacterium | reverse complement strand
GGACTCTAAAGTTATTTCTTGTTTCGCTCTGCTCGTTCACGAGCTAGAACAGCAGCTTCTTCGATAGCCGCTTCTTCTTCAGAGATTTCTTCTTGGATTTCAGCGCGGTAACGCATCTTTCTAATTCTTCTAACCATGTCCCAGATAAGTACCAGAGCGGCAATAGCTAGGGAGAAGGTGAAGACCCAACCAAGAGTTCCAGGGCTGGTTGAAACAGCGGTTGGTTCATCTGTGGCGGTCTTTGTAATCAAAGCAAGCAAGTTCATGAGTTAACCTTAACCTGATGAATGAGTTACCTGTTGAAATTGCCGAGAGATATGGCAGATCTTCTAGCCAGCTAAGAAAACGCCGTTTAGGCGTCATCTTGGCAGCTGGTGGTTTTGCCCTACTTTTTGTCATTTGGGTGCTCTGGGCAAATCTAACTGGGGTGGTCAAGCCGGTGTTCAAGACCACCGCTTACGAGATCGTTGATGACTCCCATATTTCAGTCACTTTTGTAGTTACAAAACCGGTAAATACCAATGTAATTTGCGCCATAAAGGCCCTTAAACAGGATTACGGCATAGTTGCTTACCAAGAGGTGGCTTTTGCTGCAGGGGACTCCTACGGCTCTGATTTAGTCGATTTGGACTGGAAGGCCAACCTGAAGACCACAGAACTGGCAGTAACAGGGCTGGTTGATAACTGCTGGTTTTACTAGGATTAGGGATAACCAAAGGCTCGGTCAAAAGACCGAGCACTTTTTTATTATCTACGGAGCATTATGAATAACAGCCCGACCTGGCTAACCCAAGAGGCATACTATCGCCTCAAGGCTGAGCTAGAACAACTTCTGAACGTTGAGCGTCAGGCTATTGCTAAGAAGATTCAAGAAGCCCGTGAAGAAGGTGACCTCAAAGAAAACGGTGGTTACCACGCAGCTAAAGACCAACAGGGCATCATTGAAGCGAGAATCGCACGCATAAACCAGATCCTGGCTAACTCTGTTGTTGGAGAATCTCAAGAAGCTAGCGACAAAGTTGCGCAAGGTATGGTCATCACCATTGAACTGGGGGACAAGAAAATGGAATTCCTTTTAGGTTCTGCTGAAATGGCAGAGAACACAGAGTTGACTGTTTACTCACCAGATAGCCCAATGGGTAATGCAATCATGGGAGCCAAGATTGGTGAAACTGTTTCATACACTGCACCAACCGGAAAACTACTAACCGTAAAGATTGTTGCAGTTAGCCACTTCGAAGGTTAGTCTTCACGAGCTTCCAAAAGTCTTGGCTTCAAGCCAGCATCCTTGAGTGCCTTTAGAACTTCAAGAGTGTGAGTATGTCCTGAAGTTTCAACTGAAAGATTCAGTTCAACTTCAGAGATCTTCAACCCAAGACCATGACGAGTATGCAATACCTCAACTACGTTGGCGTTAGCCTTTGCAATGACAGATGCTGTTAATGCAAGCTGACCTGGTCGGTCAGGAAGCATTACAGAGATTGTGTTGTAACGCTCAGCAGCTGCAAGTCCATGTCTAATAATTCTTTGCAGTAACAGTGGATCAATATTTCCACCAGAAAGAATTACAACGGTCTTACCCTTGAGCTTTAGTTTCTCAGAAAGAATTGCTGCAACACCAACGGCACCGGCTGGTTCAACAACCTGCTTTGCTCGCTCCAACAAAACAAGAATTGCTTCAGCAATCTGGTTTTCAGAAACAGTAACTACCCTGTCAATGTTCTTCTTGATTAGTTCAAACGGAATCCGCCCTGGCTTAGAAACAGCAATTCCATCAGCAATAGTTGGAGTGGTGTGAACTTCAGTTAGCTTGCCCTTCTTCAAAGACACAACATAAGGAGCAGCATGCTCTGACTGGACTCCATAAACCTTGACTTTTCTTCCGTTAGCTTTAGCCATCAACTTAACCGCAACTGCAACACCAGCAGCTAGTCCGCCACCACCGATAGCAACAATAATGTTGTCAACATCAGGCAGATCTTTCATGATCTCTAAACCAACAGTTCCCTGACCGATAACGACATCGATGTGATCGAACGGTGGAATAAAGACTGAATGCTTCTTAGCTGAAAACTCTTGAGCAGCTTTCAAACATTCAGCGAAAGTATCACCTATAAGAACAACTTCTGCCCCATACCCTCTAGTTGCTTGAACCTTAGGTAAAGATGCACCAACCGGCATAAATATCGTTGCCTTGATGCCTAACTTAGAAGCAGCTAAAGCAACACCCTGAGCATGGTTACCAGCGCTAGCAGCAACAACGCCATGCTTACGCTCTTGAGCGCTGAGCTTAGACATCCGGTTATAAGCTCCACGGACCTTATATGCACCAGTTCTTTGCAGGTTCTCAGCCTTTAGATAGACCTCACCACCGGTTAGCTCAGATAGGTAACTGCTCTGTAAGAGCGGAGTTTCCTTGATAATCACCGAAACATTAGCTTCCGCAACTTCAAAATCTTCTAGGGTCGGTGTCACCACCGGAACTGTATTTGGCACTTAAACCTCACTTGACTATTTATTAGAGTTTAGTTTGAGATAAGAGAACTGAGAACACATTGACCGATTCCCTAAGCGCTAAGCAAGCTAGGCTCTTAGCCCTTTATGCCTGTGGCTTGGACAGTAGGCAGGACAAGAGCGTCCTAGATGTCATCACACGCTTTGGCATGCTCCAGATCGATAGCGTCAATGTCTTTGAGCGAGCTCATTACATGCCCCTATTCTCAAGACTTGGTGCCTTTGACAAGAATGATCTAGATTCTCTTACCGGAGGTAAGAACCCAACCCTGATTGAGTATTGGGCTCATCAAGCTAGCTTTATCAAAACTGAAGACTTCCCCCTCTTTGACTGGCGCATGCAGTGGTATCGAGATAGAGCAGCTAAACCAGACAGTTTTGAAAATGAAAACAAGAAACTGATTGATTGGATCAAAGCTGAACTTAGAGCTAATGGGCCAATGACCTCTAGTCAGTTTGAACATGAAGAGAACACAAGAAAAGGTTCTTGGTGGGGCTGGAGCAACGTCAAGAGATCCTTAGAGCGGATGATCTTCCAAGGTGAACTAATAGCAGCTGGAAGACAAAACTTCAGCAGAATCTATGCATTACCGGAACAGGTACTTCCTAAGAAGATATTGAACAAGTCTGTTGATCATCACAGCGCCCAAATGAAGTTATTTGGAAATGCAGCAAAACTTATGGGTGTTGGAACAGTTAGAGACATTGCAAATGTTTACTGTATTTATCCATCAGATGCTAAACCGATTGTTGCTGACCTTGTTCAACTAGGCATAGTCAAAGAAGTAACTGTTGAAGGTTGGAAAGAAAAGGCTTATCTTCACAGAGATTTTCTGAACTTTGATTTCAAAGAAATCAAACCAAGTCTCACCACAGTGCTCTCCCCCTTTGACCCACTAACTTGGCAAAGAGAGCGAGCTCTTCGAATCTTCAACTTCGATTACAAGATCGAGATATACACACCAGAACCTAAGCGAATCTATGGCTATTACAGCCTGCCAACTCTTCATAAAGATAAGTTGATAGCTCGCATTGACCTCAAGTCAGATAGACAGAACAAGACATTGTTGGTTCAATCTGCTTGGCATGAAAAAGACTTATCGGCTAAAGAAGTAACTCAATACAGCAAGCCTGTTGCTAAACATATGAAAGATATACAGAAGTGGCAGAAACTCGAAGATCTTGAAATAAAGAAAAAAGGCAATCTAGCCTTAGAACTTCGCACCCATCTCATTTAGACGAGCGATTCGCTTATCCAAAGGTGGGTGAGTTGAGAACAGTCTCTCTGCAACAGAAGGCTTTACGGGATCACTGATATACATGTGAGCCATAGAACTAGAAGCTCTTCTCATTGGTCTGCCGTATTGCTTTAGTTTGTCTAAGGCAGAGGCTAGACCATCAGGGAAGCGAGTGATCTCAGCTCCCGATGCATCAGCTAGATATTCTCGCTGTCTTGAAACAGCAGCGCTAACCAAAGGTCCAATAAGAGCTGCCACTATCCAGGCAACAACACCGAAAGCCATGAGGATAAGTGCTAGTTGACCACTGTCTTTGCTTCTGGAGTGACCTGAATAGAAAGCCATTCTTAGAAAGAAGTCAGCCAAGATACCAACAGCACTGACTAAACCAAAGACGATAGTTGAAACTCTGATGTCGTAGTTCTTTACGTGACTCATTTCATGAGCCATGACGCCTTCAAGTTCTTGGTCGTCCATGATGGCAAGTAATCCTGTTGTTGCAGCCACTACTGCATGCTGAGGATCTCTACCTGATGCAAAAGCATTAGGAGCTTCATCCTGAATCATATAAACCTTAGGCATAGGCATGCCTTGAGAGATAGAAATGTTTTCAACTGTTCGCCACAGTCTCGGGTTATCTTGCTTAGTTATCTGAACTGCCCCTGATGCTGCAACAGCAAAAGTCCCGGCAGCGTAATACTGAATCAGAGCATAGAGAGCAACAAAACCGATAATAAACAAAGCCGATGAACCGTAACCGGTGACGTAGCCAGCGTAGGTAGCAAGACCACCGATTATCAGAACAAAGAAAACAACTATGAAAATAGTGTTGCGCTTATTAGCGGCTATAGCCGAATACATTTACTTACCTTGGATAAAGATTAGAACTTAACTTCAGGAGCGTTCTGGATAGCTGCTGCATCAGCAACTTCAAAGAAGGTGCGCTCTGAGAAGCCAAGACCCTTAGCAAAGAATGAGTTAGGCCAGATCTTGATCTTGGTGTTTAGTTCACGAACGCCACCGTTATAGAAGCGACGAGCTGCCATGATTTTGTCTTCTGTGTCAGATAGTTCTGACTGAAGTCCTAGGAAGTTTTGTGATGCCTGAAGAACAGGGTAAGCCTCAGCAACTGCAAACAAAGATTTCATTGCTGACTGGAACATGTTCTCAGCAGCAGCGGCTTTAGAGGGATCTGCTAGAGCAGGACCTGCAATAGTTGCTGCTCTTGCCTTAGTTACGTTTTCGAAAACACCTGCTTCGTGCTTTGCATAACCCTTAACAGTTTCAATCAGGTTAGGAATCAGGTCAGCTCGTCTTTTGAGCTGAACGGTGATATCGCTCCACGCTTCATCAACACGAACGTTCAAACGGACAAGTCCGTTTCGCATGCCGACAAACCAAATGCCAACTACTACTAGAACAACTAACAAAACCAACAGAACGACTACGAAGTCCATTTTTCTCCTTGTTTGAAATACCTCAATAGGACTAGCCTAAGGTCAAAATAATCAGAAACCTAAGGGTCTAAGTAATCTCTCAGCGAACTGATTTTGGTGCCCCCAGTGGGACTCGAACCCACACTGGAACGATTTTAAGTCGTCTGCCTCTGCCATTGGGCTATGGGGGCGCACCTTTTGGTTACTAGTTAGACCTTAGGGCGTGAGGCCCAGGTTTCAAAGATCTGACGAGGGTTCTCGGTAGCAGCGATAGAGACAATGTCACGCTTGAAGACAAAGTTAGATAGCCAGCCCATGATGACTCTGTGCTTACGCTCAAACATTGGCATGGCTAGACCATGGTAAACACGGTGAGCACACCAAGCTAAGAAACCTTTGAGAACAATGTTTCCTGACTGGAAGACACCGTTGTATAGACCAAGACCTGCAACAGCTCCTAGGTTCTTGTGCTTGTATTCCAAGATGCCTTCGTTACGCAAAGTAGAGACTAAGTTCTTAGCAAGTAACTTACCCTGACGAACAGCGTGCTGGGCGTTAGGAACACAGAAGCCACCAACTCCACCACCAGAGAGATCTGGAACAGCTGCCACATCTCCTGCAGTCCAAGCTCCCTCAAGTGCAACACCATCTTTACTAATCTGAAGTGTTGGAAGAGCTGCGATTCTTCCGCGGTCATCAAGTGGAAGGTCGGTGTTCTTCACAAAAGGAGATGCCATTACTCCAGCAGTCCAAACGATTACATCGCTTTCGAACTTTTCACCGGTAGATAGTTCAACAACACCATCAGCTGCTGAGACAAGCTGAGTGTTTAGATGAACTGTTGCACCACGACGATCAAGATCTTCCAAAACCCACTCTGAAGTCTTTTGTGAAACTTCAGGCATG
>CAILDA010000028.1 GCA_903832875.1 uncultured Micrococcales bacterium | reverse complement strand
GTTCCATTACAGCCACCCTCAACTCGAGCATTGCTAGGTTCGCACAAGACAGCAAAACTTGATTCCAATAACTCTGGTCTATTTCTTGAAATACGACCTAAACCATTTAGAGCTGAATCAACTTCTTCATGGTCATAGAAGACCCAGGTCACATCAACATTAGGGTCAGTAAGTTCGGCAGCTAATTTGAGTTGCACGGCAACTCCAGCTTTCATGTCTACTGTTCCCCTGCCCCACAGAACATGAGATCTTTCCAAACTGATGATTTTAGTTGGGAGGTTATCGGCAATAGGGACAGTGTCGATGTGTCCAGCGATAACCACTCGCTTAGCTTTACCTAGATTGGTCCTAGCAATGATGGCATCACCATCTCTAATAACCTCAAGGTGAGGGTAAGCCGATAAGGCTTTTTCAATAGCATCGGCTAGCTCAGTCTCATTACCTGAAACAGATTCAATGTCGCAGATGGTACGAGTTAGCTCTAAAACATCACTTTTTAGATCGAGAATCATAGGCACTATACGAGCCTACTTGTAACCTTGATAGTGATGAATACTTCAGCCAATCAAAATCAAGCCTGGGGCATGGGACTAGCTACCATTTCCTCCGAAGGCACCATTCTGGATACCTGGTATCCAAAGCCTCAACTAGGACCTGCACCAACCGGTGATGCCGTCTATTTGATGGATAAAGACTTCGATGCCCTTATCGGTAAAGACCCAAGACGAAACGTCGAAACTAAGGCTGTTCGAACTGAGATCGATTTAGATGCCCCAGTTTCATCAACACCTGATGCCTATCTAAGACTGCACCTGTTATCTCATCTACTGGTCAAACCAAACAGCATCAACTTAGATAACCTGATGACTCATTTACCTATCGTGGTCTTTAGTTCTATTGGTGCACTTTCAGTTAACGAATACGAGCACCTGCTACCAACTCTTATTAGAGCTGGCGTAAGCGTGCACTCCATCGATAAGTTCCCAAGACTTGTTGATTATGTAGTTCCTAAGGGTGTTCGAATTGCCGATGCCAACCGAGTTCGTCTTGGCGCTCACTTAGCTCAGGGAACCACCATCATGCATGAAGGCTTTGTGAACTTCAACGCAGGAACTCTTGGCATTGCCATGGTTGAAGGTCGCATTGCCCAAGGTGTTGTTGTTGGCAATGGATCAGACATTGGTGGTGGAGCATCCATCATGGGAACTTTATCCGGTGGCGGTAAAGAAAGAGTCAGGATTGGTGAACGAGCACTACTAGGAGCTAACGCTGGTGTTGGCATTTCTATTGGTGATGACTCTGTAGTTGAAGCTGGACTCTATGTCACAGCAGGAACCAAGGTAACCATCATCGATGGCTCTGCAGAACGAACAGTAAAAGCTGTTGAACTAAGTGGTCAACCAAACCTGCTGTTTAGAAGAAACTCAACAAACGGAAGAGTTGAAGTCTTACCTAGAACAGGTGTTGGAATTACTTTGAACGCGGCTCTTCACACAGGAAAGTAACGAGCGAGATCACAGTCAAAAACGTTCTTCAATTTAATGACTAACCTCTAATCTCGATTGCGACAACCTCATCAAGAAGCCAAACGCCATCTTCTTTCACTATCCTGATCTGGCACTGTTCTAAAACATCAGGTTTGGAACCTTCAGAAAACTCTAAGACTGTGCGTCCAGTAACGACCAAGGTGGCAGATAGCTGGTCTTCTGCAACCCTAACTCCTTGCCAAGATTTAACCTCGTAAGTAGAGCCAACCGGTGCAGCAAAAGCGCTATCGTTATCGGCAAGTTTCCAAACTTTCTTAAGCTGGTTACTCTTCTCAACAAATTTCTTGGCGGACCAAAATAGTTTGACTCCCACTATGTTTTGGTCTTTGTCGAAATCCCAATGGATTCTCGGCCCATCGTGAGGATAGTAATTGCCACCATTCCAAAAGAATGCCTTTCCCTCCAAAAGCCTTGTGGTAACAACCTTGAGCTCTTCGATTGTTTCTAAATCTCCTATGGACTTGTAGCTACTAATTAATCTTGGTTTATTGAAATCGATTTCAGATACCGCTGATGCATTTCTAACGGAAACTACAATTGTTGGCAAAAGAATTGCGAGCCCAGCAATAACCATCACTTTGATGACTAAAGATTTGTTTTTCATTATTCCCCCTAATTAGATTTGATAGTTTCAGCATAATACCCCCCCTTTTTTTGCAATAATTTAGCCCGTAATAGAGTCCCAACCCTTTTGCGGTAATGGTTCGCTATTTAGAAGTACGTCGTGTTCCCCCTTATTCAAAACAGAACCTATCGGTTTGAATTCTCTAGGAATCTCAACACCTTGAGGGAAGGTTGCCAGCAAAGAATGATCTTCACCACCAAATAATACCCAGTTACTCGGATCGCTTTCTAATCTCATCGCAGCTAGTTCTAGCACTGCTTTGAAACCATCTAGTGCTGAACTATCAAGCTGAATAGTTACTCCAGAGGCTTTAGCAATGCGTGAGGCATCTTTTGCTAAACCATCTGAGATATCCAGCATTGATGTTGCCCCTGCTTTGTTAGCTATAACACCAGCAGTGATAGGTGGTTGTGGTCGTAGTTGAATATTTACCAGATCATCGAAAGCAGATTTCGCATCGCTATCGGATTGCAAAAGAGCTAGTCCTGCTGCTGCTCTTCCTAGAGTTCCAGCAACTACAACTATGTCCCCTGCCTGTGCACCAGATCGCAGAACGGGCGCTAGTCCTTGCAGGTCGCCGTGAGCAGTTACTGAGATAAAGACCTTGTCACTGCTGGCTAAATCTCCCCCAACAACCGATGCACCAGGAGCTAACTCTTGAATGCCAGCGTTGAGACCAGCTGCGAAATCTTCTAAGAACTTGATATTTGTTGAACCAGGTAAAGCAATGGCAACTGTTAGCGCGATAGGAACGGCACCCATAGCTGCAACATCAGCAACATTAGAAGCTATGGCTTTGAATCCAAGGTCAAAACCAGTTGACCAGTCCAGCCTGAAATCATGATCTTCAATCATGGTGTCTGTTGTGACGACAAAGCTCGAACCTGAAACACTAACAACAGCGGCATCGTCGCCTGGACCAACCAGAGCGTTCTCTCCAGCTACCAAAAGGCCAATGGTGCGTCTAAGTGACTCATTCTCACCAAGAGATGCCAAAGTGTTCTTCTCATTCACAAGTCAAAGGTAGCCTGTTTAGGATGAAGTTTTTGAAAATAGCACCCATAGCCCTTGCATTACTGCTAAATGGCTGTGCTCCCACCGTTGTCTTGAGCCCAGCTCCTGATGCCAATAACCCTGCCTGTGCTGAGGTTATTGTTCGGCTCCCTGAAAAAACCGATAACCAAGTCAGAAGAACCACCAACTCTCAGTCAACGGGTGCATGGGGTAATCCAACTAGCATCACTTTGACCTGTGGTTTAGAGCCGGTTATGGCTAGTGCTCTAGCCTGCATAACAGCAGGAGGTGTGGACTGGATTGTTGATGAATCGGCTAAGCCGAATTACACCTTTATTAGTTTTGGTAGGACACCCGCAACTGCTGTAACGATTGATTCAACTAAGGTTTCAGGAGCCACGGTGCTAGATGATCTAGGTCAAGCTATTGCGTTCACCAAACAAACTAAAAAGTGTTTGGGTTAGTTTCTTTCAAAAGCTAACTGAATAAGTTGGTCAATCAAATCTGGGTAACTAAGCCCCGACGCCTGCCAACACTTTGGATACATCGAAATAGGTGTGAAACCTGGCATTAGGTTCAATTCGTTCACAAAGAAACCATCTTTAGTTAGGAAGAAATCTGCTCTTGCTAAACCAAAACAGCCAAGAGAATTGAATGCTCTGCGAGCAAGAGCTTGCATTTGCGTTAGTTCTGCTTCAGTTAGATCAGCAGGACAGATTAACTTTGCTGCATCTGCATCACGATACTTAGCATCAAAGTCATAGAACTCACCTGAGGTAATAACTATCTCACCAGCAACCGATACCTTTGGTGCTCCACCATCACGATTGGACAGAACAGCGCACTCAACTTCACGGCCAACTAGCCCTTTTTCAACGGTTACTTTACTGTCTTCATTGAAAGCAACTTCAAGTGCTTTAGCAAAATCAGCCATGTCTTTGACTTTAGAAACTCCAACAGATGAACCTGCTCTAGCAGGTTTGACAAACAAAGGCAATGAACCTAGAGACTTGATCTTCTCTAGCGTGCTCTCTGGATCTCTTAGCCAAGTTTCCTTATGAATAACAACATGTGGTGTTACCGGCAGCCCTGCAGCAATGAATAATGCTTTAGAGAATTCCTTATCCATACCAGCAGCTGAAGCAAAGACACCGTTACCAACATATGGAAGTCCCATGAGTTCAATAAAGCCCTGCATGGTGCCATCTTCACCATTAGGACCATGCAACACTGGGAAGACAACATCGATGTTGCCTAATGAGTGAACACCATTGTAATCCTGGAACTTTAGTTCTTTACCTGATGCGCTTGGCCAAATAATTGTTTTACCTTCAAAGCTAACCTCAGGTAATTCTCCTGAAGTCAAAGCCCACTTCTGAACATCATCTTCAGCTGGAACAAATAAACCTTCACGAGTGATACCAACGGGAATCACTTCATACTTATCTCTGTCTATTGCCGATAGAACACCAGAAGCCGTGGCACACGAAATAGAGTGCTCACTCGAAGCACCACCGAACAGAATTACAACTCTGGTCTTAGCCATTACTCAGCCTCAGGTGCATCGTTGCCACGGGTAAGGGAAGGACCGATATCCTTTGGGCTCATCTTGCCTTCAATAACAAGGTGAACTTGAGAGACGATAGGCATCTCAACTCCTTTTTGAGCAGCTAAACGAAGAATAGGAGCAACAGAGGATAGGCCTTCCGCTGTTTGAGATAAACGCTTTAGAACTTCACGCTTTGAATAGCCTTTACCGAGCATCTCTCCAGCTTTGTGGTTACGGGATAGTGGAGATTCTGATGTTGCAATCAGGTCACCAAGACCAGCTAAACCAACCATGGTCTTCTTCTTTGCACCAAAGGCCACAGCAAATCTTGAGATCTCAGCAAGGCCTCGGGTCATAATCGATGCTTTGGTGTTCTGGCCATAGCCAACACCGTTGACGATACCGATGGCAACAGCAATCAGGTTCTTTAGAATTCCACCGAACTCTGTTCCAATTACATCTTTGTTAGTAAAGGTTGTGAAGTATGAGTTAGTTGAGGCGGCTGCCACCAATGCTGCATTTTCTTGAGATGTGCAGGCAGCAACACAAGCAGCTGGTTGCTCGCTGGCAATCTCCAATGAGAGGTTCGGGCCAGAGACAACACAGATTAGATCTTGTTCGGTCTTTAGAACATCAGCTATAACTTCGCTCATGCGTAAGCCTGAGCCCTGCTCAACACCTTTCATCAAAGAAACGATGATTGCGTCAGGAGCGATGAACTTACCCCACTCTTCAAGGTTGGTTCTGAGCGATTGAGATGGCACTGCGATATAAACCTGTTCAGCACCGGTTAGCACCTCTTCAATATCACTTGAAGCAACTAAAGCAACAGGCAAGTTAATACCTGGCATGTAATCACCGTTCCGGTGAGTGCTGTTTATTTCTTCGGTTAGTTCCGCTCTTCTTGACCACAGGGTAACTTCGTTACCAGCATCAACTAGGACTTTGGCAAAAGTGGTTCCCCAGGAACCTGCACCAATAACAGCAACACGAGTCATGATTATTTGCCCTTACTCTTCTTGACTACGATTTTGCCACCCTTGACCTTGGCATGAGCTGGCAAAGGCGCTAAACCTTGGGCTACTCTTCTATCGTTCTCGGCTTTGATAATCAAAAACTTCTTGAAATTACCGTGCTCTGGTAATCCATGCTCACTTGGAACGAAACGTTTCACAGGGGCTTTCTCGCCGCGAAGCTCTTCAACCATCCGGGTGATCTCAACCATGACCTGATCGCTTAGTGCCACCATCTCCTCGGTGCTAACTTTTTGACCAACGTATTTACTCATGTCTATTGGTTTGCCAATGATCATGTGAATCGTATGCCAAGGCTTAGGCCTAATTCTTGATGAATAGGTATCCATCACAACTTCGGTTCCCCACTGTGCCATAGGAACAACTGGAACGCCTGTTTCTAAAGCCAAACGAATAGCACCGGTTCTTGCTCGCATCGGCCACTGGTCAGGGTCGCGGGTAAGAGTTCCCTCAGGGAAAATACCGATGGTGTGTCCTGCTCGCAGAACGCTGAAGGCAGATTCCATTGGATCCTTGTTGCCTCGTCCTCCTCTAAAGATAGGAATTTGACCAACCGCGAGCATCGCCGGTCCTACGATAGGAGTTCTAAACAAGCCTTCTTTAGCTAAGAAGTGCGGTGCTCTGTGTAATTTGAAGTAGATCATGAATGCAACTGCGAGAGCATCAACAGTAGTCACATGGTTAGCAGCTAAAACATAGCCGCCTGTTTTAGGAAGGTTTTCTGTTCCGGTTACTTTCACTCGGTATAGCAGTCTCACCCAAGGCCATAACAGCCAAGCCATCCCTCGGACTTTCCAAGTAATCTCTTTGCCTGGCTTGAGCTCAGGCATCTTTATTTCAGCTGCTGTTTTTCTAGCCATCAGTTATTCCGAGTAAGTGAAGTCGGCACCCAAAGCTGTGAGCTTGTCTAAGAAGTGTTCGTAACCTCTGGAAATTAGTTGAACGTTAGAAACATTTGAAGTTCCCTCAGCTGCAAGAGCTGCCACCATGTGTGAGAAACCACCACGAAGATCAGGAACTCTAATATCTGCTCCCTGCAGTTTGGTTGGACCTGAGATAACCGCTGAGTGGTAGAAGTTTCGCTGACCAAAGCGACAAGAGTTACCACCAAGGCATTCCCGGTAGATCTGAATCTGAGCACCCATCTGAACCAGAGCCTCAGTAAATCCAAATCTATTTTCATAAACAGTTTCGTGAACAATAGAGAAGCCAGTTGCCTGAGTCATTGCAACCACCAGTGGTTGCTGCCAGTCAGTCATAAAGCCAGGGTGAACATCGGTTTCAATAACTACTGGCTCTAACTGACCACCTGGGTGACTGAAACGAATACCCTCTTCTTCAATCTCAAATGCTCCACCAATTTTTCTGAACACGTTGAGGAAGGTTGTCATCTCTTGTTGACGAGCTCCACCAACCATGATCTCTCCACCGGTAGCAAGAGCTGCTGCTGCCCAGGAGGCTGCTTCGTTTCTATCGAATAGCGCACGGTGAGAGTAACCGTTCAATACTGAAACACCTTCGATACGGATAACACGATCGGTATCAACAGAAATGATGGCACCCATCTTCTGCAAGATAGCAATCAGATCCATAATCTCTGGTTCAACTGCAGCACCTGAAAGTTCAGTAAGTCCAACAGCTCTAGTTGCCGTTAGCAGCACCTGTTCTGTTGCTCCAACTGAAGGGTATGGAAGGGAAATCTTGGCACCGTGTAAACCATTCGGTGCTGACATGCGAGTTCCGTTAGGAAGCTTTTCAATGACAGCGCCGAAGTTACGAAGAACATCTAGATGAAAATCAACTGGTCTGTCGCCAATGTGACAACCACCAAGATCTGGAATGAATGCTTCGCCTAGCTGGTGCAGCAATGGACCACAAAACAAAATAGGAATACGTGATGAACCAGCGTGAGCATCAATGTCCACCATGCGAGCAGATTTCACATTGGTTGGATCCAGTGTCATAACGCCCGAGTCACTGAACTCAATCTTCACACCGTGAAGTTCTAAAAGTCTTTGAACTACTTCAACATCTGAGATCTTAGGAACATCGCGCAACTCACTCGGAGTCTCACCAAGAAGGGCAGCAACCATAGCCTTAGTGACTAGGTTCTTAGCACCGCGAACATCTACGCGACCATTGAGTGGCTTACCACCTTGAACTTGTATCTGACTCATCGCTCTCCTAGTGCCTTGCCGGTAACGTCTTAGGCATCCAAGCTGGACGCTTTGCTTCAAAAGCTGTTATTGCATCTTCATCTCTGAGGGTTAGACCAATGTCATCTAAACCTTCAATCAGACGCCACCTAGTGTATTCGTCGATGGCGAAAGAAACGCTTAGGTCCCCAAGGGTGGCAACCTTGTTTACTAGGTCTATTTCAATCTTGACCCCAGGGTTTGCCTCTATGGCTGCCCAAAGCTTCTCGGTGTCTGCTTCAGTTATTTCACCGGTAACTAGACCTTGCTTACCCGCGTTACCTCTGAAGATATCCGCAAACTTTGCTGATAGCACTGCTTTGAAGCCATAGTCACGCAAAGCCCAAACAGCATGCTCGCGAGATGAACCTGTTCCAAAGTCAGGGCCAGCAACTAAAACTTCACCCTGCTTATAAGGATCTTGATTCAAAATGAACTCAGGGTCATTACGCCATGACGCAAACAGTGCATCATCAAAACCTGTTTTAGTAATGCGCTTTAGATAAACAGCAGGAATGATCTGGTCAGTATCGACATTTGATCTTCTTAGTGGAACTGCAATACCACTGAAGGTTGTGAACTTATCCATTAGTTCTCCTCCAAATCCGAAGGAGCTGAAAGAGTTCCTCTAATAGCTGTCGCTGCTGCAACCAAAGGTGACACAAGATGAGTTCTAGCTCCCTTACCCTGTCTTCCTTCGAAGTTACGGTTAGAAGTTGAAGCTGCTCGCTCCCCAGGTGCTAACTGGTCAGGGTTCATACCCAAACACATTGAGCAACCGGCAAAACGCCACTCAGCACCAAAGTCTTTGAATATCTGGTCTAAGCCTTCTTGTTCTGCTTGCAAGCGGACTCTTGCAGAACCAGGAACAACCAGCATGCGAACATGATCTGATTTCTTTTTACCTTCAAGAATTGCAGCTGCTGCTCTAAGGTCTTCAATTCTGGAATTAGTGCAAGAACCTAAGAACACGGTGTCAACCTTGATGTCTTTCATCTTGGTACCAGGCACTAGATCCATGTATTCCAAAGCTCGTTGTGCTGCTGCAGTTTCATTTGGGTCAGCAAAAGAAGATGGCTCAGGAACAACATCATTTAGTGAAACACCTTGACCTGGGTTAGTTCCCCAAGTCACAAAAGGATCAAGCGTATTGGCATCTAAGAAAACTTCAGCATCAAAAGATGCACCATCATCAGTTGGCAACGTTTTCCAATACTCCACTGCGCTTTCCCAGTCAGCGCCTTGAGGTGCATGGGCTCTGCCCTGTAGGTATTCAAAAGTTGTTTCATCAGGAGCAACCATGCCAGCACGCGCTCCTGCTTCGATAGACATGTTACAAATTGTCATACGAGCTTCCATAGACAAAGATCTAATGGCAGTGCCCCGGTATTCAAGAACATAACCTTGACCACCACCAGTTCCGATTTTGGCAATGACAGCCAAGATGATGTCTTTAGCAGTGACGCCAGTTCTAAGAGTTCCCTCAACATTGATAGCCATGGTTTTAAATGGCGTCAGTGGCAAAGTCTGGGTAGCTAAGACATGTTCAACTTCACTTGTTCCAATACCCATTGCAAGGGCACCAAAAGCGCCATGGGTTGAAGTGTGTGAATCACCACAAACAACAGTGATACCAGGCATGGTAAGTCCCAGCTGTGGTCCAACCACGTGAACTATGCCCTGCTCGATATCTCCAAGTGAGTGAATCCGAATACCGAACTCTTTGGCGTTATGTCTGAGTGCTTCAATCTGGGTACGACTGGTTGGATCAGCAATCGGCTTATCAATGTCAATAGTTGGGGTGTTGTGATCTTCGGTGGCAATAGTCAGATCTGGTCGTCTAACCGAACGTCCTGCCAAACGAAGACCATCAAAAGCCTGCGGGCTAGTTACCTCATGAATTAGGTGCAAATCAATGAACAATAAATCGGGTGCGCCGTTCTCCCCTTTGGCCACCAAGTGGTCATTCCATACCTTTTCGGCAAGGGTTAGGGGTTGGTTAGTCATTAGACACCTCAAAATACGGCTGAAAATCAAGTTTACCAGCGTGGGCTAGATTGACAGGGTGAAAGATATTGAGCATATACAGCGCAGAACCATCAAAATCTTGGCTGCAGGCCAGGTTTTAGGCGGATTTGGGCTAGGTTCAGTGCTTTCTATTGGCTCCCTTTTAGCCCGTGATTTGAGCGGATCTGAGTCCTGGGCAGGTGCAGCAGCTACTTTTAGCACCCTAGGAGCTGCTATTTGGGCCATCCCACTATCCAGACTTGCCTACGCCAAAGGTAGAAGAATCTCCCTTGCCTCGGGAGCTGCCCTGGCTATCACTGGAGCTGTAACGGTTATTTACGCAGCCAGTCTTAGACTGTTCCCTCTGTTACTACTAGGTATCTTCTTGCTCGGAGCAGGTTCGGCTACATCACTACAGGCTCGTTTTGCAGCTACCGATATTCCTGTTCCTGGCAAAACCGGACGATCTATTGGACTAGTAGTTTGGGCCACAACAGTTGGAGCTGTTACCGGGCCCAACCTCTTTGGCCCTGGTGAAGCCTTAGGTAAGTTCTTTGGCCTGCCAACAATGACAGGTCCTTTCCTGTTTACTGTTGCAGCCCAAATACTTTCAACCCTCGTGTTCTGGTTTGGACTTCGACCAGACCCACTCAAGTTTGCTCAAGAATTGCAAAAAGATTCAGGTAAAGCTAGACACAAGATTTCGTTCAAGACTGCAATTGACACTCTGAAGTCGTATCCAGTTGCACTCTATGCAGTTATCAGCGTTGCCCTGTCTCACATGGTGATGGTGTCAGTTATGTCAATGACTCCTGTGCACATGCAAGACATGGGTTATGACTTAGTAGTAGTTGGTTTCACTATCAGCCTTCACATTGCAGGTATGTATGCCTTCTCCCCTGTGATGGGTTTCCTTGCCGACAAAATAGGCAAACTAAAGATGATCTTCATTGGTCAAGCAATCTATATTGCAGCTCTTGCCATTGCCGGTTTTGGTAATAACGACAGATGGCTGGTGACACTCGGTTTGTTCTTGCTAGGACTTGGTTGGTCTGCTTCTACTGTTTCAGGTTCTGCGCTTCTTGCAGCAACCTTGCCGGCTAATGAAAAGACCAATGTTCAAGGTGTTAGCGATTCTATGATGAACCTGAGCGGTGCTTTTGGTGGTGCTATAGCGGGAACTATTCTTGGTGCTTGGCAATTTGGTGGTCTGAACTTCTTTGCATTGATACCAGTAACAGTTATCACTGTTCTAAGTATCGTCAACTACAGAAAAGCTATCTAAGCTTTAGTAGTTCTTCCCAGGTTGGGCCGGTGCAACCACCCTCAAGCTGAATAGAGTATTCAGCTGCACGACAAGCTAATTCCAAAGACTCTTGTAATCCATTACCGGCTGCGAGAGCAGCAAGAAAAGCTCCGGTGTGAACATCGCCCGCACCATTGGTATCAACAACAGGAACTTTACGACCAGGGGCTAAAGCAACAACTTTGCCATCGTGATGCAGTTCAGCACCTTCGGCACCTTTACGAAGTAATAACCAAGCATCAGCTGAAACATGTGGTGCTAATTTCTCGTATTCAGTTTGATTACATGAAATTAGCGCAGCGTTCTTACCAACCCAATCTAAAACCTCATCAGTTAATTGGGATGTTGTTGGTCCTGGATCAAAGACAATCTTGCTCTTGATAAGGCCACTGGCGAAGAGTTCTTCAAATGCTGCTTTGGAGGTTGGATAAACCAACTCATAGCCATAGACCACTAGCCAGCAATCCTCTGAATAGTCGTATTGCTTTAGTTCTTCAAAAGATCTAATGCCTTCAGCACCACTCTGGGTAACGAAACTTCTTTGCCCATTAGGCTCAACCAAGGTAATACAGAGCCCAGAATCGCCCTGGCTATAAGTTTCAACGCCTATTGCCTCAACGCCTTCAATGGCCATGGCTGCCTTGATGGCATCAGCTCTTGGTCCTACCCCAACTGGTGAACAATGAACAGCTTTGAGCCCTAAACGGGTAACTGCTGCTTCAAGGTTTAGAGCCCCACCTACCTGATTGAAGGTTCGGGTAGCTAGCACATCACCGCCAGGGGTGGGTAGATGAGGCACAAAAGTAACCTGATCTACTAATCCACTGGCCAAAGACTTGATGTGTGTTGGGCGAAATTCAGCTAAATCCATTAGTTAAACCCTACCTTTTAAAGCAAACCCGCCTCCAAGAATCAATTCTTTGAAGGCGAGATTGGTGACCCCAGCGGGATTCGAACCCGCGCTACTGCCGTGAGAGGGCAGCGTCCTAGGCCGCTAAACGATGGGGCCGAAGAGCAACCTCTCCATTATGCCAGAGCCTAGAGGCTTATTCCAGCCCCCAAGATTATGCGAAGACTTTTAGTGACTTAGGAGCAACAACACAAACCACTGGAGATTGCCCAACATGCTCACCATCAGAGTATGCCGGCATGCCTTCTGAGTGCAGTTCTACTTTTTTTGCTCTAATGATTTCAACCGCTGGATGGGTAACGTGCTTACCTTCATAAACGGTTGGAAATATCTTGATAAGTTCCAGCCTGCTAATCGAATTCAAAATGAACAGATCCAATTCACCATCAATAACCGATGCTTCTGGAGTGATAAGCAGTCCACCGCCATAAGAAGGTGAGTTAGCAACTGTGCAGAGGTTGGCTTCAAACACTCTTTCAACTCCATCAATAACTGCTCGATAAGGAATCGGTTTGAAAGCTGCTAGCTCTCGATACATTGCTAAACGGTATTTGATAGGGCCAGTAATCCATTTCCAAGTGTTAGCTCTAGCATTTACCAAAGCATCAAAGCCAGCACTTACCGCTCCAAATGAATAGAAAGTCTTTGAGTTAGAAACAGATTCAATCAGGTCAACTTTTCTAGTTTCCTTTAGCTTTGAAACAATGTGCTTCACACCATTGACAACATCATGAATCGGTAAACCCAGAGCTCTAGCAGAGTCATTTCCGGTTCCAGCAGCAATTAGCCCTAAAGGCATCTCTGTTTTAGCAGTGATGTTAACCCCAAGATGGAACATGCCATCTCCACCAACAACAATCAGTCCGTCGATGAGTTTCTTTTCAACTGCTTCTCTTGCCTTGCTGGATGCAGCTATAAAACTCTCAGCAGATAGATCGATTAAATCGATTGCATGCTTGGTGAATTCTTTGATAGCCAAAGCACCATCAGCCTTACCTCTACCTTTACCTGAGGTTGGGTTGATAACAATTCCAAGAGTTGTCATGAATTACTTTCTAAGCGTCTGAGCATTAAGAGCAACTATCAAAGTCGAAAGCGACATCAAAACTGCACCTATTGCTGGAGTCAAAACTAAACCTAGTGGCATGAAAACACCTGCTGCTAGCGGTATTGCCAGAATGTTATAACCAGCAGCCCACCAAAGGTTTTGCATTGACTTACGTCTAACCTTCTTGCTTAGTCTCACAGCTCTCACAACCGCAGTTGGATCATCGCTGATAAGAACGATGCCAGCTGATTCAATAGCAACGTTTGTTCCAGCGCCAACGGCAAAGCTGACATCAGCCTGTGCTAAAGCTGGAGCATCATTGATGCCATCTCCAACAAAACCAATCACAGCTTTATCTGCCTGCAAACTCTTGACTATCTCTGCCTTATGCCAAGGCATAGCCTCAGCGAATATCTCTGTGATCTTGAGATCTTTTGCGATAGCTTCAGCCACTCCTTGGGAATCACCGGTAAGCATGCCAACTCGAATTCGCTCTGTTTGCAATTGGTAAACAGCATCGGCAGAAGATTCCCTAATCGCATCACCAATCTTGAATATGGCTTCAAGAACACCATCAACCACAACACAGATAACTGTGTATCCGTTACTGGCGGCATCATCTGCCCAAACCAGTTCCGCTACTTCCATCCGAACGTTGTTCTCAAGTAGTAGCGCAGGTGAACCAACTATTACCTGGTTCTTACCAACTAGAGCCTTGACTCCCCTGCCAGCCAAGGATTCAAAGTTCTTAGCTTTAGCTAACTTCAGTTCTCTATTTCCTGAAGCATCAACTATTGCTTTAGCAATAGAGTGCTCGCTATTGAACTCGGCTGAAGCAGCAAGTGCTAGTAATTTGTCAGCATCTTTGATCTTTGAGTTGGTTGCCAGTCGAATGGTTGCAACACCTCTTGAACCCTTAGTCAGAGTCCCTGTCTTATCAAAAAGAACAAAGTGTAATTTAGCCGCTTGTTCAAACATCTGCCTATTCCGGATAAGTAACCCTGATGAAGCCGCCTTAGCGGTTGTGATTGCAGTTACCAACGGGATAGCTAAACCTAAAGCATGAGGACAGGCAATAACCAACACGGTTACTACTCGCTCTAAAACAAAGTTCACATCCTGTGTTCCATCTACAAGCCAATAAACCAGAGTCAATAATGCAGAAACAATGGCGACATAGAACAACCAGCCAGCAGCCTGATCAGCCAAACGTTGAGTCTTTGATTTTGATTTCTGTGCTTCATCAACCATCTTTACGATTTGTGAGAAGGCAGTATCAGCACCAGTTGCAGTTGCTTCAATAACTAAAGAACCCGCTTTGAGATCTGAATCTAACGAGTTCACAGTTCCAGCAAATACTGACGAACCAGTTTCTTTTTCAACTAAAGCTGCTTCACCGGTAAGCATCGATTCATTGACCTTGGCAGAACCTGAAATAACAATTCCATCGATAGCAATTACAGATCCTGGCCTTACAACTATCTGATCTCCTGCTCTAACCCTGAACACCGGCATGGTGACATACTTCTCGCCTTTGAGAACCTCTGCCGTATCTGGAAGCATGCTCTGTAATTCACCTAGAGCATTAGATGCACTCATCACTGCAGACATCTCAATCCAGTGACCTACCAACATGATTGTGATAAGCGTTGCTAGCTCCCACCAGAAATCCATGTGACCGATGGGTGAACCGAAGAGTTCTGAAACGCTCAACGCAAAGCTATAACCAAAGGCAACGACCAGTGCCATGGCAATAAGCGCCATCATGCCTGGCTTCTTATCTTTCAGTTCTTGCCAACCGGTAGTTAGGAAAATACGACCTGAGGTAAAGAACATAATCATTCCAAGCACCGCTGGAATGTAATTCGAGAATGGGAAAGAGATTGCTTGATAGCCCAACAACATCTGAACTGTGTGAGAGAAGTAAACAGTTGGAATGGTTAGTGCGGTAGCAAGCAATACTTGCTTTTTGAACATGGCTGGGTCATGGTGAGAATGGTCATGACCCTCATGGCCTGAATGGTCACCATGACTGTGTGCAAAAGAATCTTGATGTTCTCCACCAGTAGCGCAGCAGTTATGACCCTCTTGAGTTTCACCGACTAGGTGATGTTCTTGATTACATTTACATTCGTTAGGTGGGCAGTGACACTCCCCACCTGGGTTGTGATCACAAACACAACGAGGATCTTTAGCCGAGTTGTGAGCTGAGCAGTCGTGATCTTGTTTCTTAGCCATTATTTCTCTCTTTGTAAGTAACCCAATTCAAGTGTGCCACGCCTGTATTCTCAAACTATGAAAATCACCAAGCAAGGCCATGCCTGTCTAATCTTTGAAGAAGCAGGCAAGAAGTTAGTTCTAGACCCAGGCTCATACTCAGAGCCTCAAGACTCCCTTACAGACGTGCTTGCTGTTGTGATTACCCATGCTCACGATGATCACTGCTTTGAAGCCCAATTAGACAGGTTGCTGGTAAATAACCCTGACCTTCAGATTTATGGCACACCACAGGTCAAAACTCGTCTTGCTAAATACAACGTAACTTCGGTTTACCACGGTGATCACTACCCAGTTGGTCCTTTCACCATTGAATTCTTTGGTGACCTCCATGCCGAAATACATAGCAGCATTCCAATCATTGAAAACCGCGGAGTGCTCATCAATGACAGGGTTTACTACCCAGGGGATTCATTCACCTTGCCTGATCGTCCAGTTGAATTGCTAGCTGTTCCAACCAGTGCGCCGTGGCTCAAAGTTGGCGAGATTATGGACTTTGTTCAAGCAGTGGATCACAAGAAATCTATTGCCACTCACAACGCTCTACTAAGTGAATTTGGACATAACCTCAACAACGGTCGTGTTAAGGCAATCACTGAAGCAAAGGGTGGTCAGTTCACCTATTTACTCTCAGGTCAAAGCATCGAGATTTAGCATTTAAAGCAAAACAGCCAGACTATTAAGTCTGACTGTCAAAGCTGGGGTACCAGGACTCGAACCTAGAACAAATGAACCAGAATCACTCGTGTTGCCAATTACACCATACCCCAAGGGTTGTTGCCGAGCTTTTGGCTCGACTCCCCATTCTACCTATGACTATAAAGAGCGAGCAAACAGACTAAGACGGGCAAGGGTTTCAGCCTTACCGAGTATCTGCATGGATTCAAATAATGGTGGTGAGATTCTCTTACCTGAGATAGCAGTTCTTAGCGGTCCAAAGGCATTTCTAGGCTTCTGAGCCATCTCTTCAATCAATTTCTGATTTAAGGTCTCTTGGATCTTTGCAGTCTCAAAGACTTCAAGGTTCTCTAAAACAGCAATCGCTGCCTCAGTTATTTCCTTGCTGTTTTCAGGCAATCCTGTCTTCGCGTCTTCCTCAACAACTATCTGATCTGCAGATACAAACAAGAACGAGAGCATAGAAACGGCTTCACTCAGGACAACGATGCGCTCCTGAATCAATGGCGCTGCCTCAGTCAAGATAGCCAATTCATTATGAGTAACTGTTGCTCCAATAACTCCAGCACTCTGCAGGTAAGGAATGATTCGCTTAGTGAAATCTTCCAAAGAAAGAAGTCTTAGATGACTTGCGTTGATGGAATCTGCCTTCTTCTGATCAAAACGTGCTGGGTTAGGGTTCACATCTCTAACATCAAATGCCTTGACCATTTCATCCAGGCTAAAGACATCTCTATCGGCACTAATACTCCAACCGAGCAGAGCCAGATAGTTCAACAAACCTTCTGGAATGAAACCACGGTCTCTGTGATGGAACAGGTTTGATTCAGGATCACGCTTCGAAAGCTTCTTATTACCTTCACCCATCACAAAAGGAAGGTGACCAAACTGGGGAATGAACTTTGTAATACCAGCTTCAAACATCGCGTTATAGAGAGCAATTTGTCTTGGTGTTGAAGACAATAAGTCTTCACCTCTAAGAACATGGGTAACACCCATCAGAGCATCATCAACTGGGTTGACAAGCGTATAGAGAGGTTGACCGTTAGGTCTCACCACAACAAAGTCAGGGAAGGATCCAGCAGGGAAAGTAATCTCTCCTCTAACTAGGTCATTGAAAGTAATGTCAACATCTGGAACACGAAGACGAAGTGCTGGTGTCCTACCTTCTGCTTGATAAACAGCCTTAGCTTCTTCAGATAGCTCTCGCTCTGAGTTGTCATAACCTAGCTGAACGGCTCTGCCGTTAGCTTTGTTACGCTCATCAATTTCTTCACCGGTAAGAAAGCTCTCATAAATATGCCCTGAAGCTTTTAGCTTCTGGATTACATCAAGATAAATGTCAGATCTTTCAGATTGACGGTAAGGCTCATGAGGTCCCCCGACTCCAACACCTTCATCCCAGTTCAGACCTAACCACTTGAGACCATCAAGAATCATCTCAAATGACTCTTCGCTATCTCTTTCAGCATCGGTGTCTTCAATACGAAACACAAAGGTTCCACCGGTGTGACGAGCATAAGCCCAATTGAATAGAGCAGTTCTAACTAGCCCTACGTGAGGCGTTCCAGTAGGGGAAGGACAGAAACGGACTCTGACATCAGATCCAGTAGCTGTTGAGAAAGGTGCAGTAATTAGGTTTGACATAACCTAACAAGTCTAAGCGACAGGGTTAGTTAGAGTCCCGATGCCCTCAATGGTTATCTCAACTGACTGACCAGACTCTATTTGTCCAATACCTGCTGGTGTTCCAGTGAGAATTACATCGCCTGGTAATAAGGTCATCGCTTGTGAGACATGTTGAATGATTCTTGGAACTTTGTGAATCAGTAGATCAATGGAGGCATGTTGTCTAACTTCCCCATCAACTCGGGTCTCAAGTATTTGACCATCAACCACAAACTCTGTTTCAACCCAAGGTCCTAGAGGACAGAAGGTGTCAAAGCTTTTAGCTCTAGTCCACTGGACATCTTTGTTTTGAATATCTCTTGCAGTCACATCGTTAGCAATGGTAAATCCCCAGACATAATCCAATGCTTTATCTTCTGTTACATCTTTAGCCAGTTGACCTATGACGATGGCTAATTCACCTTCATGATCAACACGATCAGATATCTTTGGCAGAACAATCTGCTCCCCTGGGCCAATGACTGTGGTTAGCGGCTTTAGGAAGATAAGCGGTTCTGGCGGTAACTCGCCACCCATTTCAGCTGCATGATCTGCATAGTTCTTGCCAATACAGATGATCTTGCTGGTTGGTAATACAGGGGGAAGTAGTTGAACATCCTTTAGTGGAACTCGCTCCCCTGTTGTTTCATAGCCTTGAAAGATTGGGTGACCTCTAAAAACAACAATCTCAGGACCATCAACTAAACCCCAAGAGACCTGGTCGCGAACTAGGAACTTAGCAATTCTCATTAGCTAAGTTTTACTAACCAGTTGTGACGATCTGGAACTAAACCATATTGAATACCGGTAAGTTCTTGACGTAGTGAAGCAGTTAGTTCACCTGGTTGCGGATCTACTGGACCAATTACTTCTTCTCTTGATTTGAACTGACCAACTGGAGTGATAACTGCAGCAGTACCACAAGCAAATACTTCAGTTATTTCACCTGAGTTATAGCCTTCACGAACCTCATCTAGAGTTACTGCTCTTTCCTCAACAGTTATGTTTCTGTCTTTGAGTAACTGAATGATGGAATCTCTAGTGATTCCTCGAAGGATAGTTCCATCCAAAGAAGGAGTAACAACATGACCGTCTTTGTATACAAAGAAGACGTTCATACCGCCTAGTTCTTCGATGTATGTGTGTGATTCTGCATCTAGGAAGAGAACCTGAGAACAGCCATTCTCATAACCTTCGTTTTGCGAGATCAGGCTAGCTGCATAGTTACCGCCAGTCTTAGCCTCACCGGTTCCATACTTACCAGCTCTAGCTGAATCCAAGGCAATCCAAATAGACACAGGCTTGAGTCCACCTGTGAAGTAAGGGCCAACAGGTGATGCAATAACTCGATACTCAGCTCGGTGAGCTGCACGAACACCTAGGAAGTTCTCTGCTGCTATTTCAAAAGGACGGAAATACAAAGTCTTTTCATTCACAGGCTGAGGAACCCAAGCCGCATCAACTGAGATAAGAGCTCTAAGGCTCTCAACAAAAACATCAACAGGTAATTCAGGAAGTGCCATGCGGTGAGCTGATTTTTGTAATCTTGCGCCGTTGGCTGTTGGTCTAAAGGTATGAATAGAACCATCTTGGTGACGGTAAGCCTTGATGCCTTCAAAAACTTCTTGACCGTAGTGCAGGACAGCACTTGAAGGATCCATCAACATCGGGCCATATGGCTCAACTCTGGCGTTCTGCCAGCCGTCTTCTTTAGTCCACTCAATGATTACCTGGTGGTCTGTGAAGTTCACTCCAAAGGCAGGGTTTTCAAGTAATGCTTCACGTTCTGCATCAGGCATTGGGTGATCAGATTTGATGATCTTGAAATCCATGAGCTAATCCTTAGAGTTGGGCGAAAATACTTTGAGCTATTTCAGTTGTGGTTCGTTTAGCATCCCCACGAGCTGCTAAATCTGCTGCAACTGCTCTTTCGATTCTTGCTGCAGCAACAGGATTACCTAAATGATCTAACAACATGGCTGCAGAAAGAATCGCAGCTGTTGGATCAGCGATACCTTTTCCTGCAATGTCAGGAGCAGAGCCATGCACTGGTTCAAACATTGACGGGAATAAACCGGTTGGGTTGATATTTCCAGAGGCCGCGATACCAATGCCACCACCGATAGCAGCAGCTAGATCAGTCAAGATATCGCCAAAGAGGTTATCTGTGACAATGACATCAAATCTTTCAGGATCAGTAACCATGTATATGGTTGCTGCATCAATGTGTTGATACTCCACAGTTACAGCAGGAAACTCTTTGCTTACTTCATCAACAGTTCTTTGCCATAGTGAACCAGCATTTACTAGAACGTTGTGTTTGTGAACCAAGGTAACTTTCTTACGGTCGCGGTTAGCCGCTAATTCAAATGCGTAACGAACAGCTCTTTCAACACCAAATCTTGTGTTCACTGAAGTTTCATTAGCAACTTCATGTTCAGTGCCGACACGGATTGATCCACCGTTACCAACGTATGCACCTTCTGTGCCTTCACGAACAACAACAAAGTCAACCTCACCTGGGATAGCCAAAGGACTTATAACTCCTGGGTATAACTTGGTTGGACGAAGGTTGATGTAATGGTCAAAACTAAAACGAAGTTTTAGTAATAGTCCACGCTCTAGAACACCTGAAGGAACTTTAGGGTCACCAATAGCTCCAAGCAAAATTGCATCATGTGATTTCAAAGAATCCATGTCAGCTTCGGTCAAGATCTCACCGGTAGCAAGGTATCTTCTAGCGCCTAGGTCATATTCTTTGGTGACATACTCGACCCCAGAGCCACGGGTAGCCAGGCTCATAGCCTCAAGGGCAATAGCTGTTACTTCTGGGCCAATGCCATCGCCACCGATGACACCTATGTTGATTTGCTTAGACACTAAAGACTCTTTCGAACTCGTTTATCTAACTTTACCGAGAGTCGAGAACTATTCAGGTCTCTTAGCCAGAAGAACTAAGGTGACAGAGGGCTTTAGCCCTTCCCTAGTCTGGATTTGACCGTCACGATTCTTCAACTCGAGAATCTCAAGACCTGTGCCTTCAAGAGCTTGAGTAATGGTTGCAACATTAGGTAAGACCTCTGGATCCCTAGGTCCACCGAAGCCACCTTCGAGGTTGTCTCTGGAATGCCAGACTCCAAAGAGGTGTCCACCAGGGGCAATGTGATCGACAAGCCTTCTAATCGCTAGCTGCAGATCATGCTGATTGATTTGTAAGTATGCAATCACTCCAAGGTCTACTGGAGTGGATTGAGGGCTAAAGGTGACTGCATCATTGCATGTTGCAATGCAGTGACCGGCAACATGCTCAGCTTGTGCAAACTGCAAATACTTATCGAGTGCTACTTCAGAGAAATCGATGTTCTCAACTTGCCAGCCTTGCTTGGCTAGCCATACTGAGTTTCTGCCTTCACCTCCAGCTAGATCAATGGCTCTTTTACCAGGTAAAGATGTGCAGTATTCAACTACAAATCGATTTTCTAATTTTGTGTATACGAACTCGTCAACCGAATACTTTTCATCCCAATAGTTAGAGTCCACTATTGGGTGATACCTAGCGGTAACACCCTTTGAGCATCTTCAAATGAACCCAGATTTACAACATTGGTGAAACCAAGGCTAAACATCTCATTCATGGCATTGGCAGACTGCTCTTCACTTGCTCCGTAAAGGTAGTATTTGCCTCCTCTTTCAAAAAGAGAGACATTTGCTAGATAATCTCCTCTTTCAAAATCAAAGTTAATAGATCCAACAATGTGGGAAGGTGCAAAATCTTCAGGAGTTCTAATGTCAATGATTGCTTTGACGTCAGTGACGTCAAGCTTGCCTGGTGAGCAGGCGCTTACCCCTAGAACCAGCACTAAAGCAAAGATTGAAGCTAACGCGAATTTGAACTTAGTCATAGAAAATCCTCTTGTTTGGCTTGTTTCAAGAATAACTCACAGTCCCTATTTGTTAAACTAAATACATAAGAAGGAGCAATTATGGCAACCGAAGTAACCCTAGATGAACTAGCCGATGTTATTGACCATGGCGGTTTTGTATTGGATGTTAGAGAAGACTACGAATGGGAAGAAGGCCATGTTCCTAATGCCCACCACATTCCTATGAATGAGGTTGCCAACCAACTAGACAAGCTAGATGACGGGGCGAGAATCTTCATTATTTGTCGTTCAGGTGCCAGATCAATGACTGTTGCCAACTACCTAGAAGCCCAAGGCTATGACGTAGTCTCAGTCGCTGGTGGAACTGATGGTTGGGCCACCTCTGGGCGAGAGTTATCTTTTGGAGACCCTCTTTAGTCCTGTAGTTATTGAGGCTTGAGCAATCTGTAGGAGGATTGCGATCGAGATGATATTGTCATAAGCATTGAAAGCCCAAGCGCTCCTGTGAGTCGCAAAAATATTGTCACGCTTGAAATAAGTCCGTTCTTGGTTCACAAACATATCCAGATAGTGACTGATTGTTAGAAGTGAAAAAATTGTTAGCAAACTAACCACTACGAAGGACTTCCAGTCATTCCTAGTGAACATTCCGTCTCTGACGAATCTGGGAATTATGAATAAGCATGTTATGGAACCAAAGAAAAAGAATCCGTTCATCAACGCGTAAAGTCAATATCCTTCTCCGAACACGGGGGTAGGTATAGAACTACCTAGGTGGTTGAACCACATCAGCAAAATAGCTAGGGAATATCCTGGCTCTCCCTCAATGCGAACACCAATTTCATAGGTTGATACACAAAAAAATGCAACGAGGAGTATTTTGAAAGAAAGTGAATAGGCTACATACTTCATGGGACTAAATCGCCGGTGACTGTTTTGTCTTCTGTGCAACCCCAAGAGTACGCAAAGAGGCATTGAAAGCCTTTTTGTCTGGGATACCCTCAACGTGCATAGAAACCTGAGATCCTGTTCTCTCAATTTCTACTGTCGCTGGACCAACTTCAACAGTTTTATAAACTGTCTCTGCATCGAAGTTTGGAACTTCTCCAGTAATCATTGCTAGAGCGATGGCTGCTATTGAAAATGTCTTTTTCAAATTTCCCCCTTTTTTTGAGTTTATCCCCAAATGGAGAAACTAGTCAAACTTTAGATCGATAGCTTTCAGGACATCTGCCTCAATGGCTACACGAACTTCTTCAAGAACTTTGGCATCAACTGGTGAGTCAACTGTAATAACTGAAAGAGCTTTACCGCCCTTAGAGTTTCTTGCAATCTGCATTGCAGCGATGTTGATGTTGTTCTCAGCAAAAGCTTTACCGTAAACAGCAACGATGCCAGGTCTATCTGCATAGATCATCATTACAAAGTGTTCAGCCATAGCAATTTCAACATCGTAACCATTGATGCTCACAATCTTCTGGTGCAGCTTAGGACCAATTACAGTTCCTGAAACAGAAGCTGTTGATCCATCAGAGAGGGTTGCCTTGATTGAAGTTACGTTTCGGTATTCATCACTGTGTGAATCAACAGCAAGTCTTACTTCAACTCCTCTGGCTTCTGCCATCAAAGGTGCATTGACGTAAGAAACTTGCTCGGTAACAGCATTCTGGTAGAAACCTTTTAGTCCAGCTAGCTTCAAAACAGAAACATCGTGAACAGCGATTTCTCCCCTGACTTCAACATCAATCGCTGTGACATTGCCACCAGAAATACCAAAGAGTAACTGACCCATGTTTTCCATCAAAGAAATGCCAGGGCGAACAGATGGGTCAATCACACCACCGGCAACGTTCACTGCATCAGGAACTAGATCTCCCGCTAGAGCAAGTCTCACGCTCTTAGCAACTGAGATACCAGCTTTTTCTTGTGCTTCATCAGTTGAAGCACCAAGGTGAGGTGTAACAATGATGTTCTCAAGTTCTAGAAGTGGTGAACCAGTTGGCGGTTCATTCACGAACACATCTAGCCCAGCACCTGCAATACGGTTTGATTTGAGTGCTGCATAAAGGGCATCTTCGTCGATGATTCCACCGCGAGACGCATTGACAATACGAAGTTCTGGTTTAGCAATAGCAAACTCTTCAGTTCCAATAAGACCTGTAGTTTCTGGTGTCTTAGGAATGTGAATAGTGATGAAATCAGATCTCTTCATTAGATCTTCTAGGTTTACTAGTTCAACGCCCATCTGTTCTGCTCGTGCAGGTGTTACGTAAGGGTCATAACCAATTAGCGTTGCACCAAAGCCACTTAGTCTTTGAGCAACCAGTGTTCCAATACGACCAAGACCAACAATTCCAATGGTCTTCTCATACAGTTCAATGCCGGTGAACTTAGAGCGCTGCCACTTGCCTGCCTTTAGCGAAGCATTGGCATCAGGAATGTGGCGAGCAAGAGAGAAGATGTGTCCGATAGCTAGTTCAGCTGCTGAAATAACGTTAGAAGTTGGGGCATTCACAACCATCACACCGGCAGCAGTTGCTGCCTTGATGTCAACGTTGTCGAGTCCTACTCCAGCACGAGCTATAACTTTCAATTGAGGAGCAGCAGCGATAGCTTCTGCATCAACCTGGGTAGCGGATCTAACTAGGATTGCGCTTGCAGTTTTCAGGGCAGCCAATAGAGCTGCTCTGTCAGTGCCATCAACGTTTATGACTTCAAAGTCAGGACCAAGTGCTTCAACGGTTGCAGGTGAAAGCTCTTCAGCAATAAGAACAATAGGTTTAGCCAAGGTGTAATTCCTCGAAAATAGTGGGGGGTTTTGTTAGCTGCAACGGCGAAGCGTAAGACTAATCTTAGCGAAGCCAAGGTTAGTCTTTTACTGTGAACGAACGTATCTTCTATGCCGCTATCTCCAGTGACGGTTATTTATCTGGACCTAACGGGGATATGTCTTGGGCTGAGAAGTATCTAGCCTCAGGAGATGACTACGGCTACTTCCAATTGGTAAGCACCTCTTCAGCCATCCTGATGGGTCGAGCCACCTTTGATTTTGAGATCGAAAGTGGTGTTCAAGGCCCAAGGCCACTGCCAACCTATGTTCTGACCCATATCCCTGAACTTTATGAAGACATCATGGATGCCAACATTTACTTCACCGGTGGCGAGATAGCACTAGTTCTAGAACTGATCCAAGAAAAGCACCCAGGCAAGTTATTCATCATGGGTGGAGCTGACACTGTCAACCAGCTAATTGAGGCAAACCTAATCGACACCATGAGGCTCTTTGTCTGCCCTGAAGCACTGGGTTCAGGTGTTCAAGCTTTCAAAGACGACACCGCATACAACAACTTCACTCTTGTAAATGAAAAGGAATACTCTTCCGGAATCGTTGAAGAGGTTTATCAAAGAACTCTTTAGAGCAGGTTCGTTGTGTTGATGGTATGGGTTAGTTCAGCAGTAATGAAAAGCATGATGAGAGTTCCGAAGCGATAGAACCAGCCCATGTTTGGCTTCTCATAGAACCTTGGCTCACCTTCATGTCCGTGACGTCCAAATAACTTCAAGATGCTCAGAATTAGCGTAGGAATCGGAAGAAGAACGAATCCAAGCTTTGCTAGATCAGGAGTCTCATGGAAAATGCCGGTGATAACAATCAGGGCTACCTGTCCAAGCCAAAGACTGACACAGAGATTCACTAAACCTTGCGGCATCAGGTGGTAAAGCTTTCTAGAGTTCGGGAACTTGGACTGGAATAACCCCAGGATGTTAGGCAGCACGAAGATCAATGCTCCAACGAATAAATGCCAGCTAACTCCGATAAGAGCCGCTGCGATGAAAGCGAAAGTGGCAGCTCGAAGAACTGTTGAAATTAGAACTTGTCCTAGCGGAGCTTTAGGCAGGTCATCCACCTGAACGTATGAAATGCGATCTGGGAAATATCTTCCTGCAATTTCTTCAAGTGAAACTCTAATAATCATGCCGGCTGCAACAACTAGCGGAATTGCCTTAGCTAGATCTTCAACTGGAATTGCGATACCTGCGAAGATAGGCAACATTCCAACGATTTGGAAAGAAGCCCAAGCTGCAAGCATTGGAGCAACAACATAGTCAAGCAATCTTTCCCAATGGTATGAAAGCCCTGGTCTTACTTCTCGTCTTAGTGCTCTGAACGCCCCTGAGATAACACGTGGCACAATTCCTAGAGCAACGATTCCAAACAAGAATCGAACGTCTGCTGCTGTATGGATACCTGCCGTGAAAGCAAGCCCAAGTGCAAGAGTTGCAGTTCCTAGGAACCCAGCCAAAACATCAAAGGTTCCAATCAAAACAATGGTCGCAACAACAGCAACGCTAGGAAGTAAAAGCATTCCATTCGTTTGAGTGGCACCTAAAATTCCAGCAACTACTGAAACCAAAGAAAGCAACGCTGAGAAACTTCCGAACATGGCTCGAAGGTAAGCACCATCGGAGAAAATCTTTGCACCTAATGGCAAGACCCTGGCAAAACTTCTTGCAATCTTCTTAGGTGGATTATCTAGAGCAATTACCAAAGGAACACTCCAAAGCATTAACAGGTCACCCCACTTGCCTGAACCACCAAATGTCGATGCATCGTCAATCTTGCCTCGACTCAAGTGTCTTAGATGGCTAACTTCCTCAACTTCGTTGTGTTTTTCACCATGTCCTTCAGACTTCGATTCAGCTTTTGCTCCGCCAGAAGATCCAGAAGATGAGCTTGCGCCTCCCGAAGCCGCACCACCAGCAGCACCAGCTGCACCTGCAGCGCCTGCAGCGCCTGCAACCGCTGCCCCAGCTGCAGCAACAGCGCTAACAAGGGTTATAGCTGCAACTGTTTTTTGTGCAACACCAACAGGGTCATCAACAACTGGGTTTATTTCTTCATAAGGTCTCGGATCAACATACGGTTCTGCACTTGGTTCAGGTTCAGGTTCAGGTTCAGGTTCAGGTTGTGGCTCCACTACTAATGCTGGAACAGTCACTGCTGCTGAGCTAGGTAGAGATTGCAGCTGGTCTTGGTTGGAGAGCGCAACTACTTCAACCGAATAATCAACACCCTGTGTTAAGCCTTCTATTGTGCAAGTGCGCTCTGTGGCAGGCGCAGAACAGGATTTAGTTTCATCACCATTTCTTAGGGTGACCGCATAGCTTGAAATTGAAGTTCCACCATCACTAACAGGACTCTCCCAACTCACAGTTGCAGTGGTGTCGTTAAGGGCTACCCCAACATTCTCAGGCGAATCAGGTGCAATTGGAATCACTGTTAGAGTTTTTTGACTTGAAGCAGAAAGATAGTTGCCACTAGCTTCAAGGTTGGCTTCAATGATGCAATCCCCGGCTCGCAACGCTGTGAGTTCTCCCGTGTTTGAATCTATGGAACAAATGCCTGAAGTTTTTAGAACGGAATAACTGATCACCCCATCACCATTGGAAGCACTTGCTTCTGATTTGTGAGCTGTCCCGTAATCCCAAGGCTCATCAGTTTGACTTGACCACGAAAGAGATCGAGCTGCTTGATTGACCAAAACATCGATGGTGAGAGTTTCTGTGGCATAAGTTGTTGTGTCAACCGGTGTGAAAACAATATCAATCTCAGAAGTTCCAGCCTCTAGCTGAGTGTTAGGGAATTTGAAACTAAATGAGCCTGGCACATTTGATACGCCACCAGAGAGTGTGCCATCAGAGACCAATTGGCCAAATGTTAGTGGGTCCATGTGTGGGGCTGTTAGAACCGGATGTAGCACTCCCGTTCCAATTGTTTTATTTATTGAATCTGAATCTTGAGACTGTAGCCTGCCCGAATCACTTTGAGCGACTACGGTAATTGAATATTCTCTACCTGCTGGCACTGGTGAAATGGTGCAGCTTCTAGCAGAAGCGGTTGCCTGGCAGTTGAAGAACTGACCACCACCGCTTGCGGTAGCTGTATAACCAGAAATATCAGCTCCGCCATCACTCAGGGGTGCATCCCAGGAAACATTGATGTCAACACCTGTTACCGTTGCTGAAACATTGAGAGGTTTAGAAGGCTCTACAGCTGGAAGTTTCCAAGGGGTGTATGAAGAATTCTTTGTGTAAGCATCCTTTGGAATCGCAACAAAGTCGTTACCTTGGAGTAAGCCGAGTCTGCTGCAAGCGCCACCACCCCATTCAAAGAACCAAGCATCCAATTTTTGAGGTGTGTTAGCAACAAAGTCATGTGACACTACTGGTCCAGAACATGGTTTTAGAGACCAGTCATTGATCACAGTTTCGCCGTCCAAGGTCATGAAGAAACCATCGTCAGCTAAAGCTTGTAATCGAACCGTTTCAGTTTTTGGCCAGGTCAAATAACCCGTGTAATGAATCATTACAAAATCACTATTACAACCTGCCACCACACCGCCGTAATCAGAATCAAATGCATGATTGATTGATTGAACCGAAGTCCATGAATCAGCATTAGTTGTTGAACACAAGATATAGTCCGGAGCTCGTGCTGGTTGCCCGCCACTACCCTGAATTGAATAAACATCCACTCTCAAACCGGGCACCGGCTCAGCTTGTTCTGGAGTGGAGTCACTGGAGAAGTTGAAGTCAACGGCATAGTTGGTGTGAACTGTGTCTTGAGGAAATTCAGGATGGTCGGTGTACTTGTAGTTACTGTCAAGAACTGTTAGCGGACCCGAGGTTCGTGTTGGGAAAGAACCTCCAGCAAAATAATAAGTCGAGCCATAAACCGAAACAGTAAAGGTTTGATTCGCAACAACGTGAACTGGATTATCTAGAGCAATACTTTGCCAGCCACTTGATGTTTCATCAACAAAATCTTGTGAGCCTAAAAGAATTCCACTAGCTGACCAGATGTGGGCAGAATGGCCACCTTCGTCACCTGCATATTTGTAGAAGAATACTTTCTTTATCCAGCCCTCTTCTGAAGTTGAAACCTTTACCCCAAGTTCAAGAGGGGAAACTCCACCAAGTCCTGGTGGGTTGTAGCCTTCCATTAGGCGGACAGTACTCCCAGTTGCCTGCGCAGATCCAAGCAGAAGACTCGGCGTGACTAAAAAGCCAGCCACTGCCAGGATCACAGCAACTTTCTTGAGGATCACCTCGAGAGACTTGAGCATTTTGCACCATTTCAAAAGTAGTTACTTCATAAAAACGCACATTTTCAAAAAGTCTTGCCGATAATCCTAGTAGTTGAACATGTCTAAGAATGCTCATTAAAAGTGAAATCCCGAGTAATAAATACTCGGGATTTCACTGGTTAAACTTTCGGGCTTAGCGAGCCGCTTTGCCTTCTTCATACTCATCTGAGTTCTTGATCCAAGAGAAGAGTTTGCGTAGTCCTCGACCAACAGCTTCGATTGGGTGAGTTTCGCCCTTAGCTCTAAGAGCTAGGAACTCTGGTGCTCCAGCATCCTGGTCAGCAACGAAACGGTTAGCGAAAGTTCCATCCTGAATGTCAGTTAGAACATCGCGCATACGCTCTTTGACCTCTGGGCCAATAACTCTTGGGCCTGAGATGTAGTCACCGTATTCAGCTGTGTCAGAAACTGACCAACGCTGCTTAGCGATACCACCTTCATACATCAGGTCAACGATTAGCTTCAATTCGTGAAGCACTTCGAAGTATGCAACTTCTGGCTGGTAACCAGCTTCGATAAGAGTTTCGAAACCGTACTGAACCAACTGTGATGCTCCACCACAAAGAACTGCTTGCTCTCCGAAAAGATCTGTTTCAGTTTCTTCAGTGAAAGTGGTCTTGATTGTTCCAGCTCTGGTTCCACCAATAGCTTTTGAATATGAAAGGGCAAGGTCAAAAGCGTGACCGGTGAAATCTTGCTCAACTGCAACAAGGTTAGGAACACCTCTGCCGTCTATGTATTCACGACGAACGATGTGTCCTGGTCCCTTAGGAGCAACAAGGAAAACATCAACGTTAGCTGGTGGCTTAATGAACCCATAACGAATTGAGAAACCGTGACCGAAGACAAGCGCTTTACCTTCAGATAGGTTTGGCGCAATGTCGTCTGCGTAGATATCACGCTGACGAGGATCTGGTGCCAAAATCATGATTACATCTGCCCATGCAGCTGCATCAGCAACAGAGAGAACTTTCAGTCCTGCTTCTTCTGCTTTTGCTTTGCTCTTTGAGCCTTCCTTTAGACCAACCACAACATCAACACCTGAATCTTTCAGGTTCAATGAGTGAGCGTGACCCTGGGAACCGTAACCAATAACAGCTACTTTCTTACCCTGGATAATGCTTAGGTCGGCATCCTTGTCATAAAAGATTTCAGCCACTTGTTTTATCTCCTTGTTTTATGGTTAGTACTACTTAAGAACCTTCTCGGTGATTGACTTTGAACCACGTCCAATAGCCAAAACACCCGACTGCACCAATTCTTTGATGCCGAACGGTTCGAGAACTTTGATGAAGGCTTGACACTTGGCGGTTTCGCCAGTTACCTCAATAATTAGTGCATCGCTCGCGACGTCGATGACGCGGGCACGGAATAAGGTTACCGCTTCTAAGACCTGTGAGCGAGTAGCGGCATCGGTTCTTACCTTAATAAGCATGTGATCACGCTCAACAGTGGTCTCAGCATCAAGCTCAACAACCTTGATTACGTTGATCAACTTGTTCAACTGCTTGGTTACCTGCTCTAGAGGAAGACCATCAACGTTTACCACAACTGTGATTCTTGATAGACCTTCAACTTCGGTAGCACCAACAGCAAGAGATTCAATGTTGAAACCACGACGAGCAAACAAACCTGCAACACGGGTAAGTAGACCTGGACGGTCTTCAACTAGAAGGGATAGTACGTGCTGTGACATTTACTCCTCCTCCCCTTCTTCCCAGACTGGTCTTTCATCTTTAGCGAACTGAACCGCATCATTTGAAAGTCCTGCTGGAACCATAGGCCAAACCATTGCATCTCTTCCAACAATGAAGTCAATAACAACTGGTCGGTCGTTTGTCTCCATCGCTAGCTTGATAGCAGCGTCAACATCTTCTTCTTTTTCAACTCGAATACCTAGGCAACCGTAGGCTTCAGCTAACTTCACAAAGTCAGGAACCATGATGGTGTCTGTTCCGGTGTTTAGATCTGTATTTGAGTAACGAGAGTTATAGAACAGTGTCTGCCACTGTCTCACCATTCCAAGTGAAGAGTTGTTGATGATGGCAACCTTGATTGGAATGTTGTTGATGGTACAGGTAGCAAGTTCCTGGTTAGTCATCTGGAAACAACCATCACCATCAATAGCCCAAACTAATCTTTCTGGTTGAGCAACTTTGGCACCCATAGCCGCAGGAACTGCATAACCCATGGTTCCAGCTCCACCTGAGTTCAACCAAGAGTTAGGTCGTTCGTATTTAATGAACTGAGCAGACCACATCTGGTGTTGTCCAACACCAGCAGCAAAGATAGCTTCTGGTCCTGATAGTTCACCGATACGAGAGATAACAAACTGCGGTGACATTTTGCCATCGTCAGGCTGTGTGTATCCAAGTGGGTAACGAGTTCTTAGATCGTTCAAGAATGCCCACCACTCAGCAATGTCTGGCTTATTTCCTTTTAGATCTGCTTTTAGTTCAGTGTTAAGTTCAGTAATAACTTCTTTAGCATCGCCAACGATAGGAACATCAGCAAAACGAATCTTGCCGATTTCAGCAGGATCAATATCTACGTGAATAACCTTTGCTCCAACAGCAAAAGTCTTTACCTGACCGGTAACCCGGTCATCAAAACGAGCGCCAAGAGTAATAAGCAAATCGCTGCGTTGTAATGCAGTAACCGCAGGAACTGTTCCATGCATACCTGGCATACCTAGGTTCTGTTCATCTGAATCTGGATATGCTCCTCTTGCCATCAGAGTGGTAACAACAGGTGCACCAATAATCTTGGCTAGTTCTAGAAGTTCTAGGTGTGCTCCTGCTCTAACAATTCCACCACCGACATAAAGTACTGGTCGCTTAGCATCTTTGATTAGTTGAGCAGCAGCTTGAATCTGCTTACCGTGAGGTTTGGTAACTGGCTTGTAACCAGGAAGATCAATCTTCGGTGGCCAAATGAATTCTGCTTTACCGTTCTGAGCATCTTTAGCAATGTCAACAAGAACTGGTCCTGGGCGTCCTGTTGTTGCAATCAGAACAGCAGATGCAAGAACTGCTGGAATATCTTCTGCTTTGGTAACTAGGAAAGAGTGCTTGGTAATTGGCATTGTGATACCAACGATGTCTGCCTCTTGGAAAGCATCGGTACCAATAGAAGTTGAGTTCACCTGACCGGTAATAGCAAGTAGTGGAACTGAGTCCATGTGTGCATCAGCAATAGCTGTTACTAGGTTGGTAGCTCCCGGTCCGCTTGTTGCAATACAAACACCCAGTTTTCCTGAAGCTGAGGCATAGCCTTCAGCAGCATGACCTGCACCTTGTTCGTGACGAACAAGGATGTGTCTGATCTTCGTTGAATCCATTAGTGGATCGTAGGTAGGCAAGATTGCTCCACCAGGCAGACCGAAAATATCGGTAACACCTAGCAACTCAAGGCTTCTTACAATCGCCTGAGCACCTGTTAAAACTTCGTTAGCCATTTTTATCCTTGTTTGGACCTGTGTTAACCGCAGTAAGCACCTTCAGCTGCTGAATGCACCAGCTTTGAATACTTTGCGAGTACTCCACGGGTATAACGGGGTTCTAGTGGCACCCATTCTGCTTTACGGGCTGCCAACTCTTCTGGCTCAACTAGTAGTTCGAGCGTGCGAGCTGCGATGTTGACTCGTATTAAGTCTGAATCGCGTACCAGAGCAATTGGACCGCCATCGGTCGCCTCTGGTGCAATGTGTCCGATACACAGGCCGGTTGTGCCGCCTGAGAATCGTCCGTCAGTCAAGAGTAATACATCTTTACCTAGTCCCGCACCTTTAATAGCGCTGGTGATGGCTAGCATCTCACGCATACCAGGACCACCCTTAGGTCCTTCGTAGCGAATAACAACAACATCGCCTGCTTGGATCTTGCCTTCGGTAAGAGCCTGCATCGCTGCAGCTTCTCTTTCAAAGACACGAGCAGGACCAGTGAAGTCCTCAAGATCAAAACCAGCGGTCTTCACAACAGCACCATCAGGAGCCATTGAACCTTTAAGGATTGAGATTCCACCAGTTTTGTGAATTGGGTTATTTAGAGCTCTGATGATTTTGCCATCAGGGTCAGGTGGGTTAATTCCAGCAAGGTTCTCAGCAACAGTCTTACCGGTAACAGTTAGTGCATCACCGTGGATTAGACCTGCATCTAAAAGAGCCTTCATAACAACAGGAACTCCACCAACGCGGTCAACATCAGCCATAACGTATCTACCGAACGGCTTTAGATCTCCTAGGTGTGGAACCTTATCTGCGATTCTGTTGAAGTCATCAAGAGTTAGATCAACTTCCGCTTCTTTAGCGATAGCCAGGAAGTGTAGAACTGCGTTTGTCGAACCACCGAAAGCCATGGTCACAGCAATAGCGTTCTCCAAAGCCTTCTTAGTAATGATGTCTCTAGCGGTAATGCCTTTAGCAATAAGGTTCACCACTGCTTCACCTGAACGGTGAGCCCAGTTATCTCTTCTTCTATCAGCAGAAGGAGGAGAAGCTGAACCAGGTAATGACATACCCATAGCTTCAGCAGCACAAGCCATTGTGTTAGCGGTATACATTCCACCGCAGGCACCTTCACCTGGACAGATAGCTCGTTCAATACGATCAAGATCTTCAAGGCTCATAGTTCCAGCCTTGCAAGCACCAACTGCTTCAAAAGCATCAATGATGGTTACTTCTTTTTCAGTTCCATCGCTGAGCTTGACCCAACCCGGAGCAATGGTTCCTGCATACAAGAACACTGAAGCAAGATCTAATCGAGCAGCAGCCATCAACATGCCTGGCAGTGACTTGTCACAACCAGCCAAAAGTACAGAACCGTCAAGTCTTTCTGCCTGCATCACAGTCTCAACTGAGTCAGCGATAACTTCTCTAGAAACTAGAGAGAAATGCATTCCCTCGTGACCCATAGAAATACCGTCAGAGACAGAAATAGTGCCAAATTCAAGTGGATAACCGTTAGCGGCGTGAACACCCTGCTTAGCGGCATCGGCTAAACGATCCAATGAAAGGTTGCAAGGGGTCACTTCATTCCATGAAGATGCCACACCAATTTGAGGCTTTTCCCAGTCCTCATCCCCCATGCCAACAGCTCTAAGCATTCCTCTGGCTGCTGCACGCTCAATACCGTCGGTTACTACCCGGCTTCTAGGCTTCATATCTTTGCTCATTAGACAAGTTTAGGCGAAATCAGTACCGCTTGGAATGACCAGATTCGCAGACCAGTGACACTTACTGCAGTGGCATGATTAGAGCATGTTGAAAAGTCGAATTTACCGAAGCGGCAAGGTCGTCGAGGTTGATTTTGACCTGAGTCAACTTGGTCAAATTGCCAGCGATGAGAGTGCTGTTTATTGGCTAGATCTAGTTGGCCCAACCCCAGATGAACTTCACCATCTCTCCGAAACTCTCGGCCTTCATGAGCTAGCCGTTGAAGATGCCTTCAAAGGTATGCAGCGACCAAAGATCGATCACTATGACAGCCACCTATTCATAAATCTCTACCATGCGGCATACAACGCTGAGCTCAAAGTCCTGGAATCAATCGAGATGTCGGTATTTGTTACTCACCGAGGTCTGATAACTATCAGAACCAAGGGAGACTTTGACGTTTCCGCTGTTACTAAATGCTGGGATAAAAGTGTTGAGTTATCTGATGGTGGGGTTGACTATCTGCTTTGGGGATTACTAGATGTCGTTGTTGACAGTTACTTCGATGTGATCCAGGAACTTGATTCTGAACTTGAAGAGCTTGAAGCAATCATGTTCGATACCAAGCGAAATGACCGTGTCATTCAACAAAGGAGCTATTCCCTTAGAAAAGCCATCGTCACCCTTCGCAGAATCGCGATACCAATGCGAGAAGTTCTAAACCCCCTAGTCAAACGAGAGTCCGACATTCTTGGCGATCACATGATGCCGTATTTCCAAGATGTCTACGACCATGTGATGCGGGTTGCAGACTGGACAGACTCACTCAGAGACCTAGTAACAACACTTTTGGAAACCAATTTGACCATTCAAGGAAACCAGATGAACCTAATCATGAAAAAGGTAACCAGCTGGGCAGCGATCTTTGCGGTGCCAACGGCGATCACCGGTTTCTATGGTCAAAATCTCCCCTACCCAGGATTTGAAACTCAAACTGGTTTCATTTGGTCCTGCGTCCTAATAGTTGGAATTTCGGGAGGCCTATATTGGCTTTTCCGGAGACGAGACTGGTTATAGCCTTAACAAGTGCCAAATCCTCAAGAAGATCTAGATAAGCAAAGCCTCGCTCGCTATACGCAGGCGGCTATCCGATCAAGCCGTGAGGTAATTCGGTCCTATTCGACCTCTTTTGGCTTAGCCAGCAATCTCCTAAAGCAACCGGTTAGAACTCATGTTCAAAACATCTATGCCCTAGTTCGTGTTGCCGATGAAATCGTTGATGGTGCAGCTGCTGGTGCCCTAGGCCCTAATAGCCGTATCGAATCAGGTTCACAGTTAGACAAGTTAGAACAAGAAACCTATAAAGCGATGAAG
>CAILDA010000027.1 GCA_903832875.1 uncultured Micrococcales bacterium | reverse complement strand
AGGGCCAACGCCTGCAACAACTCTTGCGATCTGGCTAGGTCTTACCCCAGCTTCTTCTAATACTTTTGCAATAGCTGTACCAATGCGCTCAGAATGAGTCATTGGTTCTGGGTAGTTCAGTTCAGCTAACACTGTGCCCATACTTAGAACAGCAACGCTGGTGCCAGCTGAAGTATCAATAGCTAATGAGTAATCAGAAATTCTGGTGGATGTTACATGCATCAGAAAGACACTTCCTTCCAACGCTCACCAAAGCCAACTATCTTCACATTTCTATCTTCAGTTTGACCTGAGTGGTCTCGCTCAAATTCAATTTCAATCCAGTTCTCAGAGATACCTTCAGTTAGTCCCTTACCCCACTCAACTAAAACGATTGATTTCTCAAAAGGAATATCAAGGTCATCGAGCTCTTGAGGAGAACCCAAGCGATAAGCATCAACGTGGACCAATGGGGGTTCTAATGAATCAGTTCTCTTATGCGTTCTTGCAATAACAAAGGTTGGACTAGAAACATTTCCTTCAACGCCTAGAGAACTACCAACACCTCTGGTGAACGTAGTTTTACCGGCACCTAAAGGGCCAATCAGAATTACCAGATCGCCAGCTTCAAGGACATTAGCGAATCGTTTACCAAGTTCATCCATATCATCACTGGTCGCGATAACAGACTCATAGAGCAAAGTAGCTTCAGCCAATTGGTTTACGCCTCAACTGCGCCAATAAATTCACGAACAAATCTGCCGCCAATACGGGTCACAATTTCATAGTTAATAGTCTCTGCTGCAGTTGCCAAATCATCAGCAGTTGGACCACAGTCACCAAAGATGACAACACGATCGCCAGGGCTAACCGAAGCATCACCAACATCAACTACAAACTGATCCATGGCGATACGAGAGAGAATCGGATAACGCTTATCGTTAATGCAAACTTCGGCCTTACCGGTTGCATTGCGAGGAATACCTTCGGCATAGCCAATAGGAATAAGAGCCAGTGTGGTTTCTCTCGCTGTGCTATAGAGATAACCGTAGGAAACACCCTCGCCTGCAGCTACGCGCTTAGTTTGAACTACTGTTCCTTCAGCACACATAACCGGCTTTAGACCAAACTCTTTAGCTCGGTTATCGCTAAATGGTGAAAGACCATACAAAGCACAACCAAGTCTGACCATGTCGTAGTGAGCCTGCGGGTAGCTGAGAGTTCCATCGCTAGCGGTTAGATGCCTAAGTTCAAAGGTAAGACCAAGATCTTTAGCTTGCTTTAGAGCAAGTTCAAATCTTTCAATCTGAACGAGATCCTCTTTGGCTCCTGTTGAAGATAGGTGACTAAAGATTCCAACGGTTGCAACAGAACCAGAAGCAACTGCTGCTTTGGTTGCTTTTAGTAAATCGTCGAGTTCATCAATGGTCACACCGTTACGACCAAGACCGGTATCAACCTTGATGTGTATTTGAGCGCTCTTGCCAACTGCAATAGCTGCTTTTTCAATTCGCAATAGTTGATCTCTTGATGAAACAGCAAGATCAATCTCGTGCTTCACAGCAGATACAAAATCATCTGCTGGGTCATGAATCCAAGCCAAGATGCGAGAGGTGATTCCAGCTGAGCGAAGTTCCTCTGCTTCAGCAAGATCTGCTACCCCTAAATAATCAATGCCTTCAGCTTCTAGTTTTCTAGCCACCTGAACCATGCCATGGCCATAAGCATTCGCTTTGACAACACCCATGGTTTTTACTGATGCATTGTTAACAATCTTGCGCATTGCAGTGAGGTTCTCTGCAACTGCATTCAAATCAATAGTTAGTTTGCGCATTAGGCACCACTTTCTGCAATCACAAATGCAATGGCCATACCGCCATCATGAGAAATAGATAAATGCCAAGTAGCAATACCAAGTTCAGTTGCTCGTTCTAATGTTGCACCAGTTACTAAAAGTGATGGTTTGCCTAATTCATCTTTAGTAACACTCACATCATGCCAATTCAAACCAGCAGGGTTACCTAATGCTTTGATAAGAGCTTCTTTAGCGGCCCAGCAACCGGCTAATGATTCAGGCTTAGCGCCTCTCTCAGATTCGGTGAAGATACGTTCCATTAGAGCAGGGGTGGCAACTAGTTTGTTTTCAAAACGGGTCAGATCGACCAGGTCAACTCCGACACCGATAATCATGATTACTCGACTGTTACCGACTTGGCCAAATTACGTGGCTGGTCAACATCTAGGCCTTTAGCAGCTGATAGTTCCATTGCAAAAATCTGCAAAGGAACAACAGTGAGAATAGGTGCAAGCATCTGATGAACCTTAGGAACATAAATAACTTCAACCGCATACTTGGCAACTTCAGTATCGCCTTGCTCAGCGATAGCAATAACCTGTGCTCCACGAGCACGAACCTCTTGGATGTTGCTAACTACCTTGGCATGCAAAGAGTCAGGATCGGCAGGGCTTGGAACAATTACGATAACCGGTTGGCCTTGTTCAATAAGGGCAATCGGACCATGCTTTAGTTCCCCTGCTGCAAAACCTTCTGAGTGGATGTATGCCAGTTCCTTTAGTTTCAATGCTCCTTCAAGAGCGATAGGGAATCCAACGTTACGACCTAGGAACAAAACAGTCTTAGCATCCTTAAAGTTCTTGCCAAGAGTTCTAATCGCATCTGATGAAGCTAACACTTCAGCAATCTGAGCTGGCAGCTTCAGTAGCTCTCTACCAATTTCTTGTAATTCGTTTAGTGAATGTGTGCCACGAGCAGTTGCCAGATGAAGGGCAAGTAAATACATGCTGGTGATCTGAGCTGTAAAAGCTTTAGTGGAAGCAACAGCAACTTCAGGACCGGCATGCGTATAAAGAACAGCATCTGCTTCACGAGCAAGAGTTGCTCCTTGAGTATTACAAATAGACAGCACGTTAGCGCCAGCTTCTTTAGCAAAGCGTGTTGCCATCAGGGTATCCATGGTCTCCCCTGATTGGCTAACTGCAACAACCAAAGTGTTCTTAGTCAAAATTGGATTACGGTATCTGAACTCGTGAGAGAGTTCAACGCTCACTGGAATTCTTGCCCAGCTCTCAATTGCGTACTTACCAACTTCAGCTGCATAGGCAGCTGTTCCGCAAGCAACCAAAATGATGCGATCGATGTTTGGTATAAGCGAAGTAAGTGAGGCTAGTTCTTCAAGATGGACATTGCCATCGCTTCCTAGTCTTGCCATCAAAGTATCGCCGACAGCCTGAGGCTGATCAGCTATTTCCTTAGCCATAAATGATGACCAGCCGCCCTTGCTGGCAGCACTAGCATCCCAGTCGATAACAAATTCTTCTCGAGTTACTTTATCTCCTGCGAAGTTCTCAATCTCAACTGAGTCTTTGCGCAAAATAACAATCTCGTCTTGCCCAACAGCAATCGCTCGCTTGGTGTGTTCAACAAAAGCAGCGACATCGCTACCTAGGAAGTTCTCACCATCCCCTAAACCAATAACCAAAGGCGCATTTCTTCTGGCGGCTAAGACAACCCCTGGTTCATCTTCATGCATAACCAGAATGGTGAAAGCGCCGTGCAGTCTTCTAACCACAGTTCTAAAAGATTCAATCAAATTGCCTGATTTGTCATACTCAGCTGCCACTAGGTGAGCTGCCACCTCGGTGTCAGTTTCACTAGCGAAGACAGCACCTGCTTCTAATAGCTCAGACTTGAGCTCAGCAAAGTTTTCAATGATTCCGTTATGGATCAGACTCAGTTTTTGAGTGGTGCCACCAAGGTGTGGGTGGGCATTGCCATCGGTAGGAGCACCGTGGGTTGCCCAACGGGTGTGTCCGATGCCGATATGAGCTTCACCCAATGGAGTCTTTGTAATGTCATCAACGAGAATGGCCAGCTTGCCAGCTCGCTTGCGTGTTTCAAGATCACCTTGCTGGTTGATAACTGACACGCCTGCGCTGTCATAGCCACGGTACTCAAGTCTCTTTAACCCGCCAAGGAGGACATCGACAGTTGATTTAGGGCCTACGTAGCCGACGATTCCACACATACCTCTAGTTTAAGGCAGAATGGCAGTGTGACTGCAGTTCCGGCAGGGTCAAACCCTATAGATGAGCAAGCAGTTTCCCCATTTGTTGATATTTCAAGATCCGACTGGGCAGAACTAGCTAAAAGCACTGAAGCACCGCTAACTCAGGCAGAAATTGAAAAGATCCGTGGTTTAGGTGACTTTCTGGATTTAGCTGAGGTTGCGGATATTTACCTCCCACTTAGCCAGTTACTAAATCTCTATGTGAGCCAAGCACAGAATCTTCACAAGATTTCTGGAACTTTTTTAGAAAGAACAAATAAGAAAACTCCTTTCATTATTGGAGTTGCCGGTTCTGTTGCTGTTGGTAAGTCAACTGTTTCCAGATTGCTAAAAGAATTACTAAGCAGATGGCCATCAACTCCATCGGTAGCGCTAGTAACAACAGATGGCTTTCTCTATCCAAATGCAGTACTTGAAGAACGTGGCCTTATGGAACGCAAAGGCTTTCCAGAATCCTACGATCGACTAGCACTGCTGAAATTTGTTGCTGACATCAAATCAGGCAAAGAACTTGTAACAGCTCCGCTCTACTCGCACCTCACCTACGACATCGTGCCCGGTGAACAAGTTGTGGTTGAATCCCCAGATGTTGTTATCGTCGAAGGTTTGAATGTTTTGCAACCACCAGCCCTAGGTCAAGAAGTAGCGCTAAGCGATTACTTTGATTTCAAGATTTATGTTGATGCTCCAACAGATGAAATCGAAACTTGGTATTTAGACAGATTTAGACAACTAAGAGAGTCAGCCTTTAGAAACCCAGCATCCTATTTCCACAAATACGCAGAAATGGAATTAGTTGCAGCTTTAGATAGAGCTAAAGAAATCTGGCGCACTATCAACTTACCTAACCTGATAGAAAACATCATCTCCACCAAATCAAGAGCAACCCTAGTTTTACAAAAAGGTGAGAAACATAGGGTTGAAAAAGTCTTACTTAGAAAAATCTAAATAGCTAAGTTCTTCTCAACCACTCGTGCAATACGGTCAGCCCAGGAGTGAGCTGTTCCTTCATCAGCGGCTTCAACCATGACTCGAACTAGAGCTTCAGTTCCTGATGCTCTAAGTAGCACTCTTCCCTTTGCACCTAAATCTGTTTCAGCTTCAGCAACAATGTCTTTTAGTCCCTGATCTGAATCAACTCTTGAACGGTCAACGCCTTTGACGTTGATAAGCACCTGAGGGTAAGTCTTCATTTGCGCAGCTAGTTCCTGGAGAGATTTACCGGTTCTCTTAACCTCTGCTGCAATCATCAAGCCAGTCAAGATGCCATCACCGGTGGTGGCAAATCGACTAAAGATAATGTGTCCTGATTGCTCTCCACCTAAGGTGTATCCACCTTCACGGATCTGCTCAAGAACGTATCGGTCGCCAACCTTGGTTTCAATCATTTCAATATCAGCTTCACGCATCGCAATGCGAAGACCTAGATTACTCATCACTGTTGCAACCAAAGTATTACGAGCTAGTTCTCCTCTAGCCTTCAAAGATAAAGCCAGGATGGCCATCAGTTGATCACCATCAACTAGTTGACCATCATGATCAACTGCCAAGCATCTATCAGCATCGCCATCATGAGCAAAGCCCATATCTGCACTGTGTTCTAATACTGCTGACTGCAGAGCACTCATGTGTGTTGAACCAAAACCTGCGTTGATGTTTAGTCCATCAGGATCATTACCGATAACAATTACTTTTGCACCTGAGTCGGCAAATACTTGCGGTGAAATAGCAGAAGCCGCACCGTGCGCACAGTCGATAACAATCTTTAGTCCATCAAGAGAGTTAGGAATAGCACCTAAAAGATGAACTATGTATCTATCTTCAGCATCAGCAAATCTTTGAACTCTGCCAACACTGACACCAATAGGGCTTAGGGCTTTTGCGTTCATGGCAGCTTCGATTGCATCTTCAACTTCATCAGCAAGTTTGTGTCCACCGGAAGCAAAGAATTTTATGCCATTATCAGGAGCTGGATTGTGAGATGCAGAAATCATCACACCAAAATCAGCACTGAAATCAGCAGTTAGAAAAGCAGTTGCAGGTGTTGGGATTACTCCGGCGTCATAAACATCAACACCAGAAGATGCTAGCCCTGCTGCAACTGCAGCTGAGAGATATTCACCAGAGATTCTTGGGTCACGACCGATAACGGCGATAGGCCTGCGGCCTTCGTTGCGAGCAGTTTCACCTAAAACGATTGCAGCAGCTTTAGCGAGGTTAAGTGCGAGATCAACAGTGAGGTCGCGATTGGCAACTCCACGAACACCATCGGTACCAAATAGGCGGGCCATGGTTTTAGATTAGACGAGTAAGTAGCTCGAAGCGACTTAACGCTTAGAGAACTGTGAAGCCTTACGAGCCTTCTTAAGACCAGCCTTCTTGCTCTCAATGACACGTGCGTCACGAGATAGGAAGCCTGCCTTCTTCAAAGCTGGGCGGTTGTTGTCGCGGTCAATCTCATTTAGTGAACGTGCAATACCAAGACGAAGAGCACCGGCTTGACCTGCAACTCCACCACCGTTGATACGTGCAGTTACATCGTAAGAGTCAGTTAGACCTAGAACCTTGAAAGGGTCTGTAACTAGTTGCTGGTGCAACTTGTTTGGGAAATATTCTGCAAGGTCGCGACCGTTGATCTTGATAACTCCGGTACCTGGCTTGATGCGAACACGCGCAACAGCTTCCTTACGACGACCAAGACCAGCACCAGGAACAGTTAGTGGGCCACGTGATTTAGCTGGCGCCTTAGTTTCCTTAGCAGCAGGAGTTTCGGTAGTGAAAGATGATGGCGCAGCTTCGACAGCTTCAACAGCTGGAGCGACTTTCTTAGTTGGCATTAGTTTTCTTTTCCTCTAAGCGCTTACTGCGCTACCTGACCGATTGTGTAAGGCTTTGGAGCCTGTGCTACGTGTGGGTGCTCTGCACCACGGTAAACCTTAAGTTTTGCTAGCTGGTCACGACCAAGAGTGTTCTTAGGAAGCATTCCGCGGATTGCTTTCTCAACAGCCTTCTCAGGTGACTTCTCTAGAAGTTCAGCATAAGTAGTTGCAGTCAAACCACCTGGGTAACCAGAGTGACGGTAAGCGTTCTTCTTCTGCAACTTAGATCCGGTTAGAGCAACCTTCGCAGCATTGATGATCACAACGTAGTCGCCATTGTCCATGTGAGGAGCAAAGGTCGGCTTGTGCTTGCCACGCAAAAGTGCAGCAGCAGTTGCGGCTAAGCGACCAAGAACTACGTCGGTAGCATCGATTACGAGCCAGTCGTTCTGAAGCTCATGAGCCTTCGGTGAATAAGTACGCACGCTAGATTGCCTTCTATTTCTTATATCGGATTAGAGATGAAATATATATCTTCATCAACATGGTCGAAGCCTTTTGGCTTACGGCACCAAGGGTCAAGTTTAGCCCGAAAGAGCCCGCATATGCAACCCAAGGAAATTGCCTAAAACCCACTAGTTGTCATCCAAAGATCTGGTGTGCTGGGTTATTTGAACCTGGCTGGCATAGTCCTTTTCGGCGGGATAGCCAACCTCTATAAGGCTCAGACCCTCAGGAGTGACAACCTTGAACGGATGTGCCCTGGAGCGTGATTTGAGGGCTTTAGCGACGTCTTTAGGTGTTGCTCGCCCTGCCCCAACCTTGATTAGAGCCCCAACGATGGATCTGACCATATTGTGAGCAAAAGCATCAGCCAGAAGCTCTATTTCGATGACATTACCCAGAGCCTTATTCCTTGAAACAGTTATCAGACGAAGCTCACGAATAGTGGTCGCCTTGGGCTTTGGCTTACTAAAAGCCGCAAAATCGTGTAATCCCAGGAACTCTTTGCTAGCTGCCTGCATGGCTTCAAGATCTAGTGGGAACTTGAGCCAAAGGTTATATCTAGCTCTAAGTGGATTCCAACCACTGGTGGAATCTGCAATGGTGTATCGATACCGGCGATGAGTAGCCGCATACCTAGCATGAAAAACAGCAGGAACTTCAGTGACCTTGATTATTCGAACATCAGGGTCCAATAAAGAGTTCATCTTCAATCTGATGTCTTTATTTCTACCAAGACGCTTTAGTTGAACAGGGCTTAGATCAACATGAACGACCTGGTGTTCAGCATGAACACCGGCATCGGTACGTCCTGCAACTCGAAGTCCAAAATCAGTCTCAGATTCACCAAAGATTTTGTTCATGACTGAAATGACTTCACCTTGAACAGTTCTAAGTTTTGGTTGTTTAGCCCAACCAGCAAACTCTGTTCCGTCGTAACTTAGATCAATCCGAAAACGAGTCAAGCCGTCAACCAATTGGTCAACGGCTTGATTCATGAGTCTTTTAGATGTCGAGATTACTCGGCCTCGTCGGCCTTAGGAGCATCGCCAGCTTCAGCTTCAACAACAGGTGCGTCTTCAACAACAGGTGCTTCTTCAACAACAGGTGCTTCTTCAACAACAACTGCTTCTTCAACAACAACTGCTTCTTCAACAACTGCTGCTTCTTCAACAACTGCTGCTTCTTCAACAACTGCTGCTTCTTCAACAACTGGAGCTTCAGCAACAACTGAAGCTTCAGCAACAACTTCAGCTGCAACTGCTTCTTCAACGATGTTCTCGTCAACAACAGTTTCAGCTTCTGTGTGCTCTACTACTTCTTCAGCAACTACTGCAGCAGCAGCAGTT
>CAILDA010000026.1 GCA_903832875.1 uncultured Micrococcales bacterium | reverse complement strand
GCGATAACAGCAATCCGTTGCACTCTAGTTGGGTAATCGATAGCCCACTCTAAGACGTGCATGCCGCCCATAGAGCCACCGATAATCGCATGCCAACACTTGATGCCAATCAGATCACTAAAGGCAACCTGCGCTGCTACCTGATCTCTGATGGTGAGGAAAGGAAATCTTGAGCCGTACTCTCTTCCTGTTTTATCTAGGGAAGAAGGGCCAGAGGAACCTTGGCAACCACCGAGAATGTTAGGCACCACAACAAAGTATTTGTTGGTATCAATAACAAGGCCAGGACCAATTAGGTCACTCCACCAACCTTCAGTTGGATGTTCTTTACTTGCTTTGCCAGCAGCGTGCGAGTCACCGGTTAGAGCATGAAGAACAAGAACTGCATTAGATGCGTCTTGGTTTAGGGTTCCCCAGCTTTCGTAGGAAATCTTCACTTGATGTAATTCTTTACCTGATTCAAGGGACAGGTTACCTATTGGTGCAAAGAGACGATCACCTTGAGGGTCACCATCCCGCCATGCTCCAGTTGCCTTAGGCTTACCAACTAACTGTCGGCTTAGCTCCTCGGTTATGAAATCTGACGGGACGGTGTCCTCAGGTGTTTGAAAATCCATGACGGATCTTGTGTCTTTCTTACTTGGCTGCTTCGAAACCAGTTTCTAGATCAGCGATGATGTCTTCAATTGACTCTAACCCAACAGATAGACGAACTAGTCCCGGGGTAACACCAGCTGAAATCTGCTGCTCAGGAGATAGCTGTGAATGTGTTGTGCTAGCTGGGTGAATCACTAGAGATCTCACATCACCAATGTTGGCAACGTGTAAGAACAGGTTGAGCGATTCAACAAACTTAGAACCCTTCTCAACACCACCTGTGATTTCGAATGAAACTATGGCACCTGGACCCTTAGGGGCATACTTCTTAGCTGCTTCATACCAAGGTGAGGTAGGCAGTGCTGCGTAGTAGACGCTTTCAACCTGAGGGTGCTTTGATAGAAACTCCGCAACCTTCTTAGCGTTTTCAACGTGACGGTCGATACGAAGGCTAAGAGTTTCAATACCTTGAAGCAATTGCCATGCACTGGTTGGTGCAATAGCTGAACCTAGGTCACGAAGTAGTTGAACACGTGCCTTGATGATGTATGCAATGCCATCACCTAGAGCTGCTGTGTAATTAACACCGTGGTATGAAGGGTCTGGTTCGGTCAGTCCTGGGAACTTATCGCTCTTAGACCAAGCAAACTTTCCACCATCAACGATTGCACCGGCAACAACAGTGCCATGTCCACCTAGGAACTTAGTTGCTGAGTGAACAACAATGTCAGCACCGAAATCAAGAGGCTTGATTAGGTATGGCGTTGCAACGGTGTTGTCAACGATTAGTGGGACACCGTGCTTGTGAGCAACATCAGCAACACCTGAGATGTCCAAGATGCTTACCTTAGGGTTACCAATAGTTTCAGCGAAGAACAACTTGGTGTTTGGCTGCACTGCAGCATCCCAAGCAGCAAGGTCATCCTGATCTTCAACGAAGGTTGTTGTAATACCTAGCTTTGGAAGTGTGTATTTGAACAGGTTGTATGTTCCACCATACAAAGTTGAAGATGCAACGATGTGATCTCCAGCTTGTGCGATGTTTAGGATTGCAAAAGTTTCAGCAGCCTGACCTGAAGACAGCAACAGGGCAGCAGTTCCGCCTTCCAGTGCAGCAATGCGCTTTTCAGCAACATCCTGAGTTGGGTTCATGATGCGGGTGTAGATGTTTCCAAACTCAGCAAGACCAAAAAGCTTGGCGGCATGCTCAGAAGAGTTGAAGACATACGCGGTGGTGTTATAGATCGGGGTGGTTACCGAATTGGTGGTTGGGTCAGGGGATTGGCCGGCGTGAATCTGTGCGGTTTCAAAGCCCCAGTTTGCTGGATCGTTACTCATTTTGTGTGTGCTTTCTATTAGTCAAAGAGGAGGTGGTCTTCTAAGGCTAAGTAAATGAAGGCATAGAGACAAACAGGGTCTGAAACGAACCGTAACTTTTCTATTTGGGGACTAAACCCCGTCACTGCTTGATTACTTTGACGAAGCCTCATCCAAGGCGTCAAAGGCAAGAGCAGCCAGCATTGTTGCACCATCGGCTAGCACTGAGTCATCAAAGACTGCCTTGTTGCTGTGGTTAGCCTGTCGCTTTTCCATAGGAAGATTAGGGTCAGCTGCCGATAGGAATATGAACGCACCAGGAATCTCTTCCAGGATGCTAGCCATGTCCTCGCCACCTGGGATTGGCTGATCCATGTTCTCGTATCTATCTTCACCGAAAACAGTTTTGACCATTCGCTCAACTCTGTCGATTGCATCGTGGTCATTTACTAAAACCTTGGTTGCCGGGCTGAATTCAATTTCTGCCTCTAAACCAAAAGCTGCCGCCATGTTCTTGATGAATGCAGGAATCTTGGTTCTAGTGTCTTCATAGCCTTGCTTTGAGAATGAACGCACTGTTGCGCCAAAGCTCGCAGTTTCAGGAACGATGTTGGTGGTGTGATCATTTCCAGCTTTAATCCAACCTACGTTTAGCACGATTGGGTCAAGGGCATCAAAGTGCTTGATGATGAATGACTGGATAGAACTAAGAATTTCTATCAGACCAGTGATTGGATCCACTGCATTCCAAGGCATTGAACCGTGGCCGCCTTTACCCTTGAGGGTGACAATGACATCACCGGCAGATGCCATCATGGTTCCCTTACGAGATGCAAACACACCAGGGTCATCCATTGAGAAAACGTGGATACCAAAAGCTGCAATTGGCTTATCCCCTGAGACAAGATGCATGTCTTGCGAAAGCATTACTCCTGCACCATCGTGGCCTTCTTCACCAGGCTGGAAGAACATCACAACGTTACCTTTGAGCTGGTCTTTGTTCTCTGCGATTAGTTGAGCGGCACCAACTCCGATTGCCATGTGTAAATCGTGACCACAGGCATGCATGTATCCGTTAGTAGATGAGAAATCTAAACCGGTGTCTTCATTAACTGCTAGGGCATCCATGTCTGCACGAAGCAAAACAGTTGGGCCAGGCTGGCTACCTTTGATCAAGACTGCAGCAGCAGTCATGTTCTTACCTAGAGTCACTTCGCCTAAGTGTCCAACTTCTTTTAGGACTCTTGCCAAAGTGTTTGGCAGGTCAAGACCAAATTCAGGGATCTGATGCAGATCTCGTCGCACAGTAACAAGGTTTGCTTGCTTAGCTTGGGCCTGGGTCTTCAAAAGGTTGTAATCCATTTGCCTTCTCATCTTCTTTAGGAGTCCCTCCTATTTTGGCACCATTTTTAGGGCCTAGCATTTACTTATGTTCTTTGAGCAAATGCACCCAACTTGGCAGCTCTGGCTTGAGCCAGTAAAGCCCCTGCTTTCAAGCGTTGAGGCGCGGGTTTTGGCTGAAGAGAATTTTTTGCCTGCTGCGAATCAAGTAATGCGAGCTTTCGAAGGTGACCCAAAAGTTATAAAGGTGGTCTTAGTAGGGCAAGATCCTTACCCAACACCAGGCGATGCAATTGGGCTTGCCTTTGCCATGGCTAGGGGAAGAACAATTCCAAGAAGTCTTAGGAACATAGCAAAAGAGCTTGAAAGTGATGTTGGGGTGCTACCAAAAGATCCTGCACACATGAATTTAGAACAGTGGGCTTCGCAAGGAGTACTGCTACTAAATAGGTCATTGACCACCAGAGCGAATAAAGCGGGAGCGCACTCGAAGCTAGGTTGGGATGAGTTCACCTTGGCAGCACTTGTGGCCTTGGCTGAGCATCAGAAATTTGTTTTACTGGCTTGGGGAAAACCAGCCCAGAAGCTAGGCGAAGCACTTGGCTTAGAGCACAACATTGTGGTTATTGAATCTGCTCATCCTTCACCGCTATCGGCTAGCCGAGGATTCTTTAATTCGAAACCTTTTAGTCGAACCAATCAAGCGCTTAGCGCAGTTGGCCTTGAGCATATAGATTGGTCTTGTTAAGGAGAAATGTCTTGCCATTAGATTCAGAATCACGCTGGCGTTTAGTAAAACTACTAAAGGCTAAAGGTGCAGCAGAGGAACTCAAAGTAGATGAGATTACTTTGCGTAAGGCAATTAGTGCTGACCTAAAACAAGTAACTGAGATCTATAACTACTACGTCATCAACTCAGTGGTTACTTTTGACATTGAACAAACCACTGAAAGTTACTGGCAAGAGAAGCTGGAATATCTTGAGGGTTTGGAATTACCTTTTATTGTGGCGCAAAGTAGTTCAGGGAATATTCTTGGCTTCGCCTACGTTGCACCTTGGCGGCAAAAGGCTGCCTACAGAAGAACTGTTGAAGACACTATCTATCTTCGTCCGGCAGCTATCGGTAAACGTATTGGCACCAAGCTGCTAAAAGAGCTCATCGATTTATCTAAAGCAGCTGGAGTTAGAGAAATAGTTGCAGTTATCAGCGATAAAGGAGCAGCGCCATCTATCGCTTTGCATGAAGCGTTTGGCTTCAAGAAGCAGGGCCACCTAGGCAAAGTGGGCTTCAAGTTCAATAGGTGGTTGGGCACAGTCCTCTTACAGAAGAGCTTGTGAATACCTTCAGGAAACTATCAGCGGTTGGGGCTAGGTTGATTTCATGAGATTGCGCGTAATCCTTGCCAGTGTTCTGCTGTTTGCAGCATCGATTACCTTCACTGCGCTATCTCCAGCCAAGGCAGATGTTTTCAGTGATCCTTCATACATTGGCCAACCAGTGGTTGGTCTGGTCATCACATACAAGCCAGGCGTAATTCCAGTTGATGCCTTCGGTAATCAAGAAGCTATAAGCGGTACTACTAGCAAACTAACTAGGGGTCTTGATGTTGGTCTTGGCATGTACTCGGCTAGTTTTGCTAAACCAATAGCTGAGGCAGAAGCACTCATGGTTGCTAATCAAGTTGCCAGTGACCAATCGGTTGAAGCAGTGTATTTAGATCATTTTCTAGATGCGCAATTCTTCAAGGAAACAACACCAAAACTTGCTGTCTTGAAACCAAGCTCTGCTCCAACTGGGCTCAAAGCTAGAGATGCCTGGTATGCGTCAAGCCCTAGCGCAGCAAGAGTAAGTCTTAGCTGGAATCCACCTAGCAAACTCAATGGTGGTTTGTTGTGGGGTTACCGAGTAAGTAAATTTGACCCAGTTGCTAAAGGTTTCGTTGACCTAGTGAGTAACACTAAAAGCAAACTAACTTCAATAACTGTTTCAACAGATTTAGTTGCAGGAGCAACCGCCCGCTTCAAGGTCTATGCAATTACTAAAACTGCAAATAACAAATACATGGCGGTAAGTCCTGAATCAGCCACAGTTACAGTTGTCCCTACTGCTGCTCCACAAAAACCTGTCTTACAGTCAGCTGGAAACATCACTTCAACCGCTCCTGTAGTTGACTGGGCATTTCAAGGCAAGATAGAACGCGGCGGACTATCGGTTAATTACTCGGTAACCGCAACTGCTTCGGACCAGAGTCAATCGACTTGCAGTAGCTCAGGAACATCTTGCACACTAAG
>CAILDA010000025.1 GCA_903832875.1 uncultured Micrococcales bacterium | reverse complement strand
GCTCGGTTATGGCGATACCTTCAAGATGGCTGAACTTGGTATTTACTTTGGTGAATCAGGTAAGACAGTTCAAGATCCATACTTTGGAGGTCTTGGACCAGAGCGAACCGGTTGCATCAACTGTGGTGAGTGTATGACTGGTTGCCGTCATGGCGCTAAGAACACTTTGGTAAAGAACTACCTGTATCTAGCTGAATCTGCTGGAGCACAGGTTATTGCTAACACTACGGTTACCGACATCATTAATAGTTCTGATGGTTATGTAATTACGACTCGTGGCAGTGGCTCAACCGGTTGGCTGAAGACTAGAAGAATCACTGCTGACCAAGTTGTTGTTGCAGCTGGTGCTTTAGGAACAGCGAAGCTGTTGCATAGAACAAGAAGCAATGGACACCTTCAGGGATTGAGTTCAAAGCTTGGCTATTTGAGTAGGACTAATAGCGAATCGCTCTTGGGTGTTGTTGCTAAAAAGAAAACCATTGATTTCTCTTTAGGTTCAGCTATTACCTCATCGGTCTTTCCCGATGAACATACTCACGTTGAACCAGTTAGATATGGCAAGGGTTCAGGCTTCATGGGCATCATGGAATCCATCATGGCCTCAGGTAAGAATGGTGAGAAGCCAACCTTCCTGAGACTGCTTGGTGCTACTTTTAGGCATTTCGGCAGACTACCGAGCATGTATAACTTGAGAAGCTGGCCTGAGCGAACTCTGATTCTCTTGGTTATGCAGGCAAGGGATAACTCGCTGGTCACCTTTGCCAAGCGAACATTGTTTGGCACCAAGATCACATCTAAGCAAGGCCATGGCGAAGAAAATCCTGCGTGGGTTCCTAAGGGTCATGATTTAGCTAGAGCTCTTGCTGAGCAGTTTGATGGCACCCCAGGAGCTGTAATCACAGAACCGTTTGGTATTCCAATGACAGCGCACTTCTTAGGTGGTGCTGTCATTGCAACCAGTTCTTCCGAAGGTGTTCTTGATGGTTACCTTCGTGCCTATGGTCAACCTGGTTTGCATATTCTTGATGGCGCAGCACTATCTGCTAACCCAGGAGTGAATCCTTCGTTGAGTATTTCAGCGCAAGCAGAATGGGCCTTGGCTCATTGGCCAAACAATGGAGAACAAGATACAAGACCAGAGCTGGGGACTGCGTTTAGAGTTGTTGCCCCTGTTCAACCTAATAACCCAGTTGTTCCTAAGGGTAGTTACGGTGAACTAAGACTTGATGTGAAGATCAAGTAATTACATAGCTAAAGATTTTCTTCTTCTAAATAGCCCTTGAGCTATTGCTGCACCTAGCAGAATGACAACTCCACCAACCGGTTCATACCACTTCAACTGTTCACCCAAAATAAGAATGCCTAGAGTAACTGCTATTAGTGGTGTGATCAGTGTTACTGATGATGAAACAGCAGAACCAACTTGTCTAAGCAACGGGTAGTAGAGAGTGTATGCAATACCGGTGCCAAAGATACCTAGGACAGCAATAGCACCAATTGATTGTGTAGTTAGCGGTGCTGTAATCAGTTGACCTGAGAAATAAAACGGTGCTAGCAGAATAGTTGCACCAGCGATCTGACCAAAGGCAGCAACTTCCAATGGGTGACCCAACGGTTCAATAAATCTTCTGATGAAAGGTCCACCAAAGCCATAGCAAGTTGCTGCTAATACAACAGCGCCAACTGCTAACCAAGAATCAGTTTCAATTCCTTGCCATGCACCAATCAGAGTAATAACTCCTAGGACACCAACTCCTAAACCGATCAGTTGATTCCTAGAAACCTTCTCACCTCTAAAAACAGTTAGCAAGGCAATGACAGTTGCTATCGGTGTTACCGCATTTGCCATACCTGCAAAAGCAGAGGAGACATGGTGTTCACCATATGCAAAGAGAGCAAAGGGAATGGCGGTGTTGAATAACCCAACTACAAAGCTAAGAACCAACATCTTGCCATCACGGCGAAGGCTGATTTTGCGCCAAACAAGTATTACCCAAAGGGTAAGAGCACCAAGGAGACAACGCCAGAAAGCAACACCGATAGGAGGCAACGATGTGTTGGCAAATTCAATAAAGAAGAAGGAGGAACCCCAGATTAGCCCTGCACCAAAGTAGTTGAACAGCCAGCTACGGGATTTGCCGGGACGTCCGACTTCATTGGTTTTGGGCACCATGCCAGCCTAACCAACCCTAAGAGAGCATAGGCTTAAGGGATGTTGTTGAGGTTTATCAAAGTGGAGCGCAATGCAGCGTTATTACTTGTTATAGCTGGCCTATTAGGTCTTATCCTGGCTAACCTGCCTGCAACCGCATCTCTCGTTCACGATCTTGGAGCGCTGCACCAGGTCAGCGAATACTTACTTTGCCTATTCTTCTTTCTTGTTGGGTTAGAACTCAAAAGAGAACTAACCGAAGGAACATTCAAGAACCGTAAAGCCTTATTAGTTCCTCTGATAGCAGCAATTATGGGAGCCCTTGTTCCTGCTGGTGTCTATTACCTAGTGACACAGAGCGACAGCATTGCTCGAGGTGGCTGGGCCATACCGATGGCAACCGATATCACTTTTGCTCTTGCTGTCTTTAGTATTTATGCAACAACCATGCCGTCAGGTTCAAGACAGTTCTTGATGGCTTTTGCCATCATTGACGACATTTTGGCAATAGTAGTAATAGCGCTATTTCTAGGAGCTCCTATCCAAACTGGAGCGCTGGTGACCGGTTCCGCTCTTTTGGGAATACTCATTCCAACTAAATACACCAAGACCTTAGAGGACACTATTCATCCCTGGGTTGCATACCTAGTCCTTCCGCTATTTGCTTTTACTGCCTTAGCGGTTGAAGTAAACCTCACCGTTGTTGAGGTGGTAAGTAGTGTTGTTGGCTTTGCTATCTTGCTACGTGTGATAGGTAAGGTAGTCGGAATTACCTTCGGTGCTTGGCTTGGATCACTGCTGGTCAAAAAGTCTGGTGAGAAGGTTTTAGCTTTAGCTGACTATGCTCGCATATCTGTTCTTGGTGGAATTGGTTTCACTGTTGCGTTTTTAGTAAATGACATTGTCTTTAAAGACTATGAACTAGAGCACGCTCAAGCACTTGTTGCAAGCTTGCTAGCTGCAGTATTAGCGTCTGTGGTAGCTGCGGTTATTTTCAAACTTAGGAAAAGAAGTTGAGTTTTCAGAAAGAGCAAATACAAGATAGAGCTAGGGGTGCTTTATTGGGTTGTGCCGTGGGGGATGCTCTTGGTGCCGGTTATGAATTCAAGCCACCACTAGCTGATCATATTCCTGTTGAATATATTGCAAGCGGTATGTTTGCTGCCGGTGAATACACCGATGACACTGCGCAAGCAATAGCCATTGCTCTTGCCATTTCAAAATCAGATCTAACAGAGAACTTAGATGAAGTGGCTATTGAATTCTTCAGTTGGTTTGACAGTGAACCAGCCGATGTTGGTATTCAGACCAGAAGAATATTCAATGCAACTAAAGAGCCTAGAAACGCAAAGAAGTTACTTGCTGCATCTCAGGAGTATGTTGATACTCACCTAAAGGCTGCCGGTAATGGATCACTAATGCGAACGGCCCCTATTGCTTTGCCTTACCTTTCGAAACCAGAACTGATTGAACAGGTAGCTAGTGATGTTAGCGCTCTTACTCACGCTGATCTAACCTGTCGTGAAGCCTGCATCATTTGGTCAAAGGCTATTAGGCATGCCATCTTGTTTGAAAACTTCGATGGCATCCAATTAGCTGTCAATGACTTGCCTTCCTTCAGGCAGGTGTTCTGGAATGAGATCTTTGATGAGGCGGAAGCTGCCGAGACTGCTTCCCAGTTTGAAAACAACGGTTGGGTTATTCATGCCATTCAGGCTGCCTATAAAGCCATTATGCTAACCGCGACAGAGACGCCGGAACATCTGGTTTTAGGAATAGAAGCAGCGGTTCGAGTTGGTAACGATACCGATACGGTAGCTGCCATTGCTGGTTCACTACTTGGGGCTAGATGGGGCTATTCCGCTATTCCTGAGGCATGGCTTGACCCTCTGCATGGTTGGCCAGGTTATGAAGCTAATCACTTGGTAGCCCTAGCTGATGAAATCACCGAACCGATTTGGCAATAGTTTTTAGCATTCACTAGATAAAATCTCTTTGAATAAAGGAGTGTTATGTCTGCTTTGGAAATCAACTTTTGGTTGTTTGTAGCTATTTGTACTGCTACCTGGTTAACTTCGATTATCACCAAGGAATACTCTTGGGTTGACCGGATATGGTCCATCATCCCGGTTGCTTATATGTGGGTATTCGCATACGGGGCTAACTTTGAAGACTCACGGCTAAATGTAATGGCAGTGCTGGTAACTCTCTGGGGTGCAAGGCTCACGTATAACTTTGCCCGCAAAGGTGGTTACGCCCCTGGTGGTGAAGATTACCGCTGGGCCATTTTGCGCAAGAAGATGTCTCCTCTTGTCTATCAAATCTTCAACATCTTCTTTATTGTAATTTTCCAGAATGCATTGCTACTAGCAATCACAATGCCAGCTAACTTGGCGTTAGAGAACAGAACTGCTTTTGGAGTATTAGACGCATTCTTTAGTGCGCTATTCCTAGGGCTACTCATCTTCGAGTTCATTGCAGATCAAGAGCAGTGGAATTTCCATCAGCTCAAAAAAGCTGGCAAAGCATCAGGTTTCTTAGATAAGGGTCTTTGGGCCAACTCAAGACATCCAAACTTCTTTGCCGAACAGGGACAGTGGTGGGTGCTAGGTTTCTGGGGGTTCGCTGTTGCGAACAATGCCCAACCTGTTTATCTACTAGGTGCTGTTGCTCTAACGGCTTTGTTCCTTGGTTCGGCTCGCTTCACCGAGCAAATCTCGCTGAGCAAGTATCCTGAATACAAGCAGTACCAGTCAAGAGTAAGCATGCTTATTCCTTGGTTTAGTAAAAAATAGAAAGCACGTTCTTGGCTAAGACTAAAAAGCAATACAAGGATCCACTCTTTGAGTTCGTAATTGTCGGAGCATTGGTGCTTGGTGCAGTCTCTGCTATCGGTTCTAGTAATCAAGCAAACAAAGCAACTGTTGATCCAGGTCCAGCTCCTGTAGTTCACAGCTATGCAGTCCCTACTGGTAAAACTAAAACTCTAATCACCGGTCTTCGTGCTCCATGGGAACTTCTGTTTCTACCTGATGGCCAAGCACTTATAGATGAGAGAGATAGTGGAACTATCTCTCAGATTGATAAAGACTTCAATCTTCGCAAAGTTGCTTTCACTAGCACTACCCCTCCTTGTGTGAAGTTCTGTGAAGGTGGAACTCTCGGTATGACTTATGCTGCCGATAGACCAGGTGGAAAACTATCTCTCTTTGTTTTTCTAACCACTTTGAAAGACAACAGAATTCTGAAGTATGACCTTGATTCTGATGAGTCAGGTAACTGGTCACTTGCAAATAAGCGAGTGATTTTAGATGGCATTGATAGATCAGGCTTATCAACCACACACAACGGTGGAAGATTAGCTATTGGCCCTGACGGTAAGTTGTGGGTTAGCTTAGGCGATGCTGGCATGAGTGGTTCAACTTCACAGAACTGGGATCGTTTAGCTGGATCCGTGTTGCGAGTGAACCTCGATGGTTCTGTTCCATCCGACAATCCAAGACCCGGTAAATACGCTTGGGCCAAAGGCCTTAGAGATACCCAAGGCATGGCCTGGGATAACTATGGCAATATGTGGACCACTGAATTCGGTCAAGACACTTGGGATGAACTAAACCTTATGGAAAAGGGCAAAAACTACGGTTGGCCTAAAGCAGAAGGTTTCTATAAATTCGTTCCGACCCCACTGCCACCAGGTAACCCAGGTTCTGATAACCAGGGAACTGCTGAGTCTCCTGCACCTAAGCCAACTATTCCTTCGATGCCTTCAGATAAAGATTTGATGAAGGATTCAAGATACACAAATCCTTACCTAACCTGGCATCCAGTTGATGCAGCTTGCAGTGGCATTGCTTTTGTTAGAGGTTCTTTGATCTCTGCTTGTTTGCGTGGTGGAAAGCTTTGGGTTATTCCAGTTCTTGGCGATAAGAAGCTAGGTGAACCTCAAGCGTTCTTCGCTGGTAAATTCGGACGACTTAGAAAAGCAACTCTCGCTCCTGATGGCAGCATCTGGATTATCACAAGTAATAAAGATGGCCGTGGCGGTTGGTCTAAAGGCGGAGAGAATCCTAAGGATGACAGAGTCATCCGAGTTGAAATGAAAGACGTTACTTACTAGAGGTTCTTTAGAGCCTCATCAATAATTTCAAGACTAAAAATCCTTGAGTGACCAAAGCCAGGGACTATCTTCAAAGTTGAGTTCTTCACTTTGCTGTGTAACCAGATGCTGCAAGAAACATCAACACTGGTATCAGCATCACCAGAGATGATCTGTAAAGGCTTATCAATGCTTGCAATGTCAAAGCCATAATCAGCTTGAACTGAATACTCATCTAGCATCCAGCCATGTGCACCACTCTCAAAAGCGATCCCTTTTTGGGCGAATCTGAATTGAGCATCAGGGGAGTCCATCCATGCCTTGGTGCCTTCATCAGCGTTAGCATATCCAGCCATCGGGTCTTTGGATAAATAATCAGAGACCCACTCGGTGAACTTATCAATTAGTCCTGGTTCGAATTTTCTAATTACTTCAAAGAACTCAAGTTCATCGGCAGGGGTTTTAGCCCATGGATTGAAATCAGGAAGGTTAGTTGGAACAAGACCTGCAAAATCTATGCCCTGCGTAGCGTTATCAAGTAGCGCAAGATCTGCTAGCGCTCTAGGTCCGCCAGCTGAGAAACCTGTTGTGATGAACTCATCAAAACCAAGATGCTCGACCACGGCTTTAGTTACCAGCGCATCTTGGGCGATAGGTCTAGGGCCAACAACAGAAGACTGCCCATAACCCTGTCTAATTGGAATGGCTACTGAAAAGCCATGAGCGTGAAAGATATCAGCCATCTCAGGTGAGAGGGGTCTAGGCGAGGGCATGCCATGATGCCAAACAATCAGCTTGTCTCCACCTTTATGAAAGAAGGTTTGGGTAATAACCCCAGGGGCAGTTTCTATGAGTAATCTCTCCATGGCTTCAGGTTACTCTTTGACTAACAGTATTTTGGCGGTAAATCGTTACCCTAATGGCCATTTGTTTTGTGCTGGGAACGGCCATAGGGGGCTTATTCTTGGACTACTAACACGTTTTGTGCGAAACGTCTTGCCTTGAAAGGTCATCATGTTTCGCAAATTCCTAGCCATCGCTATGGCTCTCCCACTTATCTCAATTGGAATCACCGCTGCTAACGCAGCAGCTTCTCCATGGTCTGAGAACTTTGATGCCATGGGCACATACTCAGGTATCGACTTTGATGGAAACACGACATCATTGGTAACCGATCAGCCGGCTGGTGAAGGATTCACTTCGGGTAAAGCCATCAAACTGGATAACCAGGGTGTCGCTTGGGCTGGTACCAAGTTTGTTCTTCCAACTAGCTCAAGTGTGATTTCAAACGCTAACGCGACTGCTTCTATCTCGGTTTATTCGCCAGATGCTTTAGATCGTTGTTTCATGTTGAAGCTTGAAGGTCCCGGTGTGGCTATTGAACGTTTAGTCCACGTCACATCTGGTTGGCAGACTCTGAACATTAACTACGCTACTGACTACAACGAGACAAAGAACTACAACGTGGTTGCACTTATGCCTAACTTTGCAAGCGTCGGTTGTAAAAACTTCAATGCTGGTAAAGCGCTAACAACTTGGTATGTAGATAACATCTCGTTCCCAGGAGCAAGAGACGCCGATGAAGTTATCATCCCTGAAAACCGTAGCAACCCTCAGGCTCTTATCAACTTTGAGAGCAACGATACTTCGGGCTACGCTCTTATCGACTTCGGTGGCAACGTCTCAAGTCTTGTTACAGATGCGCCTGCAGGTGGATCAGTTGGTTCAACTAAAGCGCTAAAGATTATTACTTCAGCTCCGGATTGGTCTGGAACAACACTTTTGACTAAAACAAAGATGGCTTCTTTGATCTCTCAATCAACAATGGTGGCTAAGGTAAATATTTATTCACCCGAAGCAGGCAAGCTTCTCATGCTGAAACTGGAGAGCAGAGTTCACCCATCTCAGGTTGTTGAAATTCGCCAGACTAGCGTCGTGGGTTGGAAAACCTATAGCTTTGATTTCACCGTTGGTGGAAACTTAGAATTAGATTATCCAAAGGCTTCAATCTTTGTAGATTTCTTAGGCACCGCAAAGTCGAACAGCCCTTGGTATGTCGATGACATTTCATTCAATGGTGCTGTTGGGGCATGTCTTGAAGCTGGTTGTGACAATGGCGGTGGCGGAAACGGCGGCGGTGGCGGCGGCGGCACAGACCTAAGCAACTACACTTCACCTGAAACTCTTCTAACTTTTGATGAATCCGATGCATTAGGTCTGCTAGCTGCAGGAGATGCTAACCCTCAAGGAGTGTTTGGTGGAGGCTCTGGAGCCGCGGTAAATGCACCTCAAAATAGCGACCGCGGTGCATCGCTTGCGCTAACAAAAGCTGGTGAGGACTGGACTGGTGTGAACATTCTTGTTGATCAAACTGGAACTGTTCGATACACGAACGCTGATAACAGCAAGGTCACTTTCAACTTCTATTCACCTAAGGGAAATAGCCCAGTGGCAGTTCAGCTCTTCCACGGTGATGCAAATGTTGAACTGATTCAATACGCCCCATTTGGGTGGAGCACCTTGACATTTGACTTTGCAACTGTTAGCGCTTGGTCTTCGAATACTGCTTACGACAAGGTGGTTATCTTCCCTGACTTCCACGTCCCAGTTAGCACTCCTTCTGATGTCTATTACATCGATGATGTTGCTGTTAACGGTGCTGTGACAACATCAGTTGTTCCGGCAACTCCTGAGCTCGTGAAGCCAGCAGCTACCAAAGCAGCTTCGATCAGTTCGAAGACCCCTAAGGTTGGCGTTGTAGTGTCCTCGACTAAGGGAACTTGGTCTGGTTCTGCTCCTATGACCTACAAGTACTCTTGGTACCGCTGCACAGTTAAAGGCGCAGTAACAACAAAGGCAAAGCCTTTGGCCTCAGCTAAGTGCACATTGATTGCTGGTAAGACTGCAAGCACATACAAGCTGGTAAAAGCCGACAAGGGCAAGTACATTAGAGCAACTGTTACAGCAACCAACTCAAAGGGTTCTGCATACAGTACAACTAAGACAACAACCATAAAGGTTGGCTAAACCATAAAGAACTAAAACCTACCGGTGGATTGAATTCAAGAACTTTTTGATTCGATCCACCGGTAATTTATTAAAGTTGTTGACTAAGTAGACTAACTAGACTAAGTTGAAGTCATGTCAAAACAAGTAAACATGCATGAGGCAAAGACACATTTCTCGAAAATAGCTCAGGCGGCTGAAGCTGGAGAAGAAGTAATTATCGCTCGAGCGGGCAAACCAGTTCTGAAGCTAGTAAGAATTGAAGAAATACAAGATCCAATTAAGCCTGGTTTTGCTAAGGAGCTATTAGCTGACTGGGATTCAGTCGATTGGACCGATCTGGATAAGAAATTCAATCAGCTATTCAAGGGCGAGTAATGGCTAGACGAGCCTTCTTAGACACGCATGTAGCAGTCTGGATTGCCAGAGGTGATGCAAGGCTGAGCAAACAGATTTTGAAAGACATTAATTCTCATGGGGAGACTGTTATCTCGGCAATAAGCCTTGCCGAACTCGAGATCAAAGCTAGTATCGGGAAATTAGCCATGCCCCCAAACTTAGGAGAAGTGTTCGAAACCTTCGGGATTAAAGTTGAGCCATTTGGACTCGAGGCATCCCAACAATTGGCAAGGTTCCCTTCGCTTGCTAGGCATGATTCGTTTGACAGACTAATTCTCGCGCAAGCCTCAGCTCGTCTCGGCACAACATTCTTTACTGCGGATGAGGCTATTGCAGACTTGGGGTTGGATTGGATTAGGGGTTGTTAGTCGCTTGCTTAATTAACGCCTTTATCTGAGTTTCAATTTTAGGTGTGAGCTTTGTGAGGGCGAATGAGGTTGGCCACATTGAACCTTCATCAAGCTTTGCCCATTCACTAAAGCCAAGAGTGTGATATCTCACCTTGAACTTTGCAGCATTCTGGAAAAAGCAGATCACTTTGCCATCTTTACCAGGTTGGGCATATGCAGGCATTCCATACCAAGTTTTAGGTAGCAGTTCAGGCGCAGCCTTGAGAACTAGTTCATGGATGCGAGTAGCAATAGCCCTATCAGGTTCCGGCATTGCCTTTATCTTTGCTAAACAGTCTGCAAGGTTAGCTGCCACGGCATCTGCCTTGCCCGTAGCTTTTAGTTCTCTTGAACGTTCCTGCATTGCTTCACGTTCTGCCTTTGAGAAAGCTACCTTCTTTTCAGCCATGCTGAACACCTTCCTGCCTAGATTTCCGTTCTCAAGGTTATCAATTCTGGCGGTGATAATTTGTAACCTTAGGTTTAGATGACTTTAACCTTTGTCTAAGGGGATTGTTCACTAGATTAAATAGTCTTCGAGCATGAAAGTGGCCATAGTAACTGAGAGTTTCCCACCTGTTTTCAATGGGGTTGCAAACTCCGTTGTCAGAGTCCTAGAGACTTTGAAAGCTGAAGGCCATGAGGCTATAGTTATTGCCCCAACTACAACAGGCAAATATTTCAATGGTTTCAGAACCTATAAGGTTCCTTCCTTGCCACTCTTTCAATTTCAATTAGGAATACCGAATCCGATTGTCACAATGATTCTCGAAGACTTTGAACCAGATGTTGTCCATGCTGCTTCTCCTGTGTTACTAGGGGCTCAAGCAGTTGCTTGGGCAGAAAGAAACAATGTCCCTTCCGTCGCTATCTTTCAGACAGACATAGCAGCCTATGCACAGAGATATGGCTTCAAGGTCTTAAGGCCATTGGTTGATCGTGCTATGGCTACCTTTCATGCAGGAGCAACTATTAACCTTGCGCCGACCACTGAAGTGGCAGAGTATTTAGATCGAATAGGACTAAGTGATGTGGCTGTGTGGGGTAGAGGGGTTGCCCTAGATCTATATCACCCAAGTCGCAAGCAAAGTCCTGCAGTTGCAAAGATCAGGGAAGAAGTTGCTCCTTCTGGACAAAGGATAGTGGGATTTGTAGGACGCCTAGCTGCAGAGAAGCAAGTAGACCGATTTAGTGAGCTACTTGGTATTCCCAACACAACATTTCTGCTTGTGGGTGATGGTCCAGAGAGACCGAAGCTTGAACAGAAGTTCAAAGGAGCTGATGTCCACTTCGTCGGTAAGCAGACTGGAGAAGATTTGGCTAATTATTACGCAAGCATGGATGTTTTTGTGCACTTCGGTGCCGAGGAAACTTTTGGTCAGACAATTCAAGAAGCACAAGCGGCAGGCATTCCCGTTCTAGCTCCTAATTCTGGTGGACCTAAGTTCTTGGTTGAACATGGTGTTTCTGGTTACCTAATTGAATCCAGTGCTGTAAACGGTTTCACACCAGTTCTCGAGGAGTTACTGGATTCAGTTGCCCTGCAGGCAAAAATCGGCGAAGGCGGAAGAAGAAGTGTGCTGGAAAAGTCTTGGGCGGTTAATAACGCCAAACTTTTAGAGTTTTATGCTGCTGCAATTGATTTGAACAAGTCTCTAAACCCAATTGAGTTGCTAGTTGCTTGACCCACAAGCACTAGTCGAATCATTCGGGACACTTGCAGTGATAGGTGTCGGGTTGATTCTTTTCATTGAAACAGCAACGATTTTGGGCTCATTCCTACCTGGCGATTCCCTGATTTTCATTCTCGGCATAACGTTGAGTACAACTTTGAATTTCCCGATCTGGTTAGCACTGCCAATTGTTATCGGTTCAGCGATTGCTGGCAGTCAAGTTGGTTACTGGACGGGCAAGAAACTAGGGCCACCCCTTTTCAAGAAACGTACAAGGAACTTCTTCTTCAACGAAGACACCATTAATAGATCAAACGAAATCATCGAAAGATATGGCCCTAGGGCAATAGTTTTAGCCAGGTTCATCCCCGTGCTGAGAGCTCTCGTTCCATTACTTGTTGGAATGGTGGGTATGAATGGCAGAAACTATTTGAAATACAACGTCATCGGTGCGCTGCTTTGGGGTGGCTGTCTATTACTTCTGGGTTGGGGGCTAGGAACGATTCCGTTAGTCAGAGAAAACGTGGAACTTTGGGTAATCGGCTTTCTTATAGTTAGTTCCTTGCCATTCCCAATAGAGATTCTGCGCGATTATATAAAGCGCAAGAAGGCTAAGAAGCTTTAAGCAAGTCGCTCGTACGCAGATTGGAATTAGTGTATTCATCTGCCAATTCAAGATCGAATGCCAAACCTCTATACTCGGTCAGTGCGGGAAGTTTAGGTTCTAACCCATCTCCAGCTGACACTCTACGAACTCTTCTCCAGACAAATGGAATTACATGGACTATTACCCAACGGGTGGTGCCATAAATGCCACGTTCCGGAACTGCAATCTCACAGTCATCTAGTTCACTCAGTCGATATCTAAGTTTAAGCAAAGCAGCCGCCTCGTTCGCAACTTTGATGTGACCGGGACCTGAGAAATGAACCATGTCTTCAGCCCAGTAAGAAACATCTGCCAGAGATTCGATTCGGTGAACATCGTGAAGTGCGACATTTAAATCACGGGCAACTCGATCAATCATGTTGGTGATGTTTTTAGCAAGTCGGGCAAGTTTTCTAAAAACCGCCAAATGAATTGGGTTAATTGTGTTAGAAACAATAACTTGACAACCCGCATCGAGAAGTTTTTGGATACCTTCGCGAAGAGTCCGTTCAAGCTCTGGGATGTCCTCAGCTTTGCTAAAAAAATCGTTCTGACCCGCCATAACAGTCACGAGGTCAGGCTTTAGAGCTAAAGCCCTATCCAGCTGAATGCCCATGATTGCAGAGATTTTTGCTCCACGTATTGCTAGATTCGCATACTTGAATTCGTGACCTTTAATCTCGGCCTCGCGCGACAGGAGGGTGGCAAACCTATCAGTCCAGCCCGAATGAACTCTTCGCTGAAGAAAAGAGAAGTCACCGAGTCCTTCAGAGAGTGAATCCCCGATGGCAACATAGCTTCTGATTTCATTCCTCACATAACCAATTTTTGTTTAGCGAGTGAAATCCAAGTTAAATTGCTGGGATGTGTTGATTAATCAAAGGTTAAGATTGCCTAGGATAGTGTCGATACATGAGTGATTTAACTGCTGTTGGAGAGAGCGATAACTGGATCTGTTGGATCTGCGATAGCGCTGTTGCCCCTGACGGTTCAGTGAACTCGGATTTAGGTCCAAGCATTGACAGCTATTTTGTTGCTAAGAACCCTAAAGATAAGACTGCTCGAGAGAGAGTAGCTCATCGTATGTGTAACACGATGAAGGGCAAGAAAGCTCCGGTTATTCCTTGGGGTAAAGACCTCTTCGTTTTAGATCCATCGCCAATCGTTGAAACAGTTGAACGATTATCTCGTAAAGGTGGCAGGGAAGTAGTTGCTCGTTGCCCTAATGAGGAAGATGCTCATGCTGCATCAGTTTGGTTATTAGACCGTCTTACCCGGTTAGCGCCAGAAACTAAGTTCGATACAGAACTCAAATCTGGTGGTGGGCAATACGTTGTTCAACTTAGAACTATTTAGTATTCGCCTTTAACAACAAAGAAGCTGCCACGTATTTCACCAGCAAGCTTAGACTTCTGTCTTGCGAATTTGAATTTAGTTTCTAACTCTTCAGGTATTGGCATACCCATGGATAACTTGAATCCAACAGCACGTTTCTTTGGGTCGACTAGGTTGTATAGCACGTTGATAGCCAGCCCACTTTGATAGAAGACATAGGTCCATTTGACATCTCCCACTACAAGTTCAACAGCTTCTAATGGCTTTGATTTGATCTTGATGTCACGCTCTAAAAGCACTTTGTGAACATAAGCAATTAGGTCTTTAGCTTCCTTAGCTGGAAGAGTAGCGAATTCTAAGTCGTAATGGTTCTTGAAGTATCGAGCTTCGTTAGCTCTAAGACCAGCTAATGCATCTGCATAAGGGGATGAGGTGAGACCTTTTGTGGAAACTTCTTTGAAATCAACAATCTTTGCGGGCATGGAATAAGCCTAATCACTTCAGGAGTCTGGTTTTTACTTTATAAGTCTTAGAACGTTCAGCTAGTTTCTTATCCGCTGTGATGAGCTCTGCATCGAGTGATTTAGCAAGCGCTAAAACGCAAGCATCCGGCATCGTTAGCCGCGTTGCCTCTCTAACTTTTGATATCTCAATTGCCAGTTCTTTTGAGATCTGCTCGACTTCGAATCCACCGGTGTCTAAGTTCTTCACAAAATAATCCAAAGTGTCGTTTCCTGCTGGATGAGTGAGAATCTCAGCATAGGTAAGAGCTGATAGATGAATGGTAGAACTTGTGCTGCTCAAATAAGCTTTCACAGCTTCTTCGTGATGAAAATCCTTTGAGTCGAATAGGGCAATGACAACATTTGCATCGAATACTATTCCGGCCATTCGCTCTTCCGCTGCTCGTCGAAATCGGCTGGCCAAAGCCCAGTTCCAATTTTTTGTAAGTTTCGCAGAGCTTCCATTCTCTGGGCTTTCACAGCATCGGCCTGAAGAATCAGTGCTTTAGAACCTTCCTCAATAACGAGTCGAAGTAGTTCAGTTCGAGACTTACAGTTCGGCCAGAGCTTGGCTGCTTTATCTAGGCAGGCTGCGAGTTCATCACTTTCAGTGATCATGTGTCTAGTTCTTTGTGTTGGCATGGGGTTAGTGTAGCACTTTTAGATAAAGTGCAACACTACCAAGAACCTAAATCTGAGGGTCTAGTTATTGCGTTAGTGATTGCTTTAGCAAGAGCTGAATAAGCCTTTGCTGCTTGCTCTCTGGTCACAGGTATGAGGCTGATACTGATGCCATTAAAGAGCCTTGTTAACTTATGCAGATCAGCATCGATAACCACTCCAGCAACCGGATAGCCACCTGTAACACCGCAATCAGGACCAAGGATCACAGGAAACCCTGAAGGTGGCACTTGGATAGCACCTGGCATAACAGGGAAGCTGGCAAGAGCACTAGCACTGTTCTGAAGTGGTTGAGGGGAAGAGAGTCTGGCTCATGAACACCAGCTAAAGAGTCCCAAGCCTCGTAATAGAAGACAAGGAAGACGACCTTAATCTTGTTAGGCACTTGGGACGTCATCATTCAAGCGTATTTGATTATTTAGCTCATTACTAGGGAAATACGAAGGGGGATAGCCCTTGATAAAGTTGATGAGGACGCCTCGCCGATTAGGCAACAGGCAGCACCATCGACAGAGAGACTAACTATGACCAAGGTTCTACTAACCGGCGCTAGCGGATACATCGGCAAGCACATCACTTTGCAACTTCTAACTGGTGGTTATGAAGTTAGGGCTTCAGTGCGTAACAGCGCTAAGGCAGATGAGGTTAGTGCTGCGGTTGCAGCACACCTACCAGCAGGCTTTGATCTAAAGAAGAAGTTGAGCTTTGTTGAGTTAGATCTTGAAAAAGATGCCGGTTGGGCTAAGGCACTTGAAGGCATCGATGTTCTAATGCATACAGCTTCTCCTTTTCCTATTGCTTCTCCTAAAGATGAGAATGACCTTGTTCGTCCAGCTGTTGAGGGCACATTGCGTGCACTGAAAGCTGCTCACAAAGCAGGAGTAAAGCGAGTGATACTTACCTCATCCGTGGCTGCTATCTATGGCTCAGAACTACCTGCTGGTAAAACAGAGTTTGATGAGAGCATGTGGAGTGATCCGAGTCACCCTATTGGCAGCATGGCGTATAACAAGTCAAAGACCCTTGCTGAAAAAGCGGCTTGGGATTACATCTCTTCAACTGCACCTGAAATTGAACTCACAACTATCAACCCGGTATTGGTAGCTGGTGCTCCATTGGATAAGAACTTTGGAGCTTCTGTTTCTGTTGTTGAAAGACTCATGAATGGTAAAGACCCAGTGCTACCAGATATGTCTTTTGGCATTGTTGATGTCAAAGACGTGGCAGCTATGCACGTAAAAGCCATCAAGAACAAGCAAGCAAAAGGTCAACGATTTATTGCTAACGCTGGATCAAGAACTTTCATTCAGATGGCAAAAGCTCTTAAGTCAGAATTCCCTACCCGCAAGATTCCAACTGGCAAAGCCCCAACTATACTGATCCGTCTTCTAGCCCTATTTGATGGAGAGGTTAAAGCGGTTCTGCCTGGTTTGGGTAAACACATCAATGCCAGCTCTAATAAAGCTCAATCAGTTCTTGGTATTGACTTCATTCCAGTCGAGCAATCATTAGTTGAGACCGCTCAATACTTGGTTGAGAACAAGTTAGTTAAATAGAACATCGCTGGCTGTTTCAGCCAAGCATGCTCCTAGAATAAGAAGTACCCAGTAGCTGGGTTTATCACATGGATTAGGGGTTCACATGGCGGGAAGAGTATTCAGTAAATTTCTGTTTAGTGTGATTGCAATCTCACTGGTTTCAACTATCTCTCTAACTGGCTGCAGCTCTAAAACAAAGACTGCTCCAATTACGCACAGCACTGCCAAATTAGACCCAGAGTACATTCAAAAAGTCTTAGATGATCTAAAAGCAATTGCTCAAGCAAGTCAAGAAAAACTAGACGCTGACGGTGTTACTGAAACCTATTATTTTGATAACCCGGGTCCAAACTCAATTGGCCATGGTTCATTGGAGTGGACCACTGTTTACGATCCAACGACTAAGAAAACCACTTCAAGATATCCGCAAAACCCCACTTACCGTGAATCTGGTTCAGGTCCTAATGCTGTTGGAGTTGCCCTTCGTGCTGTTGAGGGATACAAGTCATCTGATCCAGCTCCAACAGAAAAAGACGGAGTATTCACCTTTGAAGCTCCAGTAACCTATGACGGAGTAACTATTATTTACACCAAAGACGGCTTCGTCACTGGAGTGCTTCTTCAAAATAGTTTGACTGACCCAAGTTACACAAACTTTTATGAAGTCAACTTTTACAACATCACAAATCCAATTGCGGATCAAATACTAAATACTAAAGAGTGAACGCAAAATACTGCGTGATTACTTTTTTGCAGCCTTAGTAGGCAAGTTGTTTGAAGCTTTTGATAAGAAGATTGCGAACACTAGAGCAACAACTATTCCGGAGCTAATACCTAGCTCAATCACTGCTCTATCGAATTCAACCTGAGATTTACCATCAGCCAAAGTAAGTGATGCTCCAACAGTGAGAATATGTCTAACTGCGGCGATAACACCAATTGTTAGGAAGTTCTGTAACTGGAAAACACCATCGGTGTATCGGGCAACAACGGTTCTAAGAATTTCAAGAATGATGATGATGAACAGAATGTCGTTGATAGCTTGAATCATTCCGGTTGGAAAGAACGGTGTTGTCTCTAGAGCTCTGGTCACAGAGAAGTAAAGAGCAACACAAGCAATCACTAGTAGGCAGAAACCTAGAACAATGTGGAAGACTTCTTCGATTCGTTCAACCCAGCGACCAGGGATGAGAACCTTCTTGATGTGTTCTTTTTCATCTGACATATCTTTGAACTTAGTCGCTAACAAGCACTAAGGCTAGCGACTTGGCAATTGTTGTATTACAGTTCTATTTCATTCTTTAGCTGTCTCCTTAAATTTGAGTGAATCTTGTCCACGTTTGGCTTTTAGGGCTGATTCTTGTGCCAAACTATTCGAAATAATCCACTTTTGAAAGGGAAACTAATGAAGGCTATCGAAGTATTAGAAAAGGCAATTTCACTGCTTGAGCACAAGGACCTAGACGGCTTTATGGGTTTGCTCACTGAAGATTGCGTAATTATGAAAGATGATGGGGAAGTCCTAGCGCGTGGAACAGCGCAGCTTCATAATTTCTACACTCCAATCTTTGGCGGACAAGCAGATCTAAAGATTGAACTTGGCGATCAATTCAGCACTGGTTCCGTTATTGCTGTTCGTGAGATCAACCACGACATGAACGTTGATGGTGTGATGAAGGAAGTTGACACTGTTTGGGTTTACAAAGTGATCAACAACAAGATCGCATACATGCACGTGTTCTCTCCTGACCAGGAGTCAAGCGACGCATTAGATTCTGTTTCTAACTAACAGATTTTTATATTTAACTAGGGTTCAAGTCTTTCCAGAGACTTTGAATTTCTGGTGCCTTAGGTGCTTTCTCATCATAGATGGCTTTGTATACCCTTCTACCGGATAGGTAGTGCGCTAGAGCAATCATTGCGTCTTTTAGTTCTTTACCTTTTAGGTATTTCAGGTAAAGCCTTGAAGCTTGCTTAGCCCAAGGGTCACCGTGGTAACCACTAGATAGAGCGTGACCCACTTCATGCAGCATGGTTTCTTTATCAAAGTGACAGAGGAACATTGCTTTGATTTCATGGTCCCACCAACCCATGGCGTGAGGAACATCACCTTTGTGGCCGAAGTGAGAATGCACTCTAACCCAGTTGATCTTGAGTTTTTCTTTTCTAGCTACTTCATTCAGTAGCAGTAGAACAGGCTTCCAATACTTCCAGGCTCTAGCATCAAATTTCTGACCAGGTCTGACTTCAAAGTCCAACTCACTAGCCCAGACCGGAATCATCCGATAGCGTCCAGCTATCTTGAGCTCAATTAGTTTGTTTGGGTTAGCAGCCACAGGTTCATTTTAGTTTCAGTTAGAAAAGTCAAACTCTGGCGGAGAATGGGGGATTCGAACCCCCGAGGGCTTGCACCCAACACGCTTTCCAAGCGTGCGCCATAGGCCACTAGGCGAATTCTCCTGGGATGTATCTCGGACTTGTCTAGTTTAGTTTGCTTGACCAGAACCCGAAACCACCCTTAACTGGTGCCATCTGAGAACGAGGATGTCCGAAGGCAACACTAGGGTGATATCAAGATAAAGGAGTAAAGATGTTTGGTTTGTCTAAGAGACAGCAGAACTGGCTCATTGTTCTAGCTGCATTGTTTATTGCATCACTTTGGACTTGGCTTGATGCCAGGCAAAACGGAGATAACTCAGGTTTCATGCTGGTTGTGTATTCCTTTGCAATTCTTGCTTCCTTCTCTACCTATCTTTTCTTGAGATCTAAAGATAAGAACAAGGAGGCCCTTGAATCGCTGGACAAGCAGATGGCAATTCTTGATCGGATGACTGATGGAACCATCGCGGACGAAGACTATGTCTTTTCTACTCAAAAGGATGAAGTGGTTATAGCCCGTGTAAATCAAACTATGTTGAGAGAGTTTAGGAGCAATGGCTCAACTAGATCAGGCGGGTTCGGTGGAGTTAGTTTTCCACTCTTTGGCAGAGTTAGGGGAAATGTTGGAGGATACTCCGGGCAGAGCAGAAGAAACCCAGAAGAGTCAACGCCTATAGATGTTGGCACCTCCACTTACACAAACCAACGAATTGTTTTTGCAGGTGAAAATGTGGTTCGAGAGTTTGACCTCAGCAAGCTTGTCAATCTTGAAGCAGGGGATAACGGCATCACTCTAACTATTGCTGTCTCCAATCGAGATAAAGCTTCTGTCTTAGCATCTGTGAATTTTGATGATCTAACCCCAGGTATTGCTGCCAGCATTGCAGTTGCCTATCAAGAAGGTGGCAAGACTGAAGCTGTGAAGAAAATCAGCGAGACCAAGCAACAAATCAAAGACGCTATTGAGCTTCAAAGAGCCAAGTCCGCCAAGAAGGGCTAGAAAACAGAGTCCTTTTCAAGGTTTAGAATGGGACTGGACTCCCCGTGCGGCGCTACCTCGGCTAACTCCCCCAGGATCGAAAGATAGCAAGGGTAACTGGGCTCTGGCGGGTGTGCGGGGAGTCTTTACACAGCTCCACTAACTAGTCAGCAGAGAGGTTTAGGCTCAATAGATGTCCACCGCTCTATATCGTCGTTATCGCCCAGAGTCATTTACTGAACTGATTGGGCAGACTCAAGTTACCGTGCCTCTGATGGCAGCTCTCAAGAGCGATCGTGTGAACCATGCCTATTTGTTCAGTGGTCCTCGTGGTTGCGGTAAGACTACCTCTGCAAGAATTCTTGCTCGCTGTTTGAACTGTGCTGAAGGACCAACTGATACTCCTTGCGGTAAGTGTGCTTCATGTATTGAGTTATCAAGAGATGGTTCTGGTTCATTAGATGTAATTGAAATTGACGCTGCTAGCCACAACAAAGTTGAAGATGCTAGAGAGCTTCGTGAGCGTATTGCTTTTGCCCCATCAAGAGATAGATACAAGATCTTTATTCTTGATGAAGCACACATGGTTACTAAAGATGGTTTCAATGCTCTTCTAAAGGTTGTTGAAGAACCACCAGCACACGTGAAGTTCATCTTTGCGACCACTGAACCTGAGAAAGTTATCTCAACTATTCGTTCAAGAACTCACCACTATCCTTTCCGTTTAGTGCCACCTGCTCAGATGCTCGAGTATTTAGCTGAGATGTGTGCCAGTGAGAAGGTAAAGGTTGATGAAGGTGTCTTGAGCCTGGTTGTTCGTTCGGGTGGGGGATCTGTTAGAGATTCACTATCTTTGCTAGATCAACTAATCGCTGGTTCTGAAAACAACCACGTTACTTATGAGCGTGCTGTTGGTCTTCTGGGATACACAGATTCAGCATTGCTGGATTCAGTTATCGATGCCTTTGCCGCTGGCGATGCAGCTGAAGTTTTCTCAAGTGTTGACCGTGTAATTCAAAGTGGTCAAGACCCGCACCGTTTTGTCGAAGATTTACTTGAACGAGTTCGTGACTTGATTGTGGTTGGTTCTGTTGGTCTGGCAGCTAAGAACGTACTTAGAGATATTCCTGCAGATCAACTAGAGCGCATGAGATTACAAGTTGAACGCTTTGGTAAAGCAGAACTTACCTATGCCGCAGAGGTTATCTCTGAGGGGCTTACTCGCATGAATGGAGCTACCAGCCCTAAGTTGCAGCTAGAACTTATGGTTTCTAAGGTTCTGGTTCCAGCACAAGACTCATCAGAAACCGGTTCACTAGCTCGTATTGAAAGACTTGAAAGAAGAATGGGTCTAGGCGGAAATGCTCCGACTACTACAGCTGCTGTTGCAAATACAGTTGCTGCTCCGGTAAGCACTAACACCCAAGCAACACCTGTGACCACAAACACAGCTGCAACACCTGCTGGTCTTCCTGCTGTTTCTTGGGATGTGATGCAGTCATCTTGGGGTGATGTGATGACTAAGTTGGCATCGATTTCTAGATCTGCTTGGCAGGTAGTTTTACCACAGACTCCAATTGGTTTTAATGGTGAAGTTTTAGATATTCGATTTGCTAACGAGCATGATATGCAGGTATTCAAGGATGGTGGAACTAGTTCACCTAGTGAAGTGCTTCGTAAGGCAATCTTTGAAGTTTTAGGTGTTCGAGTTAAGTATCGTGCTGTTGCAGCTAATGTTGGAGAACCTGTGGTTCAGGTATCAACTCCTAAGAAGGTAGTACCTGTTGCTCTGGTAACTGAACCTATAGCCAAGGTTGAAGAGAAGATTGAAGAAGTTAATCAGAATCGAAACAAGTTGATTGATGAAGATGCTCAGATGGGTGATTCTGTTCTCCGTGATGTTTTAGGTGCTGAACCAATCGAGGGTAACTAATGTATGAAGGTGTAGTTCAGGACCTTATCGATGCATTGAGTAGGTTGCCTGGAGTTGGACCTAAGTCTGCTCAACGTATTGCTTTCTATCTGATTCAGACTGATGATGATCAAGCTCAAGAATTAGCCAAGATACTTCTTGAAGCTAAAGAGCGTGTTCGTTTTTGTGCTACCTGTTTCAATGTTGCCGAGCACGAGTTCTGTAACATTTGTAGAGATCCAAGAAGAACCAAAGAAGCTATCTGTGTGGTTGAAGAATCTAAAGATGTTCAAGCCATTGAGAGAACTAGAGAGTTCCGTGGTTTCTACCATGTATTAGGTGGAGCTATTAGCCCTATCGAAGGTATAGGTCCTGAGAACCTACGTATTCGTGAACTGATGCAAAGACTTAATGACCCTGAAATCAAAGAGGTCATTATTGCAACTGATCCAAACCTTGAAGGTGAAGCTACCGCTACCTACCTAACCAGAATGCTTATTCCGCTAGGGATAACAGTTAGCCGTTTGGCTTCAGGGCTTCCGGTAGGTGGAGACCTTGAATATGCTGATGAAGTCACTCTTGGTAGGGCTTTTGAGGGCAGAAGAGTAGTTAGTTAAAGCCCTAACTATTGGGGTAAACTTGGATTATTCATCGTTGAAGATCCCCCCTTTTTCCTATTTCAGGAGAGCTTAATTGGCGCTTATCGTGCAAAAGTATGGCGGCTCGTCTGTAGGCGATGCCGAGAAAATCAAGCATGTCGCTAAGCGCATCATTGAGACTCAAAATGCTGGCAACCAGGTTTGCGTAGTTGTTTCAGCCATGGGGGATACCACAGACGAACTTCTAGATTTAGCTAACCAAGTTTCAGGTAATCCTGCTGGTCGTGAGCTAGATATGCTCCTTACCGCAGGTGAACGTATCTCAATGGCTTTGCTTTCGATGGCTATTAATGACCTTGGTGCGAGCTCACTTTCTTTTACTGGTTCTCAGGCTGGAATCATCACTGATGAGGTTCACGGTAATGCTCGTATTGCAGAAGTTACCCCTGATCGTGTTGCTGAAGCGTTGGATGGTGGCAACATCGCTATCGTTGCTGGTTTCCAAGGTTTCAACAGAGACTCTAAAGACATCACTACTTTAGGTAGAGGTGGATCTGATACCACTGCTGTTGCTTTGGCTGCTGCCCTAGATGCTGATGTTTGTGAAATCTATAGCGATGTTGATGGTGTTTACACTGCTGACCCTAGAGTTGTTCCAAGTGCTCAGAAGTTAGAAGTTATTGATGTTGAGTCGATGCTTGAGCTAGCTGCAGCAGGAGCCAAGATTTTGCATATTCGTGCTGTTGAGTTTGCAAGACGTCACAAAGTTGATTTAGTAGTTCGCTCTACTTTTAGTAATGACCCAGGCACCATAGTTCTCTCTGATGAAGACGGAGTAAATAAAATGGAAGAATCAATCGTTTCAGGTGTTGCCACCGATAAGTCGCAGGCAAAGATTACCGTTATCGGTATTCCTGACATCCCAGGTAAGGCAGCTGCTGTGTTCACCACCGTTGCTGAAGCTGGAGCAAACATCGACATGATCGTTCAGAACACACCTACCGGTTCGGATGTTACTGACCGCGTTAGTGACATTACTTTCACTTTGCCTAAGGGTGAACTCAAGAAGGTTCTAGATGCACTAGCGCAGAACAGAAATGTTTTGAGTTACCGTGAACTTGAATCAGATGAACAAATCGGTAAGTTGAGCGTTGTTGGTGCTGGTATGCGAACACATTCTGGTGTTTCAGCAATTCTGTTCAAGGCTTTAGCTGAAGCTTCTATCAACGTTGAAATGATTTCAACTTCTGAGATTCGTATTTCTGTTATTACTAGCCTTGAGCAACTAGATGATGCTGCACGTGCAGTTCACAAAGCTTTTGATCTTGATGGTGATAACGTAGCAACTGTTTACGCGGGCACTGGTCGCTAATGGCCAAGCCTAATCTTGCTCTAGTTGGTGCTACCGGTGCTGTTGGCACTGTGATGATTGACATCATCAATAACCGTGAAAACATTTGGGGTGAGATTCGTCTTATAGCCTCTGCTAGATCTGCAGGTAAGAAGATAACTGTTCATGGTGAAGAACTCATTGTTGTTGAACTAACCCCGGAAGCATTCGATGGTATCGACATTGCTATGTTCGATGTTCCGGATGAGGTTTCACTGGTTTGGGCTCCTATAGCAGCAGCTCGTGGTGCAGTAGCAGTTGATAACTCAGGAGCTTTCAGAATGGATCCTGCAGTTCCACTGGTGGTTCCTGAGGTAAATCCTGAGCAAGCTCAGAATAGACCTAAGGGAATTATCTCTAACCCGAACTGCACAACCTTGACCATGATGGCTGCCCTTGGTGCTTTACACAGAGGCTGGACTCTAACTGAACTTGTTGTTTCTAGTTACCAGGCTGTTTCAGGTGCTGGAGTTAGCGGTATTGCTCGTTTGCGTGATGAGATCAATGCAGTTTCAGGAACCAACGCTGGTGAGTCAAGTGGAGATGTTCTAAAGACTCTTGAAGCTAAAGGCTTGAGTTTAGCTGTTTCACCATTTGCAGCTCCTGTTGTTTTGAACGTCATTCCTTTCGCTGGTTCTCTCAAAGAGGGCGGCTTCTCATCTGAAGAGATGAAGGTTCGGGATGAATCTCGCAAAATCCTTGGTATTCCAGCGCTCAAGGTTGCAGTTACCTGTGTTCGAGTTCCTGTCTTGGTATCCCACTCGCTAGCAGTTCATGCTACCTTTGCTAACCCTTTGAGCGTTGCTGATGTTCACAAAGCACTGGAAGAAGAACCAACCGTGACACTTCTTGATGACCCAGCTAATGAGAAATGGCCAACCCCTTCTCTTGTTGCAGGTCAAGATCCAACCTTTGTTGGTCGAGTAAGGCAGTCTTTGGACTTTCCTAACTCGATTGAAATGTTTGTGGTTGGCGATAACCTTCGTAAAGGCGCAGCGCTAAACACCTATGAAATTGCTGAGCTAGTTGCCAGCGAATTCTAGGGTGCTCGGTTAGCCTAAATACATGCGCAAGTTCGGGGTTTTACTTATAGCGGTTATCACCGCTCTGACTCTTAGTGCCTGTTCCGGTAACACTGATGATCCAGCATCAAAGATTCCAGATAAGCCACCGGTTGAAGCTCCTATGGTCAACGCCGCTGATTACAGCAATGGCTACGGTGGTTTTGTATTCCGTGTTGGTGGCGGCACTGTTTGGTGCACAGTAAACGAGAGCCCATCTTTTGCTCTTTGTGAACATCGCGATGTTGACGTTGCATACAAACTTCCTATTGCTCCTGAATCTTGTCAAGGGGCTTGGGGTTACCAAGCAAAGCTTTGGGCTTTCCAACCATCAGAGGGTAAAGTCGCTGACTGGTATTGCTCAAGTGGTTTGTATTCAGACCCTGAAGGTATTTTTGATTTACCATCAGGCAGCAAGATCGTAGTTGGAGATATCACTTGCTTCGCAGCAGAAAAAGTTGCGCGCTGCGATAACTTGGACGGCAAGTACTTCGCTCTGGGTTCAGAAGTTTACGGCTTCGGTAACTAGCTCTTAGCTTTGAGAGTTATAACTCTTACTTCAGGTCGACATGCTAAACGTACTGGTGCGTAAATAGAGTTACCAAGACCAGCACAAACATTCAGGAATACTTCTTTTCCCTTGCTAGTTACTTTATTTAAGCCACGTGCATATTTAGTTGGTAGGTCACAGTTAGTAACTAATGCGCGTCCGATAAATGGCCAGCAGACCTGACCACCGTGAGTGTGACCTGCAAAGATGACTTCGGAACCTATTGCATTGAGTTCAGTCAATACTTTGAGATATGGAGCATGGGTAACTCCGATTAGGGCATCCCTATTTGTAATCTTTGTAACACTTTCAGCGCTGGCTGCTAAATCAGCTCTGCCTTCATGAGGGTCATCGGTTCCGACAAAGCCAAGAACAACATCATTGATTCTTATTGTTGTTGCCCTGTTGTTTAGGTTGTGCCAGCCAAGAGCTTCAAAACCTTTGTTCAATGTTTCGGTATCTAGCTTTGAAGTTAGGTCTTGCTCTCTGTGTCTATCCGATGGACGTAAGAGATAAGCAATGGGGTTTCTCTTGACTGGCGCATAGAGATCGTTAGAACCGTTAACAAATACTCCTGGAATACCTTTTAGTGTTTGTAGCGAATCTAGTACTGGTTGAACGCCTTGCTTGTGACCTAGGTTATCGCCTGTGTTTATGACTAGGTCGGGAGATACTCTGTTTGCAAGTTTTGCAATCCATTGTTGCTTGCGCTTTTGCCAAGGTGCCATGTGTATGTCTGAGATGTGCAAGACAACTATGTCTTTAGAGCCTTTAGGGAGGATTTCAAGTGAATCTTCTTTGATGGCAAACCAGAATCTTTCGATGCAGGTAGCCCAAATTGTTACTAGTGCTATTGCTAACAGAAACCAGAGCATGTTTAGGCTAAGGGCCTTTGCTAATGATCAAAAGAATCGCTCCCGAAGAAGAAGCAGGTTTACCAGCGCCTGGCAGTGTGCCAACCACGTTACCGCTCGGCACGCTTGCATCATGAACGAAGTACTGTGATTGCGAAGGCTGTGGAACGCTAACGGTAGGGAAGCCTGCATCATTTAGGGCTTTGCTAGCATCCTGTGGTGTCATTCCTCTAACATCAGGAACACGAGTTAAGCCACCCTTAGAGATGTAAACCTTGATGATGCTTCCTCGAGGGATAACAGTTCCAGCTTTAGGGCTGGTGTATGCAACTGTTCCAGCTGGTTGAGTTGAACCAACAAGAGAGACCATAACCTTGACGTTTAGATCTGAACTCAAAATGTTTTGTGTTGCAACATCTGGAACTTGCCCACCAACAGATGGAACTTCCTTCATGGTCGCATCAATCATGGACTGTGGTGGTGCATCGAAAGCTATGCCAGGGTAAGTCTTATTGGCAGATTTCATGATGGTTCGCCAGATGTCGTGACGAACAGTTGAGCCCTTAGCTCCGTGCAGCTGGATCTTTCTAAGTGACACATCACCGGAGACGTTACCGACCCAGACTGCTGTTGCAACAGCTGATGAGAAACCAGTCATCCACGTGTGAACACCAGAGTCAGTAGTTCCTGTTTTACCAGCCAGTGGAATGCCATCACCTGTTGAAGAAGCACCTCCAGTACCACCATTGATAACTCCTTGCATGGCCTTGGTCATTCCCGCAGCTACCTCTGGGCTAACAGCCTCACTACAGATACTCTTAGGAGCTTGCAACTCTGTTTTACTCTCACGAATCATCACTCTGTCGATAGCAATTGGAGTGCAATAAACACCCTTGTTGGCAACCCCGGCAACAGCTGCGGCCATTGTCAAAGGTGCGATTTCGTTAATACCAAGAATGGATGCTGGGTATGAAACCAGTTCTGTGCCATCAGCACGGTGCACACCAAAACGCATTGCAGTATCTCGAATATCACAAAGGTCTAGTTGGCTGGCCATCGAAGCAAAGGCAGTGTTTACAGAAAGAGCAGTTGCTTGCAGCACGTTCAGATCTTCAGGTTCATTCGCGTCGTTACCTGGAGCCCAGGTGCCAACATTCACCGCACAGCGAGATGAGAAATCTGATGCATTCCATTCTTTGATGCGACCATCAACGTGGTCGTTCAGTTTGTAACCCTTAGCTAGCCATTCAGCCAGAGTAAAAATCTTGTATGTGGATCCAGTTTGAAAACCTGATGAACCACCGTGAGTGCGGTCAGAAGAATAGTTCACTGAGGTGTGACCTGCTTCACTGCTACCAGTCTGGTCATAAACCCTGTTTTGAGTCAGAGCAAGAATTCTTCCTGTGCCAACTTGAACTGAAACGCTAGCTGCACCAATCTTGTTTGGATCATTAGATGGCACCCAAGTCTTGGTTGCTTTATCGGCAACTCTTTGCAACTTGATGTCCATGGTTGTGTAAATATCTAATCCACCCTTACGAAGCAGTGCTTCACGGTCGGTTTGGGTTGGACCAAATTCTGGAGAGTTTCTAATTGACCAAACAACATAATCACAGAAGAAGGCTGTTGCCTGATCTGCTTCACAACCAACAGGAACTTTGTTGATGTTCAATTTGATTGGGGTTGCTTTGTATGCATCAGCTTCAGCCTGAGAAATGTCTCCCGCATCTGCCATGTTCTGAATCACATAGTTACGACGGCTTAGTGCTCTAGATTCATTGTCCTTAATGTCTGGACGGTAGTCTTCAGCACCTTTAAGCATCGCGGTGAGCATTGCTGCTTGCGGAACATCTAAATCTTTAGCGTGAATGCCGAAGTAATACTCGCTAGCAGCCTCAACACCGTTGATGTTGGTTCCGAAGAAGGAAAGGTTTAGGTAACCGGCAAGAATGTCTTGCTTGCTGTAATTTTTTTCAAGAGCTAAAGCAAGACGAACTTCTTGGAACTTTCTCTGCAAAGCATGAGCGCTGTCTGTCTGCATAGCAATAGCTTCTGGGTCACCGCTTAGCACTGCTGCTTCAAGCAGGTTGTTCTTCACATACTGCATGGTGATAGTAGATCCACCAGGGCCTTTACCTGCTTTTAGCAAGTTGGTAAGAGTTGCTCTAGTAAGGGAAACCCAGTCAACACCACCGTGTTCATAGAATCTAGGGTCTTCGGTGTCAACTGCAGCTCGGAGCATGTTTGGGGAGATTTCATCAAAGCCAACTGAGATTCTGTTTTCGTTGAAGAACCTGGCAACCTGAACAGGCTTGCCATCTTTCATGGCATAAATGTTTGATGCTTCAGCTGCGTTAACAGGCTTGATGAAATCTGGCAGGTTCTGGAAGATACCTACCGTTGCGCTAACACCAAGGCCACCTAACCAGGCAAAAGGCAATATCAAAGCAAGGCTAAGTAGGCCTGCGACCGAGCTCAGGCTAAAAAGACTGAGCCAACCACGTTGGCGCTTGGATTTCTTACCCTTTTCAGACATAGACTCTAGGTTACCTTCAAAGTATGAGAGAGAGCTTAAAAATGGCCGTCTGGGAGTACACCGTAACCCCTCTTCCACCACATAACCCTAAGCAAATACTGGATCACTGGGGTGCTCTGGGCTGGGAACTAGTTCAAGTCGTTCCTAATAACGAGGGTGGCTTTGTCGCGTATTTGAAGAGAGAAAAGAGCGAATAATGGCTGGAAGAGTAGAAGCCAGACTCATTGAATTAGGGCATCCACTTCCTGATGTGGTGCCTCCAGTAGCAGCATATATTCCTGCTGTTGCAACCGGCAACCTAGTTATGACCGCAGGGCAACTTCCTATGGTGAATGGCAAACTAGCTGAAGTCGGTAAGGTTCCGTCACAGGTTTCACCGGAGCGAGCTAAAGAACTTACGCAGATCGCTGCATTGAATTGTTTAGCTGCTGTGAAGTTTGCTATCGGTGATTTGGATCGAATTACAAGAATTGTGAAAGTAAACGGCTTTATTGCAAGCGATCCTGAATTCACAGGTCATCCTGCAGTGAATAACGGAGCTTCAGAGTTCCTGGGATTAGTTTTCGGTGATGCCGGTATTCATGCTCGTTCAACAGTTGGTGTTGCGGTCCTACCGCTAGATTCACCAGTTGAAGTTGAACTGATTGTTGAGTTTATTTAGTCAGAAGCACCAGAGTGCAACTTGTCATTGATTGCACTCATCACTGATGAATCAGCCAAAGTAGTAACATCTCCTACTGGTTTACCTTCAGCAACATCACGAAGCAGTCTTCGCATAATCTTTCCTGATCTGGTTTTAGGTAGTTCAGTTACGACCATGATCTGACGAGGCCTAGCGATAGCACCAATCTTCTGGGTGACCCAGTCTCTAAGTATCTTGGCTATATCAGTTTCACTTGGTGCATCGGCAATTTCATCTTGACGAAGAATAACGAAGGCAACAACTGCTTGCTCAGTGATCTCATCTTTAGCCCCAACAACAGCTGCTTCAGCAACCCAGTGATGTTCAACAAGAGCAGATTCAATTTCAGCAGTAGAGAGCCTATGTCCTGAAACTTTGATGACATCATCAATACGACCCAGTAACCATATGTCACCATCTTCATCAAAGCGTGCACCATCACCTGCAAAATATTTACCAGGGAACTTATTCCAATAAGTTTCCTTGAATCTTGTCGGATCTCCCCACACTCCTCTAAGCATTGAAGGCCAAGGCTCATCAATAGTGAGGTAGCCAGCAACATTACGCTCAACAGGAACGCCATTCTCATCAACGATGCCAACACTGATGCCAGGCAGAGCTCGCTGAGCTGAACCAGGTTTAGTTTTGAATGCTCCAGGTATTGGAGAGATCAAGATGGAACCTGTTTCTGTTTGCCACCAGGTGTCAACTATTTCACAACGTGAACCACCAACAACCTGGTGGTACCAGTTCCATGCTTCTGGGTTTATCGGTTCACCAACTGAACCTAAAATGCGAAGACTAGATAGATCATGACCATCAACTATTTCTCGACCTATCTTCATAAAGGTTCTAATAGCTGTTGGTGCTGTATAGAAAATACTTACCTGGTATTTAGCAATAATCTGCCACCAGCGTTCAAAGCTAGGGGAGTCAGGTGTTCCTTCATAAATAACCTGAGTAACACCATTAACTAAAGGACCATAGATCACATAACTGTGTCCAGTTATCCAACCAACATCTGCGGTGCACCAGTAGATGTCTGTTTCACTCTTTAGACCAAATACTGTCTTATGTGTATAAGAAGCACCGGTTAGATAGCCACCAGTGGTGTGCAGTATGCCCTTAGGTTTACCTGTGGTTCCAGAGGTATACAAAATAAAGAGTGGATGTTCTGAATCAAAACCAACAGCGACATGTTCTGAAGCTGCAGCCTCAAGAGCTTCATGCCACCAAAGATCCTTAGGGCCAAAGCTAACTTCATTCTTAGTTCTTTCAACAACAAGAACATGCTCAATCGAAGGACAGTTTCCATCGGCTAGAGCCTGATCGACAGCTTCCTTTAATGGGTGAGCTTTACCTTTTCTATACCCACCATCGGCGGTAATAACCAGCTTGGCCTGAGCATCATCGATTCTGCTTCTGAGTGACTCTGAACTAAAACCACCAAAGACCACACTGTGAACAGCACCAATTCGAGCCACCGCCAATATAGCGATGATGGTCTCAGGAATCATTGGCATATAGATGGCGACTCGATCTCCTGCTTGAACCCCAAGGCCTACCAGAGCATTGGCTGCCTTCTTGGTTTCAGAAAGGAGTTCGCTGTATGTGTATGTCTTGGTGTCCCCAGGCTCACCTTCAAATAGGAGAGCAACTTTATCCCCATTGCCTGCTATTACATGCCTATCCAGGCAGTTATAGCTGGCATTTAGCTGGCCATCTTCAAACCATTTGGCGAAAGGGGGATTAGACCAATCCAAGGTTTTAGTGAAAGGTTTGTGCCAAAAAAGTCTCTTTGCTTGGTCAGCCCAAAAGGCTAAGCGATCCTTCGAAGCAAGGTCATACAGGTCAGTCATGGCTAATCCTCTTCCTGAGATAAGTATCCTCTAATCCGAATATGGGTATTCCCATGGCTGGAAATTTTAAGTTATGATTTTCTAGTCAGCTTCGGCTGACCTGCGATATTTTGATTCCCCCAATCATATATCGCCGGCCCCGGTCACTCCCCCCAGAGACCGGGGCCCCTTAATTTAACGGGTCTTTTCACAACCCAAATAGCTCTGTTTCTCTCCACATTTTCCAGCCTGGAATCATCAGAAAACAGAGAGTTGATGATGCTTTCTTTATGGAAATGCTTGAACCAGTTAGAGAGCTCTTAGAGCAGGTGGATATCACCGACATTCTGATCTCCTCAAGAGATGAATGGCTAGTCGAAAAAGCGGGGCACTTAAGACAAGTAACTTCACCTTTCAAATCTGAGCAAGAGTTGCGCGACTGGGCTATTGCTGTAATCAGATTTGGTGGCTCACGAATAGACATCGCTAAGCCAATAGCCGAAGTAAGTCTCAAAACAAAACATGGCCTCTTGAGATTTCATTGTGTTTTAGGTGGTGAGTGTTCGGAAAACACTCAGATTTCTATCAGAAGACATTCAGCCAAACATTTCTCACTACAAGATCTGGTTTACTCAAACTTCATAACCGAAGAGCAAGCAAAGTTACTCTCAGCAATCCTCGAAGCAAAGGAAAACTTT